>JAQBQH010000268.1 GCA_028287105.1 Myxococcales bacterium
CACGCGTGGCCCGATCTCTCGGCCGAGTGGCGCGGCGGCGCCACGCTCAACGTCCTCGCTGCCGCCGGCCCCTTCGGCGTCGACCTCTTCTTCGTGCTCTCGGGCTTCCTCATCACCGGCATCCTCCTCGACGCGCGCGACCGCCCGCATTACTTCCGCAACTTCTACGCGCGCCGCACGCTGCGCCTCTTCCCGGTCTACTACCTCTACCTCCTCGTCATCGCGACGCTGCTGCCGCTCTTCCATCGCCTCATCCACACCTCGATGCCCGACTACGGCGGCTCGTGGTGGTGGTACCTCCTCTACTTCGGCAACTGGAAGGCGAACTGGGGTTGGGGCGATCCGTGGCTCGGCCATATCTGGAGCCTCGCCGTCGAGGAGCAGTTCTATCTCGTGTGGCCGACGGTGGTGCTGCTCGCCGGACCGCGGCGGCTGTGGCCGGTGTGCCTCGCCATCATCGCCGGCGCCACCGCGCTGCGCTGCGTCTGGTCGGCCGAGGGCGTGGCTTGGAACCAGATCTATCGCCTCACGATCACGCGCGCCGACACCATGGCCTACGGCGCGCTCGGGGCGCTGGCGCTGCGCTCCGACGAGTGGCGCGCGCTCGCCGGTCGCGCCGCGCCGTGGCTCATGGCGCTCGGCACCGCGGGGTTCATCGGCATCGCCATCTACGCCGGCGGCCCCGACTGGGCGCGCCCGCCGATCCAGACCGCCGGCGCCGCCGTCGCCGCCGTCGGCTTCCTGGGCCTCGTGATCTACGCCGCCACCGCGCGGGCGGGCGCGCTGCATGCCCTCCTCCGCCGGCCGCTGCTGCTGGCGCTCGGCAAGTACAGCTACTTCATCTATGTCGTGCACGGCATGGTGATCGCGCACGTCTACTGGATCGGCGAGGCGGTCATCAAGCGCAAACCGGCGCTCGCCATCCCGGTCAAGCTGTCGCTTTTCGTGGCCGTCAGCGTCGCCGTATTCCTGCTCGCCAAGCTCTCCTTCCGCTTCTTCGAAGCGCCGATCTTGAGGCTCAAGAAGCGCTTCGACTGACGACGGTGGCGGCTTGTGACCGCCTGACCTATCTGCTACCGTCCGGCGATGCGTATTGCGGTCATCGGAACCGGTTACGTCGGGCTGGTCGCGGGTGCGGGCTTCTCCGACTTCGGCAATGACGTCATCTGCGTCGATCTCGACGAGGCGCGCGTCGCCGGGCTCAAGCGCGGCGTCATGCCCATCTACGAGCCGGGGCTCGAAGGGCTGGTCAAGCGCAACGTCGAGGAAGGGCGCCTGTCGTTCTCGACGAAGATCGCCGAGGCCGTGCCGGGCGCGCAGGTCGTCATCCTCGCGGTCGGCACGCCGTCGGCGCACGACGGCTCGGCCGATCTGAGCCAGGTCATCGCCGCCGCCGAAGCCGTCGGGCGCCACATCACCGACTACACGGTCGTCGTCACCAAGTCGACCGTCCCCGTCGGCACCGCCGCCAAGGTCTCGGCCGCGCTCGCCGGCGTCACCAAGCTGCCGTACGCCGTCGCGTCGAACCCCGAGTTCCTCAAAGAGGGCGACGCGCTCAACGACTTCATGAAGCCCGATCGCATCATCATCGGCACCGACAACGATCGCGCGCGCGACGTCCTGCGCAACCTGTACGCGCCGTTCGTGCGCACCAACGACCGCATCGTGTGCATGGACCCGAAGTCGGCCGAGCTCACCAAGTACGCCTCGAACGCCTATCTGGCGACGCGCATCTCGTTCATCAACGACGTCGCCAACCTGTGCGAGCGCGTCGGCGCCGACGTCGAGATGGTCCGCCGCGGCATGGGCATGGATTCGCGCATCGGTCCCAAGTTCCTCTTCCCCGGCATCGGCTACGGCGGCTCGTGCTTCCCGAAGGACGTCAAGGCGGTCATGGTGACGGCGCGCGACGCCGGCCATCCGCTCGAGATCCTCGAGTCGGTGCATCGCGTGAACGAGCGCCAGAAGCGGCTGCTCGCCGAGAAGATCATCAAGCACTTCGGCGGCGGGTCGCTCGCCGGCAAGACGATCGCGCTGTGGGGCCTCGCGTTCAAGCCCGGCACCGACGATATTCGCGAAGCGCCGTCGCTGTCGATCATCGAGCGGCTTTTGGAAGCGGGCGCGGTGATTCACGGCCACGATCCGGTGGCGCACGAGGCGATCACGCGGCAGCTCGGCGGGCGCATCAAGCTGTTCGAGCACAACTACGAAGCGGCGACCGGCGCCGACGGCCTGGCGCTGCTCACCGAGTGGCACCAGTTCCGCCGCCCGAACTTCGCGCGGCTCAAGGAGCTGATGAAGGAGCCGGTGCTGTTCGACGGACGCAACACGTGGGAGCCGACCGAGGTGCGCGAGCTCGGCTTCAAGTATTACGGCATCGGCCGCGGCTAACATGCGCGCCCTGGGAGCCCTGGCGCTGCTCGCCGCGTTCGCGGGGACGGCAGACGCCGCCGGGATCCAGATCGCCAGGGGCGGTGACGCCGTCGACGTCACCACCGGCGAGGCGCGCTTCTCGATCTCCACGAAGAGCTTCGACGTCCTGCACGCCGCGTCGCTGGGCGGCAAGCCGCGGCTCGGCCCTGGGCGCGTGACGGTGAACGCGCTCGGCTCGACCAGCACCTTTGGTGCACCGTCGGAGGTGACGACGGGCGGCGACTGGGTCGAGCTACGCGGCTGGGCCGATGCGCCGAAGCACCTCTGGTACGTGGCGCGCTACCAGTTCTTCGACGGCAAGCCGTACACGCGGCTGGTCTTGACGCTCACCGATCGCCACGACGACTCGCCGGCACCCGAGCCGTCGGACCGTCACTGGAACGGGCGGCAGCTGGCGCAGTGGCGGCTCGAGGTCGGCGCCCCCGGCGGCAAGCCGGCCAGCGTCACGCAGCACAACAGCTACAGCTTCTCGAGCGCCGGCGGCCCGTGGGTCGAGGTGGTGAGCGCCAGCGGCGCGCCGTATCAGTGGGCGCCGCGCGAGGCCGCGGTCGATCCGAAGCGCATCGAGCTGACCCACCAGGCCGCCAGCGGCGCCAACCAGATCGTGTGGCACCCGATGGCCGAAGGATCCGCCGAGCTCACCGCGCTTTTGACGCCGTGGTCGGGCGGCAGCGCCTATCACGCGGCCAAGACGGTCAGCTACGAGATCGTCGACGCCGCCGGCAAGACGCACACCGTCGCCGGCGATCAACGTAACGGCACCATCAAGCTCGGCACCTTCGCGCTCGGCAGGAGCTCGGTCGTGCGCCTCAAGGCGACCGGCGCGGGCGAGGAGATCGCCGTCGCTGGATCGTTGCGCGTCGCACCCACCGGTGGCAAACCGTTCGAGGTCGCGCTCGGCGCGCGTCACGACGGCGTCCTCGGCGACGGCGCCATCACCGTCGCCGTCAAAGACTTCTGGCAGCACCATCCGATGACGCTGTTTCGCACCGCCGCGGCGATCGGCTGGCAGGCCATCGAGCGCCCCGAGGACTACACCGGCGGCATGGGTCTGACGCTCGAGACCCTGATCGCGATCGACGGGCCGCCCGCCGCCGCGGCCCTCGCGCTCTACGCACCACCCGCGCGCAACGTACCGCTCAAGCTGCACCCCGTCGACGGCTCGCTCGCGCGCAGCGCCATCGGCGATCGCTACGACGCGCTGCTCAAGGTGTTCGCGGCGCACTATCGCGAAGATCTCGAGCGGCTCGACAGCTTCGGCTGGCGCAACTGGGGCGACTACCAGATCGGCACCAGCTACACCGACAAATCGGGCGTCGTCGTCGAGGATTGGGCCAACGAGCAGTACGATCTGCCCAACGGCCTCCTCATGGCGTGGCTGCGCACCGGCGATCCAGCGCTCTGGCGCTACGCGCAGGCGAGCGTGCGCCACCTCATGGATCTCGATCTCGTGAAGTTCAATCCGTTCCTCGACAAGCTCAACGGCCTGGTCTACCGCAAGGGCGAGATGCGGCGGCCGCGCTCGCACTTCGACGCCGAGCCGATCACCGATCAGGGCTTCGCGTTCCGCTCACTGCTCCTCTACTTCCAGCTCACGGGCGAGGTCTGGGCGCGCGACCTGGCCAAGCAGAACATCGATCGCCTCGTCTTCTACGCGACGACGCGGCCGCAGTTCGTGCTCAACGGCGGCCGTCCGACGGCGTGGATGCTGCGCGCCGCGCTCGCCGGCGCCGAGTGGTTCGGCAACGATCGCGCGCATCCGTATCAGCTCATCGCCGACGGAATCGTGCGCCAGCTGCTCGACTACTATCAGGAGCACAAGCGGCTCCCGGGCCGGCAGCCGGTGTGGTAGGGGCAGATGCTCGAAGGGCTCGCCGAGTACCAGCGGCGCACCGGGCGCACCGATGTGGCGGCGCTGGTGGTCGGCATGGCGCGCCACCTCGTCACCGACGGACTCCGTCGCCGCCCCGACGGCGGCTACGACTTCATGTACTGCTACACCGACGCGCCCGACTGCCCGCAGTGGACGAACGAGGACAACTACGCGTTCTTGTGGCTGTCGTCGGTGGCGGCGGCGGCCAAGATCTCGAACGACCCGTTCTTCGCCAAGTGGGGCGAGCAGCTCTTCAGCTTCGGCGAGTCGAAGATGCGCGAGCACCGCGATACGCGTTCTTGGACTAGCGCACTTGCGTTCCCCTATTGGTTTGTGGAACTGTCCGCGCATAAGTAATGCGAAATACACAAAATGTTAGGTTGAGAAACCGCCTTCCACTTGCTCTCCTCGCGGCGGCGGTGACGGTTGGCGCATTGGCGACGGCAGGGTTGCCAGGCTGCGGCGACCGCGGCAGCGGCGGTAATCCCGACGGTGGCGGCGGACCGGCGGGCGGCGGCTCGGGCGAGTTTCCGCCGGGCGGCATTACCTTCCCGTGGCCGGTGTTCGACGGCAAGCTGCCCGACGTGCCGGTCGCGAGCGGCGGCCAGACCTGGTACGCCGACGCGCAGAACGGCAGCGACGGCAACGACGGCACCACCTTCGCGACCGCGAAGAAGACGCTCGGCGCCATCATCACCGGCGGCAAGCTCAAGGCCGGCGACACCATCCTCCTCGGCGGCGGCGTCTACCGCGAGTATCCGCAGTGGAGCAACGGCCCGTCGGGCAAGGCGGGCGCGCCCATCACGGTCGGCTCCTACGGCCGCGGCACCGGCGCGCCGATCCTCGACGGCGGCGTCAAACCAGCCACCTGGACGCGCTACACCGACGCCGGCCAGAAGAACGTGTGGGTCTCGTCGACGGCGGGCACCAAGGTGGCGCCCAAGACGCCGGTGCTCGGCATCTACGTCGGCAACGGCAAGAACGAGTACGCGCTGCGCGAGGTCATCCACGGTCAGGTGGCGAAGTATCCGAACGACTCGCTGCCGCCGAACGAGACCCAGACCAACATCGCCGACAGCAGCAACAAGTTCTTCTACGACGCCGCGGCCGAGAAGGTGTACGCCGACTTCGGCGGCACGCTCGGCGACGGCGATCCCAACGGCGCCGACGTCTCGCTCCTCTACGACAGCTACAACAGCGGCCGCGGACACGACAACTTGATCTACCTCGGCAAGGGGCACGACTACTTCACGTTCATCGGCCTCACGATTCGCGCCAGCTCGTGGTCGGGCGTGTACACCGAGTCGAACGGCCACACGTTCGAGCACTGCGACCTCAAGTTCAACGGCGGCGCGGCGATCCTGTTCAGCTACAGCGGCACCGAGCTGGGCAACGGCAACACCGTGCGCCTGAGCCGCATCTGGATGAACATCCTCAACAACTGGCCGCGCTTCAACAACGACAACACGTCGGGCGGCTGGCCGGCGGCGATCGCCTGGTCGTCGCAGTCGAACGGCCTGTCGGAGGGCAACGTCAGCTACCTCAACGGCGGCGAAGGCATGACCGTCGGCAACTCCGACCTCGCCGGCAAGGTGAGCAGCAACAACGTCGTCCGCCACAACATCGTGTTCGACAACTTCTCGGTCAACATGTACGTCAACAACACGGCCAACGTGCTCATCGAGCAGAACTTCGTCTTCCAGCATCCGCGCGACGACGCGCAGACGTTCGACAACCTGTTCGCCGTGTCGCGCGGCTACTCGGAGGACTACGGCCGGCGCATCACGCCGCCCAACGTCGTCCTCGGCGACGAGCCCGGGTCGGCCTACGATCAGCAGGCGCACCTCGCCAACATCACCGTCATCAACAACATCATCGCCGGCGGGAAGTTCCACTTCCTCGACTACGACGACGGCACGCAGGGGCCCGATCATCACGGCCTCAAGGGCTGCGTCATCGCCAACAACACCTGGGTGCTCGGCGCGACGCCGGTTCCGGGACAGACCGGCTACGGCTGGCTGCACCTCGTCAGCACCGACAACAGCATGGCGAGCCTGATCCAGAACAACGTGTTCGTGACCGCGACCAGCGACGATCAATTCGCGCACGTGGGCAAGGCGATCGGACCCGGCATCGACCAGGATTACAACCTCTACGCCGGGCCGGGGCAGTGGTCGAACGACACCACCCCGGTCGACTTCAGCGCGTGGAAGGCGACGCACTCGACGTGGGATCAGCACAGCATCACCGGCGACGCGGCGCTCGGCGATCTCTCGGAGTTCAGCCAGACGGTGACGCAGAAGCTCGTCTACGACTGGTCGAAGGCGACGCCGCAGGCGAGCTCGCGGGCGCTTGGCGCGGGCACGTCGCTACCGATGGTGACGACGGACTTCACCGGCGCCGCGCGCGCTTCCGGATCGAAGGACCTCGGCGCCCTCGCCAAGCCTTAGTAGGGCTCGAGGACCAGCCAGAAGCCGAGCCACGACAGCAGCTCGCCCGGCACGTCGCGAAACGCGGGATCGAGGCGCGGGCGGATGAAGGCGACCTCCGCGTCGGACAGGTGTCCCGTCGGTGCGAGCTTGCGGATGCGCAGGCCCGCCGCCTTCGCCAGCGCCTGATAGCGATCGACGCGCAACCGATTGGGCCGCCCCTTGCGGCTGTACATCAGCTGATAGAGCGGGTCGGGCCAGGTCAGAAAGTCGAACGGACGGTCGCGGTCGAGGCCGTGGCTCGACAGGTCGACCTTGTGGATCGAGACGCCCCCGGGCCTCAGCGCCGCGGCGATGTCGGCCAGCGTTTCGTCGAGGCGATCGACCAGCGCCAGCACCGAGCGCGACAACACCAGATCGTAGTGACGCCGCCGCCCCGAGACGCCGTGCCGCGTGACCCGGTACTCGATCTTCGCCGGATCGAAGCCGCTCTGCGGATTGCCCGGCTCGACGAAGGCACTCTCGGCGCGCGCGCGCGCTTCGCCGTCGAGCGACTCGAGGATGGCGCGGTAGATGGCCGCGCTCTGCGAGGTGATGCGGTGCACCGGAAAGTGATCGACGGAGTGGACCGTCTCCGCGCCGTGCGCATAGAGGAGCAGCGCCACGCCGAGCGTGTCGCCGGGTCCGTACTCGAGGACGCGCTTGCCGCGCACGAACGACGCGTCGACCGCCAGCTCGGCGAAGTAGTCGCTCACGCAGCGAAGGAAATAGGCGGCCGCGTCCTCGGGCCTCTCGTTGGCGCGACCGCGTCCGCTGCGATTGCCGAGACGCAAGTAGAAGGGAAAGAGCGCCAGCAAGTTGGTGAGCGAGGCGCGCATGAACAAGAGCGTGTCTCGCCGCGGATTCTCGCTGTACATGGGGCGAAGTCGCAGCTTATCAGATCGGGCGCGTCGTTTGACAGGGCGGCGCGTCGCGGCATAATCGACAGTCCGTGAAAGTCGCGATCGTCATCTCGCAGTTCCCGTGCAACGACGAAGTCTTCATCCTGCGCGAGCTGCGTGCGCTGGCGCGGCGCGGCGTCGACCTGCGCATCTACTCGCTCAAGCCGGCGCCGGAAAAGTCGCTGCACGCCGACGCCATGCCGCTGCTCGACGCGGCGCGCTACTCGCCGTTCCTGCTGTCGGCGGAGGTCCTACGCCGCAATTTGCAGCTACTCGGTCGCGAGCCGGCGCTGTACGGCAGGCTGCTCTGGCGCATCGTGAGCGAGACCTGGCGCTCGGCGCCGTTCTTCTGGCGCTCGCTGGCCGTCTTTCCGGTCGCGGTGCGGCGTGGCATGGAGCTGCGCGAAGAGCCGGCCGATCGCATCCACGCGCACTGGGCGACGCATCCGACGACGGCGGCGTGGGTGATGAGCGAGATCGCCGGCATCCCGCTCAGCCTCACCGCGCACGCGCACGACATCTACCTCGACCAGACGATGCTGCCGTTCAAGCTGAACGAGGCGGTCGCGGTCTTGACCTGCACGCGGCAGAACCTCGAGTTCCTCAAGAAGCTCGCGCCCGACCTGCCCGACGGACGCATCCGCCTCTCGTATCACGGCCTCGATCTCGGCGTGTACAAGCCGGCGCCGTCGCCGTCGGCGAAGTTCCGCATCTTGTCGGTCGGCACGCTCCTGCCGCGCAAGGGCTTCGACACGCTCGTCGAGGCGTGCGCCATCCTCGAGAAGAAGGGCGTCGATTTTCAGTGCGACATCGTCGGTGACGGACCGATGCGCGCCGAGGTCGAGGCGCGCGCGGTCCAGCTCGGGCTCAAGCGCGTGCACTTCCTCGGCAAGCAGAGCCAGGAGAAGCTCCCCGAGATCTATCGCTCCTCGTCGGTGTTCGTGCTGGCGGCGGTGCACGGCGATCAGGCGGCCTCGGGGAACAAGCGGCCGAGCGCGTCGGACCTCATTCACTTCGGCATCCCCAACGTGATCCTCGAGGCGATGGCGTCGGGCGTGCCGATCGTGACCACGCGCATGCCCGCGCTCGTCGAGGTCTTCGTCGACGGCGAGACCGG
Organism: Myxococcales bacterium; assembly: GCA_028287105.1. Classification (GTDB taxonomy): domain Bacteria; phylum Myxococcota_A; class Polyangia; order Palsa-1104; family Palsa-1104; genus JAQBQH01. The sequence continues at coordinate 8,794 of JAQBQH010000268.1, forward strand.
CGTCTACGTGCCGGAGCGCGATCCGGTCGCGCTGGCGGCGACGCTCGAGCAGCTCGCCACCGATCAGGCGCGGTGCGCGCGCATGGGCGCCCGCGCGCTCGAGCGCATTCGCGCCGGCTTCGACATCCAGGTGACGGTGGGCGAGGTGGCGCAGGCGCTCGGAGCTTCATGATCGACGGCGCGCGGTACCTCGTTCGCTTCGACGACATCTGCCCGGGCATGAACTGGACGGTGTGGCAGCAGATCGAGCAGATCCTCGCCGACGCCGACGTCCGGCCGATGCTCGCGGTGGTGCCGTCGAACGAGGACGCGAACCTCGACGTCGGTCCGCGCGAAGAGCGCTTCTGGGAGCGCGTGCGCGGCTGGCAGGCGCGCGGCTGGACCATCGGGCTGCACGGCTATCAGCACCGCTACGTCACGCGCGAGGCCGGCCTCATCGGCATCAACGATCGCAGCGAGTTCGCCGGGCTCCCCGCCGCCGAGCAGGCCGACAAGCTCAAGCGCGCGGTCGAGATCTTTCGCGCCGAGTCGGTACGGCCCGAGGTCTGGATCGCGCCGGCGCACTCGTTCGACGCGGCGACGGTGGCGGCGCTGCAGGACCTCGGCGTCGACGCCATCTCCGACGGATTCTTCCTCTCGGCGCACCGTGACGAGCGTGGCATGTTGTGGGTGCCGCAGCAGATGTGGAGCTTCCGCTATCGGCCTTTCGGTCTGTGGACCGTGTGCTATCACCACAACGGTTGGACGGCGGCGGACCTTCGACGGTTCGCGGCCGATGTGGCCGCGTATCGCGCGCGCATCACCGACTTCGCCGCGGTTGCTTCGGCTCCCTACATTCGGAGGAGATCATGGCAGGACACACTGGTCTCGACACTGTTGCACTCGACCCGCACCGCCAAGCGTCAGCTGCGGCGAACCCTCAATCGCGTCGCCGGCAAGCAGCCGGCATGAAGGCGCTCGTCCTCTCGTCGCTGGCGCTGGCGCTGTCCGCCTGCTCGACTCAGTCGCTGGTGCAGGGCGACCCCGACATGGGCGTGCTCATGAGCGGCGACTTCGACCTCGGTGGCGGCGGCGTCATACCGCCGCTCTTCGGCGACGCGGCGCAGGTCACGTACACGTGCGCCAACGAGATCCACGTCGCGCCCAACGGCAGCGACTCGGCGAGCGGCTCGGCCGCGGCGCCGATGAAGACGATCGCCAAGGCGACCCCCAAGGCGCAGGCGGGCGACTGCATCCAGGTGCACGCCGGCACCTACGCCGAGACGACGACGATCGCGTTCGCGCACGACGGCACGCAGGCGGCGCCGGTCGTGCTGCGCTCCGCCGACGGCAAGGGCGCCGCGATCATCGACGCCATCGGCAACCGCAGCGGCCCGACGGTGCTGGTGCGCAACGACTTCGTCGTCATCGACGGCTTCGAGTTCAAGAACAGCCCCACCGACACCTCCGAGCAGGTCGTGCACTTCGACGGGCTCAACATGAACAAGTGCAACGGCTCGGTGCTGCGCAACTGCAAGATCACGGGCGGCTTCGATCACATCAAGATCAACCAGGCCGCGCCCAACGTCACCGTCGAGTTCAACGAGCTCTACGGCAAGTTCGGCCACCTGCCGGTCAGCCTCACCGGCGCGCCCGGGCTCGTCTTCCGCGGCAACTTCGGCCACGACTGGAACACCGGCGGCAACGGCGCCATCCAGCTCAAGGGCGGCTCGCACGACGTGCTCTTCGACGGCAATCGCTTCCAGGATGTCACCAGCGACTCGGGCACCATCGCCATGGGCGACGGCTGCGACTCGACCTGCGACATCGATCCCAACCACTTCGCGGCGGTGCGCGTGCGGGCCATCAACAACGTCATGGTGCGCGTCGGGCGCGGCTTCGACGTGCAGGGCTGCAAGGACTGCGCGGTCCTCTCGAACACGATCATCGACAGCGGCACCGGCAACGTGATCGTCAAGGTGACGTCGGCGGCGACCAACGGGACGACGCAGAATTCGGTCAACGTGCGCATCGTCGACAACTTGATCGCGAGCGCCAGCGGCAACCTCGGCAACGTCATGCAGGTCAACAGCGGCTCCGGAACCGGCCTCGTGTCGGACTACAACCTCGTCTACAACGGCGGCAAGGCGGTCTCGTGGGGCGATGGACATCCGACGACGGCCGACACGCACTCGGTCACCGGCGATCCGAAGCTCAGCAGCGCATCGACGGGAGACTACACGCCCGGCGCGGGCAGCGCCGCCATCGGCGCGGGCACCAACCTCTTCAGCGACGTGCCGCACGACATCCTCGGCGCGGCCCGCCCCTCGAGCGGCGCCTTCGACATCGGCGCCTACCAGACCAAGTAGCCTTCAGACCGCGTCGAAGAGCGCGAGATAGGCGCCGGCGATGTTGGCCGCGGTGAGCGCGCGCGCCTTGTCGGCGGCGCGCGCGGCCATGGTACGGGCGGCGTCGGGATCGGCGAGCTGCGCCAGGATGGCGTCACCGAGCGCGTCGTGATCGCGGATGGGCGCCAGTCGACCGAGCGCCCCTTCCTCGAGGAGCTCGGGCGCGGCGCCGGCGCGTGTGCTGGCGAGCGGGACGCCGGCGGCCATCGCCTCGAGCAGGAAGTTGGGCATGCCCTCCGACGACGAGCTCAAGACGCCGACGTCGAGGCCCGCGATGACGTCGCGGCCCGCCAGCGTGCCGGGCAAGAAGAACGAGGCGTCGAGAGCGAGCTGCCGGCGCAGCGCCTCGAGCATCGGGCGCAGCGGCCCTTCACCGCCGACGACGAAGCGCACGTCGCCGCGGCGATCGACGACCCGACGCGCCGCCCGCAGCAGCGTCGGCAGATCTTTCGGCTCGACCAGCCGCGCCAGCGTTCCCACGATCGGCGCGCCGTCTGCGCCGTCTGCGCCGCCGACGATCGCGGACAGTCGAGCGCGCGCCACCTCGCGCGGGGCCGGCGGGTCGGTGTCGACGGCGTTGCCGATGACGAGCATCTTGCCGGCCGGGATGCAGCCGCGCGCCACGAGCGAGTCGGCGGTCGCGCGCGAGTTGGCCACCACCCGCAGGCTGCGACGGGCGAGCTGCCGCTCGACGCGACCGAGCAGCTCCGCGACGGCGCCGTCCCGCCGCGGCAGGTAGCCGAAGTTGCGGATGCACGAGACCTGCGCCGGCGTGCCCACGAGCGCGCCGGCGAGGCGCGACCACAGGTTCGCCGTGTACCCGAAGCTGAGCACGCGGCTCGCGCGATGCTCGGACAGAAAGCGCGCCAGCCGCAGCACGAAGCGCGGATCGACGCCGCGCGCTTTGGCGACGAGCCGCACGGTCACGCCCGCGGCCTCGAGCTCACCGACGAGCGTCGCCCCCTTGGCGCGAAAATAACCGACGGTGACGGCGTGACCCGCGCGCACCAGCGCCCTGGCCAGGAGCAGGATCTGCCGCTGCGAGCCGCCGACCTCCAGCTCGTCGATCAGGAACAGCACCGGCGCGGCCATCAGCGGCGGCCCAGGTGCACCGCGAGCGGAAAGCGCTCGACGAGCGTGGCGTGGCGCGGCTCCGGTCGCTCGTCCTTGTCACCGGCCTGCATCTTGAACTGCACGTAGCGCTCGAGCAGGCCGCACAGCGCCCAGTACGGCCCCATGATCGCGCCCTCGAGGAACGGGCTGCCGTAGATGTTGCCCATCATCACGCACACGGTCATGACGGTGAACCCGAGGCTGAGCGCGACCATCTCGGGATCGTTCTTGGGCGCGTTCTGGCGCAAGAACTTGGCCAGCCGCATGAGCATGACCAGGAGGATCACGAAGATGATCTCGCCTTGCGGGCCGGTCTCCGCCGCCGTCAGCACGTAGAAGTTGTGCGCGTCGATGTGCTTGTACTTGGAGTAGTTGCCGATGTTGTTCCGGAAGCGATAGAGCCCGACCCCGAGCGGGTGCTCTTTCAACATGTCCATCGCGCCGGCCCAGATGTCCCAGCGGCTCTGCGTCGAGACGTCGACCTCTTCCTGTCCGTGCGCGCCCTGCTGCTTGGTCTCCTCCACGCGCTGCGTGACGCTGTCGGGCAGATAGCCGACCATGCCGGCGAGCGCGACGCTGAGGATGACCGCCAGTACCACGCTCTTGCGCAGGAGCAGGATCGCGACCGCCAGGACGATGAGGATGTACGCCTGGCGCGAGTAGGTGGAGAGGGCGCCACCGGCGAGGAGCACCATGCCCCCGACGGCGGCGAGCCGCCACAGCTTCTGCCCCTTCAAGAAGAGCGCGAGCGCGACGAACATCGGCATGAACATGCCGTAGAAGACGCCGGCGCGGTTGGCGTGATGCCAGTCCTCGCCGAACGGACCCGAGGCGCGGCGGAACGGGTTGTACTTGCCGAAGCCGTAGTCGAGCCCTTCGCGCAGACCCTCGAGGCCGGCGACGGCGGCGATGATCAGGATCCAGATGATCAGCCAGCGCGTGGTCTTCTCGTCCTGCCGGCAGCGCAGGTAGAGGAAGTAGTAGAGCGGATAGAAGATCGCGTTCTTGAGATACGTGAAGTCGGCGACCGGGTCGTCGAAGTCGGTGACCTCGGCCCACAAGAAGGCGACGGCGAGCGCGCCGAAAAACATGAGCAGCGCCCGTTGCAAGATCGGCGGCTCGCGCAGCGTGAGGACCTCGGACTTGCCGCGCATGAGGATGAGGATGAGGACGAAGATGAGGTTGGTCGGTACGAGGCCGGGGATGCCGGTGCCCCACTTGAAGTGCAGCTCGTTGACGACGAAGAGGAGCTGAAAGAAGAGCAGCCCCTTCAGGAGCGTCACGTCACGCCCCCACCGTCGCTGGCCTCGCGTCGAGGTAGCGGGTGGCCCACAGCTCGAGCGACAAGATCAGCCACAAGATCTCGCCGTAGTCGGCCTCGCCGGCGAGGTGACCGCGGAGGTAGCGTTCGGCGGCGACGTGACGGAGGAGGCCGCGCTCGCGGAAGGCGCGGCTGCCGATGATGTCGGCGGCCAGACCGCGGAGCGGGCCGCGGAACCAGTCGCCGAGCGGGATGCCGAAGCCCTTCTTCGGCTTGTCGAGCACATCGCGCGGCAGCCAGCGCGCGGCGACGCGACGCAAGAGGTGCTTGCCGCGGCGGCCCTGCACGCGCTGCTCGCGCGGCAGCTTGACCGCGAAGTCGACGACGCCGTGGGCGAGCAGCGGCGAGCGCCCTTCGAGAGAGTTGGCCATCGCCATGCGATCGAGCTTCACCAGGACGTCGTCGGGCAGGTAGCTGGCGAAGTCGATCGAGACGCAGCGATCGAGCGACTCGAGGCCGTGCGCGGCGCGCGCCACGTCGGCGAGGCTGCCGTAGTGATCGGAGCCGGGCGCGCGCACCGCGTCGCCGAGGAGCTCGTCGGAGACGTCGGCGCGCGTGACGGCGACGCCGCTCAGGTAGCTGTCGGGGAAGCGCTGGCGCAGCCGCTCGGCGATGCGACGGAGGCGATAGCCGTTGGCGCCGGGTACGAAGCGGCCGGCCAGCTGCGCCGCGCCCGAGACCACCGGGTTGAAGGAGCGCACCCGCTCGAGATCGAGGAAGCGCAGGTAGCGGTCGTAGCCGCCGAACGACTCGTCGCCGCCGTCGCCGGTGAGCACCATCTTGACGTGCTCGCGCGCCAGCTTCGCCACGAGGTACGTGGGTACCGCCGATGAATCGGCGAACGGCTCGTCGAGATACCAGACCAGGCTCTGCAAGAGCTCGACGGCGTCGGGCTCGACGACCAGCTCGTGGTGCTCGGTCCCGACGTGATCGGCGACGCGGCGCGCGTCGGAGAGCTCGTTGTACTTGGGCTCGCGGAAGCCGATCGAAAAGGTGCGCACCGGCTGCGTCAGATGGCGCGCCATGAGCGCGACCACGACGCTCGAGTCGAGGCCGCCCGAGAGAAAGGCGCCGAACGGCACGTCCGACACGAGGCGGCTCTTGACCGCGGCATCGAGCCTCTGCGCCAGCTCCTCCTCGGCGTCGCGCTCCGACAGCGTCGACTTGGGACCGAGCTCCAAGGTGTAGTAGCGCGCGACCCTGGCGCGGCCGTCCTCGAAGCGCAAGAAGCAGCCGGGCGGCAGCTTGTTCACGCCGCGGTAGATGCTCATCGGCGTCGGCACGTAGCCGAACGTCACGTAGGCGCGCACGGCGGCGGGATCGATCTCGCGCGGCAGGCCAGGCACGTGCAGGAGCGACTTCAGCTCGCTGGCGAAGACGAGGCGATCGCCGGCGTCGCAATAGAAGAGCGGCTTCTCGCCGAAGCGATCGCGTGCCAGGAGGAGCGCGCGCTTCTTGGTGTCCCACAGCGCGATGCCGAACATGCCGTCGAGACGCGCGAACACGCCCTCGCCCCACGCTTCGTAGCCGTGGACGATGACCTCGGTGTCGGAGTGCGTGTAGAAGCGGTGGCCCAGCCCCTCGAGCTCCGCGCGCAGCTCGCGGAAGTTGTAGATCTCGCCGTTGAAGACGCACTGCACCGTCTCGTCTTCGTTGTGCACGGGCTGATGGCCGCCCGCGAGATCGATGATCGACAGGCGGCGCATCCCGATGACCGCCTGGCCGTCGGAAAAGTAGCCCTCGTCGTCGGGGCCGCGGTGCGTGATGGCCGCGTTCATGGCGCGCGCCACGCTCGCCGGAGGCAGCGCGGCGCCGGGCCGCGCGACGATGCCGATGATGCCGCACATTACGGGTGCTGCCCCCGATAGAGCTCCATGAGCCGCCCGATGACGCGCGGCAGCGCCGCTTCGGACTCGACGTCGATGCGCGCATTGCGCCCGAGCTCCGCCAGCTGCTCGGCGGAGAGCGCCTCGGCCTCGCGCAGACAGGCGGCGACCGCGGCGACGTCACCGACGGGGTGCAGCCAGCCGTTGCGCCCCGGCTTCACGAAATCTTCGCTGCCGCTCACCCGGCTGGCGAGCGCCGGCAGGCCGCAGGCCATGAACTCGAGCAGCGTGTTGGAGAGCCCCTCGATGCGCGACGGCAAGACGCCGATGTGCGCCTGCGCCAGCTCCTCCTCGACGTGATCGCGATGGCCGAGAAACTCGACCTGCGGGGCCACGCCGAGACGCGCGGCGAGCGCGCGCAGCTCCGCCTCGAGCGGGCCGCCACCGACGAGGCGCAACCGCACGTCGTCGCGCCCGGCGAACGCTTGCGCCCAGCCGGCGATGAGCGTGGTCAGATCTTTTTCGGGCACCAGCCGCCCCACGTAGACCGCGACGAACGGGCGGCCGGCCACGCGCGCCGCGGCGCACACGGCGAAGCGCGTGGTGTCGACGGCGTTGGGCAACACGAGGATGCGCTCCTTGGGGAAGCCGTTCTTCTCCAGCTCGGCGGCGACGCGCGTCGAGATCGCCTGCACCACCGTCGCGCGCTTGAGCCAGCCGCGCGCGATGCGCCCGAAGAAGCCGCGGTTGGGCGCGAGCAGCCCGGCCTCGAGCTCCCACCAGCCCGAGATCTTCACCACCACGGGCTTACCGATGAGGTCGCCGATGAAACAGGCGAGCGCGCCCATGTTGTGGCCGATGTGCACGTGCCAGGCGTCGTAGCGATTGCGGTTCTGCACCAGGAACGCGGCGAAGCGGAGGTTCATGATGCCGGCGCCGACGATGCGCACGAACGGATACTTGACCCGCGCGACGGGCAGACCGAAGCAGCGCTCGGCGGTCGACTGCGGACCGTTGGCCGAGCGCGGCGTCACGATCGCGACGCGCTGGCCGGCGCGCTTGAGCGCCAGCGCGATGGTGCGCAGCTGCGACTCGGCGCCGCCGCCGCCGCGCTTGGAGAAGTTGCTCTCGAGCACCATCAGGATGCGCAGCGGCGGCGCATCACGATGCATCGACGTGTCTCCGCAACCACAGCTCGAGCATCAGCAGGCGGAACAGATAGTCGGAGTGGTCCCAGCTGCCGCTCTCGTGATCGGCGATGAGCCGCTCGACGAACTCCTGCCGCCAGAAGCCGCGTGCGCGCGTGCGCGCGTCGAAGAGGGTCTCCTTCATCATCGCCTGGAACGGCGGATCCGAGCGCATCCAGACGCTGATGGGCAGACCGAAGCCCTGCTTCTTCTTCTTGAGGATCTCGACGGGCAGGATGCCGCGCGTCGCCAGCTTGAAGAGGTAGCGCTTCTTGAGGCCGCGCACCTTGTAGTGCTCGGGCAGGCGGTTGACCCAGCTGACGAGCTTGGGATCGAGATAGGGAAAGCGCACGCTCACGCCGGTCGCGCGGGTGGCGCTGTCGACCTTGCGGATGTCGTGCTGCGCGATCGCGTTCTGCAGATCGAGGCGCATCACCCGATGCAGCGGCCCGCCGCTCGAGCCGAGCCGGTAGACGCCGCGCATCCAGTCGAGCGAGGCGTCGCGCGCGACCGCGCCGCGGAACTCGGGCGTGAGCATCGCGTCGTAGTGATCGGAGGCGAACGAGTCGTCGGTGTAGAAGCGATCGGGATTGGGCAACGACGCGCGCTCGAAGAAGTTCTCGACGCGGTTGAGAAAGAAGTTGCCGCTCCTGCCGGCGGCGCCACCGACGGCGCGCCCGACCGCCTTGACCGGCGCCGGCATGGCGTACCAGGTCTCCATGATGCGATCTTTGGCGTAGCGCTCGTTGCCGCCGAAGATCTCGTCGCCGCCGTCGCCTGCGACCAGCATCTTCATGCCGACCCCGGTGGCCAGATCGGCGCACGCCAACGTCGGCACCGACGACGTGCCGCCGAACGGCTGGTCGTACGCCTCGACGACGCGCGACAGCAGCGCCTGCGCCTCCACCTGCGAGACGCTGTGGAAGGTCGGATCGGCGCCGCACGCCTGCGCGGCCAGGCGCGCCCAGCTGAGCTCGTCGTATTTCTCCTCGGCGAAGCCGATGGAGAAGCTCTTGACGCGCCCGCGACGCGACAGGATCGACGTGATGCTCGAGCTGTCGGTGCCGCCCGAGAGGAAGCAGCCCCACGGTTGCGCTTCCGGCGGCCGGTAGTCGTTCACCGACGCGACCATCCGCTCCTGAAGCTCGTTGGCGAGGGACTCATCGGTGCCGCGCAGATCTTCGGGATACTCGGGCAGCCAGTAGCGCTCGTCGGCAGCGCGCCCGTCCTGCCACGAGAAGCGGGTGCTCGGCTCGAGGCGGCGCACATCGGTGAAGAGGCTCTTGGGCGCCGGGATGTGGGCGAAGTTGAAGTAGTGGTAGATGGCCTCGAGGTCGAGCTTGCGCGCGCACCACGGAGACGACGCGACCACGCGGAAGTCGGTGCCGACGACCAGCACTCCGTCGTGCACCATCGTGTAGAGCGACAGCGTCGAGAAGTGATCGGTGAGCGCGACCGCCCGCCGCGTCGCCGGGTCCCAGGCCACCTGCACGAAGCGGCCGCGCCAGTCGCGCTGCGGCGGCGCGCTGCCGTTGGTGATGGCCGCGGCACCGGCGGCGAGGTCGCCGCTCACCAGGTCGGCGACGGCGAGCCACCGCGTGCCGTCGGCGGCGCGACCGTGGCGCGCGTCGCCGCGAACCGCCGCCTGCGCCGGCTCGCCAGGCTCGCTGACGCGCGTGTAGCCGCTCAGACGATCGATGAACATCGCGGCGCCCTCGCCCCACGCGAGCACGAAGTCGCCAAGCACGCTCGGCAGGCGGTCAGGCGATGACATCGGTCCCACAGTGTACCACCGGCGCCCGCTTCCGCGCCCGAGACTCGGACCGGATCGGAGCCCGGCAATTCGGGCTCGAGATCTGCTAAGGTGGGACCGTCGGAACGATGCCTGAGTCGATCATGAGCGGAGCGGTGTGATCCGGCACGCGGCAGCGCCCGTCCGTGTTCGCGTCATCGAATCGGCGCTTGGCCTCGGAGCGCTGGAAGAATCCTGGGAAGCGCTCCAGCGCGACGCGGCAATCACGAGCGTGTTCGCCAGCTTCGATTGGCAGAAGGCGTGGTGGGACGTCTACGGTCGCGGCCGGCCGCTGCGGCTCCTCGTCGCCTTCGCCGGTGAAGAGCTGGTCGGCATTCTTCCACTCTACGTCGAGACCGTTCAGGTGCTGCGCCGTCCGGTGCGCCTCCTGCGCTTCGTCGGCACCGGCGGCGACACCTCGCCCGACGATCTCGGCCCCATCCTGGCAGCGTCGCGCGAGGAAGAGGTCGCGCGCGCGCTGGCCGACGCCGTCTTGCGTGTGGGCGACTGGGACGTCCTCGGGCTCACCGACATGCATCCCGACTGCGCGTTCACGGCCGCGATGCGGACCGCCGTCGAGCGCGCGCGCCTCGGTCGCGTGGCCGGCCGCTGCGAGCGCATCACGTTCATGGCGCTGCCGGCGACCTTCGACGCCTGGCTCGCCTCGTTGCACCGCGACCGCCGCTACCGCATCAAGAACGCGCGCAAGAAGCTGTACGCCGCCCATCCCGACGCGCGCTTCTTCCTCTGGACCGACCCGGCCACCCTCGACGCCGGCGTCGATCGGCTGGCTCACCTGCACCGCAAACGCTGGCAGAGCATCGGCGCGCCGCACGGCTTCTCCTCGCCCGAGTACATCGCCTTTCATCGCGCCGTCATCACGGCCTGCCTTCCGCGCGATCGCCTGCGGCTCTACTGCCTCGAGCTGTCGGGCCAGACCGTCGCCATGTACTATTTCTACAAATTTCGCGACCGCACGTTTCTCATGCAGAGTGGCTTCGACCCCGATTTCGGCAATGTAAAGCCCGGGACGGTGCTGCTCGGACATGTGATCGAGCACGCGATCGGCGAGGGATACCGGGTGCTCGACTTCTTGCGTGGCGATCATCAGTACAAGGAGGAGCTGGCCACCGGGGAGCGCGAAACCGTCTACCTGACCGCATTTCGCCCCCGTGCCGGCGCCGCCATCTATTATCTTCGACGCTTGCTCCTACCAGCCCTCAAGACGCGCGTCGTCACCGCGCTACGCCGCCGGCCCCCCGAAGAGGCGAAGCCGACGTAATGGCGACCGACTCTCCGCTCAAACGCCTGTTGGTGCACACCACGCACTACGGCGTGACGAGCCTGTTCAACATGGTGGCCGGGCTGGTCACCTTCCCGCTCCTGACGCGCCTCTTCTCCGTCGCCGACTACGGCACGATGAACCTCGTCGCCGCCACGCTCACGATCTCGGTCGCGGTGGGCAAGGTCGGCCTGCAGCACTCGATCTTGCGCTATCACTCGGAGATCCAGGCCGGCAAGAGCCGCTACACGCTCGCGCAGCTCGCGGCGACCACGTTCCTCGGCATGGGCGGCACGGCGCTCGCCGTGATGCTGGCGCTGGTCATCTTTGCGCAGCTGGCTCCGCCGCATTGGCTCGGCGATCCGCGGCTGGGACGGCTCTTCGCCATCGCCGGCCTGTTGATCGTGGTGCAGGTGCTCGAGAGCGCGCTCGTCAACTTCCTGCGCGCGGAGCAGCTGACGTCCGTGCTCATGAAGTACCAGATCGCCAAGAAGTATCTCGGGCTCGGCTTCATCCTCATCGCCGTCCTTCTGATCTCGCGCACCTTGACCGCGTTCTACTCGGCGAGCGTCGTCTCCGAGACCGTCGCCGTCGGTCTCCTCGGGCTATGGATGTTTCGCCGCTCCGAGCGCGCCCGTCCGCACGCCGCCGAGTTTTCGCGTCCGCTCTACGTCGAGATGCTCGGCTTCGGAATCCCGATGATGATCGGCTACGAGCTCTCGGGGCTGATCTTGTCGGTCGGCGATCGCTACGTCATCGACGGCATCATGGGCGAAGAGCAGCTCGGCCTCTACGCCGCCGCCTACAACCTCTGTCAGTACGTGCAGGCGCTGGTGATCGCGTCGATCGGTCAGGCGATCATGCCGATCTACATGCAGATGTGGGATCAGAAGGGCGTCGCAGAGACCTCGGCGTTCATCGGTCGCTCGCTGCGCACCTACTTGATGTTCGGGATCCCGATCGTCGCCGGGCTCGCCGCCGTCGGCCCCGAGCTCCTGCCGTCGCTGGCTTCGGAAAAATACGCCAGCGCCGCCGGCATCCTGCCGTGGGTGATGGGCGGCATGGTCGCCGACGGCACCAACTCCATGCTCGGCGCCGGCCTCTTCATCCATCGGAAGACCCGCACCATCATGACCATCGTGCTGAGCTGCGCGGCGCTCAACATCGTGCTCAACCTGATCCTGGTGCCGCGCATCGGCATCCAGGGCGCCGCCATCGCCACGCTCATCTGCTACAGCATCGCCGCGCCGTCGATGGCCTGGGCCGGCCGCTCGCTTCTGCCCATCGCGCTGCCGTGGCGGACGCTCTTGACCGCCGGCGTGGCCTCGGTGGCGATGTACTTCGCGCTCATCCACGTCATGCCGGGCCGGCGTCTCCTCTCGGTCGGCGTGCGCGCCCTCCTCGGCATTCCGATCTACGGAGGCATCATGATGCTCATCAGCCCCGACGCGCGCGCTCTCATGGGCAAGCTGATCAATCGCTTCCGTCGCAAGGCGGCGCCGTGAACGCGCCGGGCCTGCGCACCCTCAAGCGCGCGGTGAAGCGCACCTTCTCGTCGCGCTGGGGCTGGCGCTCGCTCGGCCCGATCGTGCGCAAGCGCGGCGTCATCGTGCTCATGTACCACCGCATCCTCGGCGCCGACCGCAGCTGGGACGGGCTGCCCGTCGAGAAGTTCGCCGCCCAGATGCGCTGGGTGCGCGACCACTGCGATCCGATCGGCCCCGAAGCGCTCGTCGAGCGCGCCGAGCGGCCGAGCCGCGTGCGGCCGGCGGTGCTCGTCACCTTCGACGACGGCTATCGCGACTATCACGATCACGCCTACCCGGTGCTCGAGTCGCTCGGCATCCCTGCCGTCGTCTTCCTGGCCACCTCGTTCCTCGACGAGGGCGGCATGCTCTGGACCGACGAGGTGCATCTGGCCGCGCGCAACACGCGTCGCGATCGGGTCACGCTGCCGTGGTCCGACGGACCGGCGATCGCGCTGCCCGATGCGCAGGCCCGGGCCGCGCTCGGCCAGCGGGCGCGCGCGCACCTCAAGACCTTGCCCGACGGGGAGCGTCGCACGGCGCTAGCATCGCTGCTCGCGGCGCTCGGCGATTCACCCGGCAAGGAGCGGCAGATGCTCACCTGGGACGAGGTGCGCCGCACCATGAAGCTCACGACGTACGGCGGCCACTCGCACACGCACCCGATCCTCTCGCGCCTCGATGCCGACGCCGCCGAGCGCGAGATCCGCACCTGCAAGGAGCGCATCGCCGCCGAGACCGGCCGCGCGCCCAAGACGTTCGCCTATCCCAACGGCCGCCCGAGCGACTACACGCCGGAGACGCAGCAGATCCTGCGGCGCCACGGCTTCGAGGTGGCCTTCTCGACGAGCGAAGGGATCGCCGGCAGCGACAGCGACTGGATGGCCGTCAAGCGGCTGCCGACCGAGGCCGCCGACATCCCGGACTTCGCCTGGGTGGCGGCGGG
>JAQBQH010000272.1 GCA_028287105.1 Myxococcales bacterium
TGCGCTTCGCCGGCGGCGAAGTCGCGCTCGGCGACATCGACGCGGTCGCGCGCGGCGTCGGTGAGGCCGGCGAAGCGATGCTGGCGCGCTGGCTCGTCGCCGAGCTCCACGGCCTCACGTTCTTCGGCGGCGCCGGCTTCGAGCTCTCGATCGCCGGCGGTCTCGATCTGCTGACGCTGAGCTGCGCCGCCGTCGCCGTGGTCGCGCGCGCCCACGCCGCCCACACCGGTCGCACCGCGGTCGCTCGCGACGACGTCAAGGCGGCGCTGCGTCAGGTGTATGCCGGGGTACACCACCGCGCCGCCCTGCCTCCCCGCTTCGAGCGCGCCCTGGCTGCCACCGCTAGCCTGGATCTGCTCCGCGATCAGCTCGACTCAGAATAATCCGATCGAAATCGAGTCCTCCTGCGTATCTATCCGCGGAGGTCGTGATCATGCGCACCAAGGTTTCATCCGACTTGCGCAGCCCTCCGCGTACATCCAGCGCTTGACCAACGCGTCTGTCCGCGCCTCTGGGCCCGGCGGCGCTCGCAGCGTCGGGGCTTGGGTGCAGATCGCGGGCAGGCGGCGTGCGTTGGATGCGTATCAAGGAGACATCATGAGGCGCAGAACATTTCTCGCGGCGGTGGGGGCATCGGCGGCGGCGGCGCTGTGGCCGCGGCTCATTCGCAACGCATTCGCCGACGCGAGCTTCGACGTGCCCGGCGCCAGGCGGACGGCGCCCGGGCTGCCGTCGGCGCAGACGCGCGCGCTGCAGGCCTCCAAGCCGCTCTTCGTCATCGTCGTTCCGTCCGACGACGCCAAGAAGTACGAGCGCGGCGGTGCCTGGGGCGAATACCTGAACCACGGCACCGCCGCCGAGATTGCGCCGCTCGCCGGCGTCGAGGTCGCGTGCGCGACGATGGCCGATCTGTCGAAGCTCGCCCCCGAGGTCACGGGCGAGCCGCTCGCCGTCATCGTTCACCTCGACGGCACGATCCAGGTCGTCGACGGTCCGCTGCCGCAGTTCCGCGGCAGCGGCCGCATGATGGAAGACGGCAGCGGCGAGGACGCCGTCGTCGAGAAGCGCATCCGCGCCGTCTCCAATCTGGTGCACCGCGCGCTGCCACCCGTCGCCGACGTGCCGGCCGCCGCGGCGCAGGTGGTCAAGAGCTTGCGTCAGTCGCCGCCGGCGGGCAGCCACTGGGCGTCGCACTCCGGCTGCGGCCCCGCCGTCGTCGAGGGCTTGAAGGACGACGACAACGTCGGCTACGGCTGCGGCATGGGCCACGTCCCGGCCAAGTCGAGCCGCTTTCTCTACTTCTTCGCCAAGACGCCGCGCCAGATGGAGCAGGAGTACATCGCGGCCAAGGACAAGAAGGCGCCGCGGCGATGAAGCGGCGCGCCTTCCTCGCCGGCTTTCTCGCTGCGCCCTGGATGGTGCGGCAGGCGTTCGGCGACGCGTCGCTCGGCGGTGCGCCGCGCGCGACGGCGACGGAGCCGACGCTGGTCTTCGTCGTGCCGCAGAGCGAGCGCCAGCGTTGGGATCGCGGCGCCGCGTTTGGCGAGCTGCTCAACCATGGCAGCGATCGCGATCTGGCGGCGCTCGCCGCCATCGACGTCGTGTGCGCGCCGGCGTCACGCTTCGGCGTCGACGGCGCGCCGCTCATGCTCTACGTCGAGCGCGGCCGGGTCTGGCAGATCGACGGCGTCTTGCCGCAGTATCGCGAGACCGACGAACGCCGGGCCGACGCGCACGAGGCCGAGGTCAGCCGGCAGCGCGTCGAGCTGCTCTCGATGCTGATCCGCGAAGTGGTGCCGCGCCCCAAGACCTCGATCGCGCAGGCGGCAACCCGCGCGCGCGCCCGCTGGGTCAACCACGCCCCGCCCGGTGCGCGCTGGGGCCACGCGGGCGGCTGCGGCACCTGGTACGAAGGCGACGATCGCGCCGACATGCCCGACTGCGGCATGGGCCACGTGCCCGCCGCCTCGGCGCGGTTCCTCGATTTCCTGGTGAAGGCTTCGTGATCCCCGTCGGCTTCACGCTCCAGCCCGAGCCGGCGTTCCTCGAGCGCTGCCACGCGATCATCGCCGCCGCCGACTACTGGGAGGTCGCGCCCGAGACGCTGTGGCGGCAGGGCAGCGACGGGCGGCTCGAGCCCAACGGCTTTCACCGGCAGTTCGCCGCGATGGCACGGCGCGGGCGCTTCTTCGTCGCGCATGGCGTCGGCCTCTCGATGGGCACGGCCGCCGCCGCCGATGCCGGCCGCCGGCGCAAGTGGCTGGCGCGCGTGCGGGCCGACCATTCCACCTTCGGCTTCCGCTGGTACACCGATCACCTGGGCGCCTCGTCCGTCGACGGATTGGCGATGACCTTGCCGCTGCCGCTGCCGATGACCGGCGCCGTGGCCCGCGTGGTGCGCCGCCGGCTCGCGCAGATGCAGCGCGTCGTCGGTGACGTCGGCGTCGAGAACAACGTCGCCTACTTCACGCTCGGCGATCCACTCGACGAGGCGCGCTTCCTCATGGACTGCGTGCGCGCGCGCGGCAGCCACCTGCTGCTCGATCTGCACAACGTCTACACGATGGCGCAGAACTTCGGCTTCGACGCTGCCGAATATCTGCGCCGCCTCGATCTCGCCAAGGTCATCGAGCTCCACGTCTCGGGGGGCAGCGACTCGAGCCCGGCCTGGCTGCCCTCCGGGCGGGTGATGCGACTCGACGGGCACGACGGCGCCGTGCCCGAGATGGTCTGGCGCATGCTGGAAGCGGTCGCACCGCGCTGCCCGAATCTGCGCGGCGTCACGCTCGAGCGCATGGAGGGCACGGTCGAGGAGGGCGACGTGCCGCTCCTCGCCGCCGAGATGACGCGGCTGCGCGCGACGTTGCAGCGACGGAGGCGTGCATGAAGCCCGGCGCCTGGGAAAAAGAGCTCGCGGCCGCCATGCGCGCCGCCGATCCCGTCGCCGCCGTGCGGGCGCTGCACCCCGGCGCCGACGCCGACGGCGTGCGCATGTCGGCGCTCCTGGTCGCCCGCCTGCGCTTCGAGCGGCTCGTGCGCGGGTCGCCGGCAGCGGAGGCGTGGTTCGATCGCGATCCGGCGGACTTCGCGCGCGCCTTCCGTCGCTATCACGCCGAGGTCGCGCCGCGCGCCTTCTTCCCCGCCGGCGAGGCCGAGCTGTTCGAGACCTGGCGCGCCAGCCACGTGACGCCGCCCTTGCCGGCCCGCTCACGCATCGTCGCGCCGCGGCACGCGCGCCGTCGCCGTCGCGCCCATCGGTAGCGTGTGATAGGCTGCGCGCCGAATGGCCCCGGATAAGAAAAACGCGTCGCGATTCCAGCTCTGGTTCGAAGATGCCTGGGAGGGCTGGATCCGCCCCCTCGGCCTCCTCATGCTGCTCGCGTTCGGCTACCTCCTGTATAAATTCGAAATTTTGAACGAGCAGATCGCCGGCATCCTTCTGGTGCTCGCGATCATCGTCGGTACGCTCGTCGTCGGGGCGCTGCCGGCCCTCGGGCTGGTGCGCGCTCCCTGGCAGCGGGCGCTCCTGGTGACGATGCTGGCGTGCGCGTTCGGCGGCATGGTCTACCCGGTCGTCCGCACCGCCGTCCCGGGCCCGACGCTCGCCGAGGGCCACCTGACGAGCGACAAGCTGACCGCGACGCTGACGACCGGCAAATCGGGTCCGTACGACGTCACCGTCATGGGCCACTTCAAAGAGGCCGGACGCAGCGACGCGGAGGCCGACTATTCGCTCAAGGCGGTCGACAACGGCGGCGGCAGCGACGAGGTCTCGGGCGCGATCAAGCGTTCGCTTCATACCTATCGTAGCCGCAAGGGCTCGTCGACCGCGGTCGAAGAGCACACCGAGATCACGCACCGGCTGCCGCACGTCATCGGCCCGACCGTGACCATCACCGCCGAGGGCGTCGACGAGCAGCTGGAGGGCGGCTTGACCGTGCAGCTCCGCCGCGGCCACTTCAACCCGTGGCTGTTCATCGTCCTCGGTGCGCTCGCCATGGCCATGGCGCTGGTGCTCGATACGCGACTGGTCGATCTCAAGGGCAAGCAGAAGGCGCATCTGACGGCGGCGGTCGCGGTCGCCTTCGTGTTCGCGGTCTGGTACCCGACGGAGGCGACGCCGCACGCGCTGGTGCGCCCGGCGATCACGTCGTTCATCCCGGCGCTCGCCGTCGGCGGTCTGGGCGGCTGGCTGCTCGGCGGAATCGCGCGACTCTTCTTCGGGCCCAAGCCGCCGAAGAAGGCGCCGCGCGAGCGCGAGCGCTAGTCGGCGGCGCGACGGGAGCTGTGCTCAGTCGCCGGCGCTCAGTCGCCGTCGCTCAGTCGAGCAGACGCGCCAGCACGTCGTCACGCACCAGCGGCGCCAACCCGCCACCACCCAGGATGTTCACGATGCGGCTCTCCGAGGCGCGCACTGCCCCGCCGACCGGACGTGGCGCCGTGCCGAGGTTCGTGAAGGCGGATAGATCGACGTAGAGATCGCGCGCGTGCACGCCATCGTCGTCGACGCGCAGGAGCCGCTCGGTGGGCGCCGGCACGAACTCCTGCACCACCCAGGCGTCGTGATCGGCCAGCGCGTAGTCGCACAGCTCGCTCCAGCCGACGAGCTCCTTGGCGCTGCGCCCGAGCAGCGACTGTAGCCGCGCCACCGCCGTTGCGCCCTCGGCCAGCTCGGTGCCGAGGAAGACGCCCTTGCCGCCGTAGTCCCAGCTGCGCTTGAGCACCAGCGCGCGGCCATTGAGCCGCGCCCAGGACGGCAGATCGTCGATGGCTTCGCCGGCGGGTCCGGTCGTGGCGCCGTGCGCCAAGAGCCGCGTCCACGGCACCGAGCGCATCACCGCCTCCCGCTCTTCGGGATCGAGCCCGATGCGCGCCGAAGCGGCGTTGTCGGTGGCCGCTGCCGACAACAGCGCGAGCATGCCCTTGACCTCGAGGTGGCTCGAGATCGGATTGAAGAGGTGGAAGCGCTCGGGCTCGAGGCACATGCGCGCGAAGTCGCTCTGCGGATCGAGCCGGCGGGCGAAGATGTGGCGGTAGATGAGATCGGGGATGACGTCGTCGACGACGGCGCGTCCGTCGACCACCTTGACCACCTCGGGCGTGGCGATGAAGGCCTTGTGTCCGAGCGCGTTCCAGCGTCGGCAGTAGTGCGAAAGCTCGCCGTATTGCGCATCGCCGGCGCGCGCGACGATGGCGATCGACTGCTCGCCCGAGCGCCCGCCCAGCCGCTCGTGGTGCGCCAGGAGCGACAGCAGCAGATCATCGGTGTTGCGGCCGTTGTCGTCGACGAGCGCGTTGGCCTCGAGCTCCGAGCGGCCGCGCGCGTTGGCCACCGCGCGCAGGAACGCCGCCGCGATGGCGTCGGAGTAGCCCTGCATGGCCGGGATGGTCGAGTTGACCTCGAGCGCGCGCGCATGCCCGTCGGCGGTGACGAGAAAGTCGACTCGCACCGTCGCCAGCTGCTCCGACTTTCGCCAGGTCGCACCGAGCGCTTCCGCCTCGAGCGTGGTGAAGGCGCCGAACAGCCGCTGCTTCAGCGGTGCGCGCGCCGGGTCCTCCATGAGATCGACGGTCACCTTCGTGAGCGCGCGCGTGATGGCGTGGGCGTCCGCGGCGACCTGGCGCAGGCGCGGCCGCTCGATCGAGATCGGCGTCAGGATGGGCGGGATCGGCACCTCGCGCCCGTCGGCCATGACGACGTAGGCGCCGTCGATGCGGGCGCGCTCCGCGTATTCGCGCGCCAGCAGCGTCTGCTGCTCGGAGGTCAAGGTTTCCCACAACGCTTCGAACCGGGCGCGCGCGCTCATTCTCTGACCCTGAGTATCCAACATTTCAGGTACTCGGTCTCGGGTACTCCCAAAAGCGGTGGATGATCGCGCCCGGCGCCGCGGCGCTCGAGGAGCTGAACGGCGCGGCCGGCGTCGCGCGCGGCGTCCTCGACGATGGCGCCGAACCGGTCGGGCGTCATCTTGCTCGAGCAGCTGCAGGTGACGACGATGCCGCCGCCCTTGGCCAGCCGGAGCGCGCGCAGGTTGAGCTCCTTGTAGGCGCGGTCGGCGGCGCCAAACGCGCTCTTGCGCTTGGCGAGCGCCGGCGGATCGATGACGACCACGTCGAAGCGCCGGCCGTCGGCCTCGAGCTGACGCAGCCGATCGAACGCGTTGGCCTGCTCGACCGTGATCTGCGGGCAGCCGTTGCGGGCCGCGTTGGCGCGCGCGCGCTCGACCGCGGGCGCGGCTTCGTCGAGCGCCAGCACCGTCGCTGCGCCGCCACGCGCCAGCGCCAGCGCGAAGCCGCCGTGGTAGGTGAACGCGTCGAGCGCCTCGCCGCCGGCCGGCACGTATTCGCTGACGCGCGCGTGATTCTCCGACTGGTCGAGGAAGGCGCCGGTCTTGCCGTCGCTCATGACGTCGATCTCGAAGAGGCTGCCGGCGTCGTGATACTGCACCGTCGTCGCCCCCTCGCCATGCAGCAGAGCGCGCCGTCGCGGCAGCCCCTCGAAGTCACGCGCCGACGAATCGTCACGCGCCACGATCAGCCGCGCGCCGGTGACCCGCTGGAGCACCGTCGCGATCTCCGCTTCGCGCGCATCCATCGCCCGCGCCGTCGTCAGCATCACGCAGACGTCGGCGTAGCGGTCGATGATCAGCCCCGGTAGCCCGTCCGCCTCGGCGTGCACCATGCGATAGGCGTCCGCCGACGGCAAGAGGCGCCGCCGCAGCGCGTCGGCAGCGACGATACGCGCTTCGATCAGGCCGGCGTCGAGCGTTACGGCTTCGCGCGCCAGCAGCCTGAGCGGCAAGCGAGCGCCCGGCGCCCACAACGCGGTGCCGAGCGCCGCTCCACGAGGGTCGACGACCCGCACCACGTCACCGAGGTTCTCGTCGCTGCGGACGACGTCGTGGGCGTAGACCCACGGTAGGCCGCCGCGCACGCGGGCGGCCCCGCGCGCCGTGACCGTCACCACGTTTTCCGTCGCCGCCATCGCCCCTGGATATCACGCGGGCACAGCCCGTGCACCCTTCAGGTCTCCAGCGGATATCGCGGGAGGTCCCTCTTGGAACCACGTGATCGCGAGAGTCGAGATCTGGACAAGCAGAAGATCTACGCGGAAGGTGTCCGTGCCCTGGTCGAGGCCAACGCCCCCTTCCTGGTGGGCGGTGGCTTCGCGCTCTACAGTTACCTCGGCCGCTGGCGGACCACCAAGGACGTCGATCTCTTCATCCAGGCCGACGACCTGCACACCGTCTTGCACATCCTCATGCGCGCCGGCTTCCAGTGCGAGATCACCGACACCGCCTGGCTCGCCAAGGCGCGCAAGGCCGACGCCTGCATCGACATCATCTTCTGCTCGTACAACGGCCTCTTCCCCGTCGACAAAGGCTGGTTCGAGAACGCCCGCCGCGCGATGGTGCTCGGGCTGCCGGTGAAGATCGTCGGGCCCGAGGAGATCATCGCCTCCAAGTCGTTCGTCGCCGCGCGCGACCGCTTCGACGGCGCCGACATCTCGTGGCTCATCCGCGCCACCGCCCTCAAGCTCGACTGGTCGCGCATCGAGGGCCTGATGCGCGACCACTGGCAGGTGCTCCTGTGGCAGCTGCTGCACTTTTTGTACGTGTTCCCGTCGGAGCGGCACCTGTTGCCGACGGCGCTCATGGGGCGGCTCATCGGCGCGCTCGGCAACGAGATCACGGCCGACGACTACGAGCCGCTCGTCTGCCGCGGTCCGATGCTCGATCCGCGGCTCTACCAGGCCGAGATCGTCGTGCGCGGCGCGGCCGATCCGCGGCCCCGCAAGAACCTGGTTCCCGAGGATGCGCCGTACCTGGCGGACGAGGAGCTGGAAGCAGAGCTGGTGGAGGAGCCGCCCCCGGCAGAGCTGGTCGCCGAGGGCAGCTGATGCGGGTTGAGCTCTTCTAGACGACGCGCGGGCGGGTGAACAAGCTGGACATGACCGCCAGCAAGGCGACGACGAGGAGCAGGTGAATTCCGTTTCCCACGGCGATGGCGCCTGCGACTCCAAGCATCCACACGAGCAGCAGTACCCCCGCCACGACCCAAAGTGCATAGAGCATGCACTTCACACTTACAAAGCCCGTGCCGGATGCCTACATGGGTTGCGCTACTCATTGGCCTTTCGATTGCACTACTGCCGGGGACGATGCGTATCTTGATTGTCGATGATTACCCCGGATTGATCGAGCTCTACGACCTCGCGCTGCGTGCGCGCGGCTTCGAAGTTGTCGGCGCAGCGACGGCAGGCGAGGCGATGACGCTGGCAGCGACGGAGCGGTTCGACGCCGTGGTGCTCGACGTCGAGCTGCCCGACGGCTCGGGCCCCGACCTGGTCAAGCGCATGCGCGCGATCCCGTCGCTGCAGAACGCCAAGTTCGTCGGCATGTCGAGCTACGACAGCGCGGAGATTGGGAAACGGTTTGACGCGTTCCTGCCGAAGCCGTTCCATCCCAAGCGCCTTGCGACGCTGATCCGCAAGGTCACTGCCGCCCCCAAAGTCGCCGCCTGATCTTCCTTCCGGCTTCCTCCCGTCGTTCCGACCGCTCCTCCCGTCGCTGCCGCGCTGAATCCCGCCGGTGATACAGTGCCGTCGTGCAGCGGCGCGAGGTGGTGGTCATCGGCTCCGGCATCGGGGGCTCGGCCTGCGCGGCGCTGGCGGCTGGTACGAGAAGCGCGGCTTCCACGTCGATTACGGCACGCACATGTTCACCCGCGGTGACCGCGGTCCCCTCGGTGTAACTTTACGGCGCATAGGGGCTGCGCATCATGTGCCGTTTCTGCGCACGTCGGATCTGGCGGAGGTCCGGTGAAGGACAGCGCTCTCTCGTATCCGCGCGGCGGCGCCGCGGCGATTCCGCGCGCATTTTGCGACGCGGTCGAGCGCTTCGGCGGCACGATGCGGACGCGCGCGCCGGCCGTCGCCATCGAGCGCAATCCTGAGAGCGGCCGCTGGCGCGTGACCCTCGAGGACGGCGCCGAGATCGACGCCCGCGCCGCGGTGGCGACGACCGGGCTGCGCGACGTGGACGAGCGGCTCGTCGGTGCGCAACATTTCCCCGGCCGCGATCGCCCGTCGGTGCGCACGCCGTTGCCCGGGCTCTACGTCTGCGGCGACGGCGCGGGCGGCCGCGGCATCGGCACCGAGCTCGCGTGCGCCAGCGCCATCGAGTGCGTCGACGCGCTCGCCGCCGACGGCATGCTAGGCTCCTCCTGATGCCCGTGTTGCCCAAGGAATTCCTCGGCCTGGTGCAGGAGCTCATCCCGTTCAACAAGTTCCTCGGCATCGACATCGAGGAGGCGCGCGAGGGCTGGGTGCGCCTCGGCCTGCCCTATCGCCCCGAGTACCTCGGCGACGCCTCGCGGCCGGCCCTGCATGGCGGCGTCATCTCGACGCTGATCGACACCTGCGGCGGCTTCGCGGTGTGGACCACGATCAGCATGGAAGACCGCGTGTCGACGATCGATCTGCGCGTCGACTACATCGCGCCCGGCGCGCCGGAGAAGCTGGTGGCGGACGGCACCGTGGTGCGCGTCGGCAATCGCGTCGGTGTCGTCGACGTTCGGGTGTTTCAGCCGTCGGCGCCGGACCGGACGGTGGCCACCGGCAAAGCTGTCTACAACATCAAGCGCAAGGAGGATTCGCCGTGAACGTCTACGCCTCGCGTCGCCAGCAGCTGATGGAGCGGATCGGGCCGCGCTCGGTCGCGATCATCGGCGGCAAGAAGCTGTCGGTGCGCAACAGCGACGTCGAGCACCGCTTCCGCCAGACCTCGGACCTCTGGTACCTCACCGGGTTCACCGAGCCCGAGGCGCTGGCCGTGATCGCGCCAGGGCGGTCGGAGAAGTTCACGCTGTTCGTGCGGCCGCGCGATCCCGAGCGCGAGACCTGGACCGGGCGGCGCGCCGGGGTCGAGGGCGCGCAGCAGAAGTTCGGCGCCGACCAGGCGTTCCCGGTCGACGACATCAACACGCAGCTGGCCAAGCTGTGCGACGGTGCCGAGGAGATCTTGTACGTGCCCGGCGAGGACGGCGACCTCGATCGCCTGGTGCTCTCGACGATGGCGCACTTGCGCGCCAGCGAACGGCGCGGCATGCGCGCCCCGCGACGCATCGGCGATCTACGCTGGACCTTGCACGAGCTGCGCCTGATCAAAGACGCGGACGCGCTCGGCAAGATGCGGCGCGCCGTCGAGGTGACGCGCGAGGCGCACACCGCCGCCATGCGAGCCGCGCGCGACGGCGTGCGCGAGTACGAGGTCGAGGCGCTCATCGACTACACGTTCCGCAAGGCGGGCGGCTTCCCCGGTTACGGCACCATCGTCGGTGGCGGCATCAACGCGACCATCTTGCATTACGTCGACAACGATCAGCCGCTCAAGAAGGGCGAGCTGCTGCTCGTCGACGCCGGCTGCGAGATCGACGGCTTCACCGCGGACGTGACGCGCACCTATCCGATCGGCGCGCGCTTCTCGCCGGCGGCGCGACGCTGCTACGAGTTGGTGCTCGCGGTCGAGAAGGCGTGCGTGGCGGCGGTGCGGCCGGGCAATAGCGTCGACAAGATCCACGAGCAGGCGGTCGAGCTGTTGACCCAGGGCATGGTCGACCTCGGCCTGCTTTCCGGCAGCGTCAAAGAGCTGATCGAGAAGAGCGCCTACAAGCGGTTCTACATGCACCGCACGTCGCACTGGCTCGGCATGGACGTGCACGACGTCGGCATCTACGCGCCCGAAGGGAGCTCGCGCGCGCTCGAGGCGGGGATGGTGCTCACCGTCGAGCCGGGGCTCTACGTGGACCCGGCGGCGACGGACGTGCCGGCAGAATATCGCGGCATCGGCATCCGTATCGAGGACGACATCCTCGTCACCGAGAGCGGCCACGAGAACCTGACCGTCAGCATTCCGAAGGAAGTCTCCGATCTGGAATCGCTCACCGCCAGTAGCTGACGGCTGCCCGTCTAGCAGACCACCAGCGAAACCTCGCCGATCGCCTGCACCGCCGCCGCGACCTCCTGCGGCGTCGACTCCTCCTCGAGCACCTCGTCGTCGAAGTAGCCGTGCGAGAGGACCACCATGTCGTAGGCGCCGGCAGCGGCCTCGTCGGCGATCGCCTGCGCGCCGCCTTCGTGCTCCGCCTCGTCGGCGAAGATGTAGTTGATGTGCGCATCGGAGACGCCGCGCTGATAGAGCAGCTGGCGCGCCTCCTCGAGAGCGGCGATCTGTTTCTCGCGCCACATCTCGAGGTCCTTGCCGTCGAAGTCGCCGGCGTTGGTGGAGACGTCGAGCTCCCCGGGGCGGCCGTCGCCGTCGCCGCTATAGACGTCATCGGGTGGGCGCACGCGGCAGAACGCGAACGTGATGAGGCCGCCTTCGGTCCCGACGATATCGGCCGCGCGCACGACCGCGTCGTAGAACCACTCGCTCGGAAATACTGGGACCAGGATCTTCTTGGCCATCCCGTTCACCTCGGTAGCCGCGGCTGTTGGTGCCGCGCGGCGTAAGGGATCGCGAGCGAGACCAAGGTCGCGATCAGAAAGCCCGCTACGATGAAGAGCCAACCATGATGCTCGAGCATCGAGTCCTCCGATGCTCTGTAGAAGCAAGGATGGCGCCGAGATCAGCGGGTCTTCGAGAACGCTTGTGTGATTTTGTGGATCGTCTTGCCGTTGGGGTCGCTATGCGCGCGGTCGGCGACCGCCAGGAGGGTACGACCGTTACCGAGGACGGCGGCGGTGGTTGCCGACGCGGCCCATTGCTCGCCTGCCTTCTTGCCGAGCGCCAGGGCGTCGGGCGAGCCGTACTCGCAGACCACGGTTTCGACGCCTTCGAGTGTGCCGGCGACGCATTTCTGCGCGTTGAAGCGCGCGGGATCGGTCGGCTGAAACTGATCGGTGTGGAGGCCGGCGGCGCCAAAGGCCTCGGAGACCTGGGCGAGCCGCACGCCGCCTTCCGTCGGCTTCTTGTGGCAGCCGCCGACGAGGATTGCCGACGCCAGGATTGCCGACGCCAGCGACGACGTAAGTAGCGACCGGGCGCGCATTAGTGATGCCCCCGTTCGCCGCCGCCGTGCTTGCCCCAGCCTTCGTGGCGACCGTTGTCGTGGTGCTCGCCGTGGCCTTCGCGCTCGCCATGCTCCCAGCGCCCCTCATGCTCGACGCGAACGCCGACGACCGGCGGGCCCGGAACGAACAGGTGCGGCTGCGGAACCCCGACGACGACGTGCGGCGCGGGCGCATTGATCACGACGCGCGGTGAGGGCGGCGCCACGAACATCGGCCCCTGCACCTCGACCGAGACGTGCGGCTGCGGCGGCGCGATGAACACGCCGGGCGCGCGCACCTCCACCGACGGGCCGGAGACGTAGACGTCGCCGCGCCACTCCGGCGGCGGCGCCACTTCCACGGTCGGGCGGAAGGTCACGTACGGACGATACTCGGCGTTGATGACCCTGACGCGCGCCGGCTTGATGTAGACCTGCGGAATCGGCGCGACATAGAACGCGACGCCGTCCTTCACCTTGTACTCGGGGACCTCGGGCGCCTCATAGGCATGAAAATGCGGACCGTCGAGCAGGCAGTAGACCGGCTCGGGCGCGCCGACGACTACGACCGGATGGTGGCCGTAGAACGGGTGCTTGTCGCCTTCATAGCCGAACGGCGTCGGATCGCCGGTGAAGATGTATTCGTCGCCGGACTGCTGGTAGAGGGCCGGCTTGTCGGGGCCGTAGATGTGCAGATGCGGCGACTCGATGTAGCAGTAGCCGCCGCCCTGCTTGGCCGCGACGGGATGCGGCCCGAGGTAGCGGACGTGCTTCGCCTCGGCGCGCGCCGAGACCACGGCGACGACGGCAAAGGTGAGCAGCGATAGGCAAGTTCGGGTACGCATGATTCCTCCTGGTGGCCCCCGTAGAGCACTGGACATGCCAGTGCAACGCGCCGATTTTACCACGCTTTACGTCGGGTTTGCGGAGCCCTTTTGCGCCGCGGAGCAGAAATGCTCTGGGAGCAGTTGACGCGGGCGGCCGTGATACGATGAAGGCGCGTGAGCTCGGTAAATCTCTACACCAAGGAGATCTCGCTCAAGATCGTCTACTACGGGCCCGGGCTGGGCGGAAAGACCAGCTCGCTCCAGTACATTCATCGCGCCATCAAGCCCGACGCGCGCGGCCAGCTGGTCTCGCTGTCGACGGGTATCGATCGCACGCTCTACTTCGACTTCCTGCCGGTGAAGCTGCCCAAGCTGCGCGGCTACACCGTGCGCGTGCAGCTCTACACGGTGCCTGGTCAGGTCCACTACAACTCGACGCGCAAGCTGGTGCTGACGGGCGCCGATGGGATCGTGTTCGTGGCCGATTCGCAGCGGGCGCGGCGTGAGGCGAACATCGAGAGCTACCAGAACCTGCAGGACAATCTGCGCGAGCAGGGGCTGGCGCTCGAGCGCATGCCGCACCTCGTGCAGTACAACAAGCGCGACATGCCGGACCTCATGCCCGTGGCGGAGCTGGAGGCGGCGCTCAATCCGCATCGCGGACCGGGGTTCGAGACGTCGGCCGCGACGGGGCAGGGCGTGTTCGAGGCGCTCAAGTCGATCACGACGCTGGTGCTGTCCGATCTGCGGCGGCGTGGCGTGTGGCGCGCCGAGGCGCCGGCCGCGGGTGTGGAGGCACAGTCCGTGGGCGCGGCAGGGTCGGCCGCAGCGGCGGGCGCGCTGGCAAGCGCGGTGGCGAGCGAGCTGCGCGACGAGCCGTCGCACCCGCACAAGACGCCGACGACAGATCCGTCGCAATCGATCGCCTCGTCGCTGCAGGCGCTGGCGGAGCGCGAGCAGGATCCGAGCCCTCCGGCGCTGTCGCCGCTCGAGCCCGAGGAGAAGGTGGTCGACGGCGGGGTGCTGGCGCGCGGCGCTGCGCTGTCGGAGATCTTGCCGCCCGGCTTCATGCGCGACGCGGTGGTCAGCGTCGAGTACCTCGTGCATCGCGGCGACTATGCCGGCGCGGTCGTGGCGGCGGCGCGCACGTTCAACGAGCTGGCGCGCGGCGGCGCGGCCGTCGGCGGCGGCGGTCCGCAAGAGGGTCCCGCGCTGTACGCGCTGATGGTCGGCGTGTCCGGGGATCGCTATCTACGCTTTCGCGAGACGGCCGCGCGCTCGGCTTCGGGCGGCGCGTCGTCGGCCGACGCGCTGTTCGCGATCTTCTTCCTCGTCGACGTGGCGTTGCGGTCGGACTAGCGAGCGAGAGCGAGCGATTGGAGCTAGAAGGCGAAGCGGGCGCCGAGGCTGAAGTCCCAGCTGCCGTAGAAGAGGGTGCCTGCGCCGTTCGGGTAGAAGCCGGGGCCGAACGTGAAGTTGGTCTCGAGCCCGAGGCCGAGCCACTTGAACAGCCAGTAGTGCGCGCCGCCGCCGAAGCGCAGCACGAAGGCGCCCGCGACGGCGTTGTAGAAGAGGACGTCGCCGCCGACGCCGGCTCGCGCGAAGGGAACGAGCGGGAAGGGCAGCAGCTTCTCGAACGTGAGCATGACGAAGGCCCAGAGCTGCAGGTCGCCACCGCAGTCCGTGAGGTAGCAGGAGTAGAAGCCGGCGGCGTAGTTCATGCCGCCGCCGAGCCAGAGGCTGAGCTTGCCGGGGCTGGCGATGAGGCCGGAAAAATCGGCCGCCAGCTTGTAGCCGCCGGGCGAGCGATCGACGAAGCCGACCTGGAAGCCGATCGGATGGAAGCCGACCTGGAACTTGCCGGGAAAAACCTCAGGGCCCTTGGATTGGACCTGCGCCCGTACCGGCGATGCTGCGAACAGCGCTGCTACGAGCGTCAAGACCGCGAGGTTTCGCATCGGCCCTCCCTCTAAAGGACGAATTCTGCACCGATCAAGAAGTCGAAGTAGCCGTAGAAGTCGGTGTACGACTTGTTGCTGCAGAGGATCGTCCCGCTACCGTGGAAGCCGGGGCCGAAGGCGACGTCGAACTTGGCGCCGACGCCGATCCGCTTGGTGAGGAAGTATTTGACGCCCGCGCCGGTGCGCACGACCGGCACGCCCGCGCCGTTGTCGCCGCAGTCGCGGTTGTAGAGCACCTCGACGCCGATGAGCGCGGGCGCTTCGATGACGAGGGGGATGCGCGTCATCAAGAACTTGAACTTCACGCCGGCCATGAGCTCGAGCGCCCAGCCGCCGCGGTAGCAGCTCGCGCCGCCGACGCCGTTGTTGCAGAACCCGTCGGCCGAGCCGAACCCGAAGACGTTGGCGATGGCAGCGTCGAACCATACGAACTGGTGGAAGCGATAGGCGTAGTCGGCGTCGAGCTTGAAGCCCGACGTCGAGCCGAACTTACCGCCGAATCCTGCCTGGAATCCCATGTGCGTCGAGATTTCGTGCTTGGACGGATAGACCTCAGGAACGCCTTGCTGAATCTCGGCCTGAGCCACACCCGATAGGGCGGACAGGACGAGCAGCGTGACGCCGACGAACGTGCGCGACCGGACCATGGGCCGGATTCTAGGCACCCGACGCGCACGCGAGCAACTTTCGGTTAAAATCCGGCAGATCATGGACAGACCGGCCACCACCGTCCTATCCGTCGGCAATCGCGCCATGGCGGTCGAAGTGCGCGGGTTTCGTGTCGAGGTCATCGAGGGGCCGGACAGAGGCAAGGTCGCGGAGGCGACGCGGCGGTCGTTCGAGGTGGGGACCCACGCCTCGAGCGACCTGGTGCTCACCGACGAGCATGTCTCCCGCCGCCATTTGCGCATCGACGTCGAGCAGCGCGACTGCGTCTTGCGCGATCTCGGCTCGACCAACGGCACGCGGCTGGGCGGCGTGCGGATTCGCGTCGCGCCGCTCGAGGATGGCGCGACCTTCGAGTGCGGGCGCACCCGGCTGCGCTTCTCGCATTCGGCGGCGCCGGTGCGGCTCGAGCTGGCGGCGCGTGACGACTTCGAGGGGCTGCTCGGGCGATCGGTGGCCATGCGCGAGCTCTTCGCGCTGCTCGACCGGGTCGCGCCGACCGACGCAGCGGTGCTGATCGAGGGCGAGACCGGCACCGGCAAGGAGCGGGTGGCGCGCGCCATTCACGCGCGGTCGCGGCGGGCGACCCGACCGATCGCGGTGTTCGACTGCGCGGCCGTGCCCGCTACATTAATAGAAGCAGAGCTGTTCGGTCACGAGCGGGGCGCGTTCACGGGCGCCACCGACCGGCGTGCCGGCGTCTTCGAGCGGGCCGACGGCGGGACCGTGTTCCTCGATGAGCTGGGCGAGCTGGCGCTCGACCTGCAACCGAAGCTCTTGCGCGTCCTCGAGTCGAACGAGGTCTTTCGCGTCGGCGCTTCGAAGCCGACCCCCATCGACGTCCGTATCGTCGCCGCGACCAATCGCAATCTCGACGCGCGCATCGCCGAAGGGCAGTTTCGCGAGGACCTGTACTACCGGCTGGCGGTGGTGACGGTGCGCGTCCCGCCCTTGCGCGAGCGGCGCGACGACATCCCGATGCTGGCGTCGCTGTTCGCGCGCGACCACATCTTCGCCGGCGACAAGCCGTCGGCGCCGGCGCCCGGATGGGAGGCGATCTTCGAGTTCATGACCTCCTACGATTGGCCGGGCAACGTTCGCGAGCTGCGCAACGTGGTGGAGCGCGCGGTCATCATGTCGGACCCCAAGCTCCTGCGCGGCGATCCGCTCGACGCCGTCGCCGAGCTGCGCAAGCGCGCTGAGCCGGCCATGCGCAAGCGCGTCTCCTTGCGGGCCGCGCGCGATCAGACCGAGCGCGAGTATCTGGAAGATCTGGTGCGCGCCACCGACTGGGATCTCGATCAGGCGGCGGTCATCGCCGAGGTCCATCGCAAGTCGCTCGAGCGCCTCTTGCGCGAGCACCGCTTGAAGCGCCCCGGCGCCGACGAGCGGTAGCCGGCATCGTCGTCGGCCTCGTCGACAGATCGCTAGCGCGCGAGCTCTGCGATGCGCCGCTTGGTCAGCTCGAGATACTCGCGATCGGTGTCGATGCCGACGTAGCGCCGGCCCGCCGCGAGCGCGGCCACCCCGGTGGTGCCGGAGCCGTTGAACGGATCGAGGACCAGATCGTTGGGGCTCGATCCTGCGCGCACGATCCGGTCGAGCAGCTGCAGCGGCTTCTGGGTAGGGTGCCTGCCCGCGCTCTTCTCGCGCTTGGCCGGCGTCGGCAGCGACCAGACCACCTGCGTCCCGTCCGGGTCGGGGATCTGCCACAGATCGCGCATCTGCTTGCCGCCGTTCTCCGCCTTCATGTCCCGATAGTGGAACGTGTGCGGCAGGGGCGCGCGCCGCGCCGGCGACGCCCAGAGGACGATCTCCGTCGAGTGCGTGAAGAAGCGGCAGGCCAGGTTCGGCGCCGCGTTGGGCTTGAACCAGGTGATCGTGTTGAGCAGGTGGAAGCCGAGGTTCTGCATGGCGAACCCGATCGAGAAGATCACATGGTGCGTGCCCGACACCCAGATCGTCCCCGAAGGCTTCAGCACGCGCTGGCAGGCGCGCAGCCATTTCTGGTTCCACTCGTAGTCGGCCTGAATGCCGGCCGACGCGTCCCACTTGCCCTTGTCGACGGAGACGCGCTTGCCCGACGCGCAGGTGGTGCCGCCGTTCGAGAGCATGTAGGGCGGATCGGCGAAGATGAGATCGATCGATTGTGCCGGCAGCTGATCGAGCAGCGCCAGGCAGTCGCCGTTGAGCAGGCGGCAGGCGCCACCGGCGTAATGCACCGGCATACGCGCGTCGACGAACGTGAACAGATCTTCGCCACGCGACGGTGATCGCTGCGGCCGGGACATGACCCGATCATCGGTCCGCCCGTATCCCAACGCCAGTTTTTGGCTGACTTAGTTTCGGCGGGCTTAGCTGTTTGCGGCGTGCGCTTTGAAGGCGCGGATGCGCGAGCGGATGAACCAGACCGCGCCAAGAACGATGATGATGCCCAGGACGAAATCGAACTTGTGGAAGATGGGCTTGATCTTCTCTTCCCAGTTTTCCCCGAGCGCCGCGCCGGCGTAGGCCAGCGCCAGGCACCACGGTAAAGAGCCGAGGAACGTATAGACGTGAAAGCGCACCTGGTTCATGCGCGCGATCCCTGCCGGCAGCGCGATGAAGGTGCGCACCACCGGCAAAAGGCGGGCGACGAACACCATGATCGATCCGCGTCGCGCGAACCAACCGTCGACGCGCTCCAACTCGTGCGGCGTCACCAGGAAGCGGATCCAGCGCGTCTTCTCGAGGAACGGCCGCCCCAGCTTGGCCCCGACGAAGTAGGCCGGGATCGATCCGAGGTTGCAGCCGATGGCCCCGGCGAGCGCCACCAGCCACAGATTCAGCGGCGCATGATTGTTGGCCGCCGCGATCGAAGCCACGGTAACCGAGCCGGCGAACGGCATGATCACTTCCGAGGGCAGCGGGATGCACGCCGACTCGATGGCCATGAGCAGCATCACGCCCGCATAGCCGAGCGCGAGGATGACGCTCTGAATCCATAGTCCCAAGGCCGTCAGAATGTGCGCGATCACGAAACCTCCCGGGTTCGCGTAGCATTAGCAGCCTCGCGCAGTCTTTTCAACGCCGGCGGCCCCTCGAAGTGACGGCGCGCCCACGCGAAGTAATAGATCGTGAGCAGCAGGAGCGCGCCCCCGAACGTGTAGCCGGTCAGCTGATTGGGCGGCAGCATGAACAGGATCGTGATGAAGGCGATCCAGATCACGGCGACGAGATTGATCGACGTCGACCATTTGCCCACGTGCCACGGCCCCCGCTCGAGCGCGCCGCGCCGCCGTGCCCGCAGCGCCAACAAGATTGGAATGCCGTAGGAGACGTAGAACCCGATCGTGCTGATCGAGACGATGACGTTGTACGCCCGGCTCCAGATCGCCAGCACGAAGGCCGTCGCCACGCACACCCAGATCGCCACCGCCGGCGTGCGCCAGCGCTCGCTGATCCGCGCCAGCGCCGACGAGCCAGGCGCGCCGCCGTCGCGCGCGAACGCGAACAGCATTCTCGAGTTCGACGTCACCGACGACAGCCCACAGAACCACATGGCTCCGATCACCATCCAGACCATCACCGCGCCCAGCCGGCCGCCGAGCGCCGTCTGAATGACGTAGATGAACGGGTTCTTCGCCGCCGCGGTCGCGCCCAGGTCCTTGATGGCCAGAGTCACCACCGCCAGCATGAAGAAGCCGACCACGGCCGAGACCCAGACGGCGTTCACGATGCCGCGCGGCGCCGCCTCCTGCGCTCCCTTGGTCTCCTCGGCGACGTGCGCCGAGGCGTCGTACCCCGTGAAGGTCCACTGCGCCTGCAACAGACCGACGAGGCAGGCGTAGTAGAACGGATAGACGACGCCGCCGTCGCTGGGCGCGACGAATTTCCGCAGCAGGAACGAGGTCGGCTGCATCGGCGCCAGCCACAAGAGCGCGCCGATGAGCAGCGCCGTGCCGACGAGGTGATACCAGGCCGAGAGCTCGTTCAAGAAGGTCACGACGCGAATGCCGACGTGGTTCAACATCCCGTGCGTCACCAGGACCGCGCCGTAGATCCCGAGCGTCCACAGCCGGCTCTCGGGTAGCCCCATGGCGTCGTGCACGAACTCGGCGAAGGCGTAGTCGACCCCGGCCGTGACGGCCACCTGGCCGATGAGGTTGAGCCACGCGGTCCACCAGCCAATCCGTGGACCGCCCAGGATCGTCGCCCAATGATACAGCGCGCCCGCCGTCGGGTAGGCCGAGGCCAGCTCGGCCAGGCTGATGCCGACCATCAGCGTCATGACGCTGACGATCGGCCAGCCCACCGCCATCTCGTACGGCCCGCCGAAGCGGAGCCCCCAGTAGTAGAGCGAGACGCCGCCGGTCAGGATCGAGATGATCGAAAACGACAACGCGAAGTTGCCGAACCCGCTCATCCCGCGCTTGAGCTGCTGCGCATAGCCGAACCGGCCGAGCTCCGCCTCGTCGTCGAGCACGCCGCATCATAGCCGACTCCTACCGGAGGACTCCGACCGTTTGCCACGCCTCCGTCACGGTGGCTTCGGCGTCACCCCCGAGATCGCGTGCGGCGGCCAGCGTCGCGTCCGCCGCGTCGCGGAAGTTGGCGCTGGCGTGGAGGTAGCGCACGAGCGCCCGATACCAGATCTTCTCCACCGTGCGCAGCGGCAACCGGTGCGGCCCCTGAGTCATGAGGTAGGCGGCGTGCGAGACGATGGTGCTGTTGATGTGGACACCGCCGTTGTCGTCGGGGCCCTGCACGTACTCGTCCATCGTCTCCGGATTGTCGGTCGCGTGCGGTTGCGCCACGTCGCGCAGCGCCCGTGCCCGGCCGGAGGGATGGAAGACGGCCTCGCCGATCTGCCAGTTGCCGTCGACGAAGCAGCCGAAGATGTCGGAGACCGCTTCATTGAGCGCGCCCGATTGCCCCTGATAGGTCAGCTGGGCGGTGTGGAAGGTGACGCCGTGGGTGAACTCGTGCGCGACGACGTCGCGTGACCCGGCGAGCGGCGCGAAATTCGTGCCGTCGCCGTCGCCGAACACGAGCTGCTTGCCGTCGAAGAAGGCGTTGTTGTACAGGCGGCCGTAGTGCACCGTCGCATGCACGCCCTTGCCCTTGCCGTCCCAACCGGCGCGCCGGTGGACCTTGGCGAAGTAATCCCAGGTCGCCGCGACGAAGGCGTGCGCGTCGACCGCGGCGCCGTGGGCTGCTCCTTCCTCGTCCCAGCGCGACGGGTCCTTGCTGCGGACGGCCGTGCCCGGCAGTCGGGTGCCGCCGGCGGCCGAGTAGGTCCGCGTCGCCGGCTTGCCGCGCGTCGCGTCTTCGAGGATGAAGCTGGCACCGCTCGCAGCGACGGCCAGCGGCTGCGCGTCGCCCAGGACGCCGACGCCGCTGCCGTCGAGCGTCTCGGTCAGGTCGCTGACCGCGAGGACGCTGCCATCGCTGGCGTCGATGAACGACTCGAGCACGGTGGACATCGTGTCGTCCTCGACGTCGACCTGGACCCGCCACGCCAGCTTGGCGGTCGCGGCATCCACCGGGTAGACGTACAGCTTCGGCGCGCCGGTCGTGAACGCGTCGGGCGCCGCGGCTGGAAGAGACAGGTGCGCCGCGGTGGTGGCACGCACACGCGCCTCGTCGGAGGTGCGCACCGGCAGCGTCGGCACCGGCGAGGTGATCGGCACGTAGCGGCCGTTGACCCGGACGAGCGAGCCATCCGTGTCGAAGTGGGCCAGCAGCTCGCCGCCCCAGACGGGGTGGCCATAGACCTTCTGCGTGAAGCGCGCGTGGGTCATGCCGAGCTCATCGGTCTCGGCGCTCTGCGGATCGAGATCGTCGCCGTCGCCCATGGCAAACAGCGCCGCGTGTCGTCGGAGGAAGTCGCGACCGCTGCGCGACGCATCATCGGCGGTTGCGGCCATCGGCGCTGTTCGACCTTCGAGGAACGCCGGCGTGTGGTCGTCGCGCCAGCGCACCGACCAGCTGTGGCCGGTCTCGGTTTCGAGCTGGCGTAACGGATCGGTCATCGGACCGTCGGTGGGGATGCCTTCGACGCTGGAGCTGCAGCCGGCGGCGAGCGCGAGGATGAAGAGCGAGATCGGTCGGTTCATGAGGGCGCCTCCTGTCGTGTGCGGGAAACAACGCGACCGGCACAAAGCAGGGGGCGTGCCGCTTCAGGCGCGAACGATTCTCGACGGATGCGCGGCGCGACGAGGCAGGTGGCAACCGGTATGCGGATCGTGTCCGTATACCGGATCTAAAACGTCAGCCGAAACGAAGAATCTCAGCCGAGGACGTGTCGGAGCTTACCGAGGATCAGATCGATCGCGATGTGGTTGTCGCCGCCCTCGGGCACGATGAGATCGGCCCAACGCTTCGACGGCTCGACGAACTGAAGGTGCATCGGGCGCACCGTTGCGTAGTACTGCTCGCGCACCTGCTGGAAGCTGCGCCCGCGCTGCTCGAGATCGCGGCGGATGCGACGAAACACCCGGATGTCCGCGTCGGTGTCGACGAAGACCTTGACGTCGAGCAGCCGGCGCACCCTCTCCTCGACGAAGACGAGGATGCCTTCGACGATGAGGATGCGTGGCGGCTCGACGCGCCGGCGCTTGGGCTCGCGGCCGTGGCTCTTGAAGTCGTAGATCGGGACGTCGACGCCGCGGCCTTCGCGGAGCGCCTCGAGGTGCTCGACCAGGAGATCGTTGTCGAGCGCGTCGGGATGGTCGTAGTTGAGGGTAGCGCGCGTGTCGTAGGGGAGGTCGGACCGGTCGCGATAGTAGCTGTCGTGGTCGATGACCGCGACCGAGTCCGGCGGCAGCCCGTCCGCGATCTTGCGCGCGACGGTCGACTTGCCGGAGCCGGTACCGCCGGCGATGCCGATCAAGAGCGGGCGGGTCAAGGACGGGTGCGCAGCTCCCGGCCGTAGTGCATGTGGTGGGCGACGCGCTGATAGAAGACGCGGATCCGCTCGCGCCCATTGTGGCCGAGCGCGTCGGCGACCGCCGGCGACAGGTCGAGGATGCCGCGCCAGTCGCCCGGCTCGTCCTTGTGAATCTTCACGCCCCACTCGCCGGTCGGCAGGATGGCGCCGAAGGGACCGCGGTCGAGGACCTCGCACAGGGCGAAACGGCCGGTGCGCGGGTTTTCCAATATTAATGTAGTGCCGCAAGGCAGGGTCCGGTGCGCGCAGACCAGGTCGGTCGGCTGGATGTGCTGATGCGTGCAGGACAGGTGCTTGCCGGTCAGCTTATCGCCGGGATCGCCGTAGCGGGTGGCGATGCCGCGGTCGTAGTGCAGCGTGGTCAGCCCGAAGAACGCGGCGATGATCAGGCGAACGGCGTTGATCAGAAGGATCATGACGCCACCTTCGCCGGCTCGCGGTGGAGCGCCGCGCGCAACGCGACGATGCTGGCCGGGGTCGTTCCGCAGCAGCCGCCGACCGCCGAGGCTCCGGCGTCGACGAGGGCGACGGCGCGACGCGCGAACGACTCGGGCGTCTCTTTGCTCTGGCCGGTCGCGCACTTGTCCGACATCTTGGCCTGCGGCTTCGCCCAGACCGGCAGCTCGAAGCGATCGCGCAACAGCTCGACCGCCTGGAGCATGCGCTCGGCCTCGACGGCGCAGTTGACCCCGACGGCGTCGGGAAGGTTCGCCTCGATGGCGCGCATCATCTTGCCAATGGGCACGCCATGCGGCGTTTCGAGTCCGGTGGCGCCGGGCATGAGCGCCATCGATGCGATCAGCGGCAGACCCGGGGCACCGGCGCGCGCGCCGGCGATCGCAATCTGCAACTCCGCGGGATGAAACTGGGTCTCGAGGTGGATCGCCTCGGCACCGGCGGCGGCGAGCGCGGCGGCCGCCTCGGCGTAGGCTTCGCGAAGCCAACCGAGGTCGGCGTTGCCGGCGAGCGGTAGCGTCTCGCCGGTCGGGCCGAGGCTGCCGATGATCGTCGCGCCGGGGGCACCTTCGCGGGCGAGCCGGACGGCGGCCTCGCAGATCTCGCGCTGGCGATCCTCCATGCCGAATCGTTTGAGGCGAGGGCGGGTCGCGCCGAAGGTGTTCGTCTGGACCGCCTCGGCGCCGGCCGCTGCGTACGCGGCGTGAACCGCACGTACGTCATCGGGTCGCGTGAGGTTCCATGCGTCCGCGCAGTCAACGCGAGTGGACAGCCCCCGAGCGATGAGCTCGGTTCCCATGGCGCCGTCCAAAAGCATCGGCCGGGTAGGCTGGCGATCCAAACGCATGAAGTAGATCGGATCTCACGGTCGCGCGTTTTGATCAAGCATGCCTGCCATAGTCAACGATCACGACAAGTTACACGAAACGGTCATCCGGGCCACCCTGGCCGCGGGGGCCGCGGCGGTGGCTGGGCTGTTCGTTCCGGCGAGCGCGGCGGCCGCTTTGATGGCGCTCGCGATCGGCTGCGCGGTCGTTCTACCGACCAGTTTACCGTCGCTGGCGAGCGCGATCGTCTGGGCGATCGCCGCGGCCGCGGGTGGGAGGATCGGGGGCGGAGTAGGTAACGCAATCACGGCAGCGGCGATCGGCGGGGCGCTGGCCCGCGGTCTGACCGGCACCTCGGCGAAGCTGGCGGCGGCGCTGCTCGGGACGGCGGGCGCGATGACTGCGTCGCTCATCGGCCGGGCGTTCGCGCTCACCGATGCGCTGGCGGTCCTGCCGACGGGAATTGAGACGATGATCACCGGCGCGACGAGTGGTCTGGTGATCGGCGTGTCGTCGATCGGCCGGCATCTGGCGGTCACCCACGAGCCGCTCGAAGCGGAGCTGCGGGCGCTCGCCGACCAATCGGAGCTCGGTCAGCTTCTCGGCCGCGCGGCGGTCGCGTACCGCGAGGCGGTCGTGGCCATCGGCGGCGAGGCGCCCGTCGCGCGGGCCGCGGCCGACGATCTGGTGAACCAGATGACCCGGTTCGGCAAGCGCTGGCGGGAGCTCGAGGCGGAGGCGTCGCGCTCGCTGCCCGAAGATCTGAAGCAGCGGTTGATGCTGGTCGGCCGCCGGCTGGAGGCGTCGAAGGATCCGCTGGCGCGGGTCGAGCTGTCGCGCGCGCGCGAGGCGATGTCGGCGCAGCTCGCGTACCTCGAAGAGATCCACAATGGCCGGGAGCGAGCGGTGGCGCGGCTCGAGCACCAGGTCGCGACGCTCGAGCGGCTCAGGCTGGCGGCACTGCGGCTTCGGTCGGCCGACGCCGCGCGCATGGGTGCCGAGCTGCAGCCGGTGGTCGACGAGCTGGCGCAGGCGGGTGGCGACTTCGACCTCGCGTCCGAGGCGCTGACCGAAGCGATGACGGAGAGCGCGACAGCGCTGCCGTCGGTGTCGCCGTCGCCGGCGCTGCCGTCGAGCGAGCCGGCCGTCGTCGAGCTGCCGGCGCTGACCTCGGGGCGGAACTGAGGCTTTACAGCCCTTCGGCCCGCTCCTATCCTGAGGCATGGCCAAGACCCTGTTGATCCTCGCGCTCGCCCTGGCCGTCCCGGGCCTCGCGCGCGCCGACGAAGCCGACGCCCACTATCGCGCCGGCCTCGCCTTCAAGCAGCAGAACAAGACCGACGAGGCGATTCAGGAATTCCTCACGGCCATCAAGCTGCGGTCGGACTACGCGGCGGCCGAGTTCTCGCTCGGCGTCACCTATAAGATGCGCAATCAGCTCGAGGACGCAGCCATCCACCTGCAGAAGGCGGCCAAGCTGCAGCCGAAGACCGCCGACGCTCACGCCAGCCTCGGCATGACCTACTACAAGCTCGGTCGGGTCGACGACGCGGAGAAGGAGCTGGCCCGCGCGGTCGAGATCAATCCGAACGATGCGACCTGGCAGTCGTCGCTCGGCAAGATCTATCGCGAGAAGAAGGACTTCGGCAGAGCGATCCCGCACCTCGAGCAGGCGGTCCTCCTCGATCCCAAGGATGCGATCTCGCTCTCGAACCTGGGCGTTGCCTATCGTCAGACCAACAAGATGGCGGAGGCGGAGAAGTATTTCCTCAAGGCGCTGGAGCTCAAGCCCGACCAGGCCGACTTCCACTTCAACCTGGCCACGGTCTACCGGCGGCAGCAGAAGACCACGGAGGCGATCGCCGAGTATCAGAAGGCGCTGGCCATCGACAACAAGCTGGCGCCGGCGCACTACGACCTCGGCATCCTCCTGGCGCAGCTCAAGCGTAACGACGAGGCGGTCGAGCACTGGAACTCGTACCTCGACCTGAAGGCGCAGCAAGATCCCAAGGAAGCGGAAGTCGTCCGCAAGCACATCAAAGAGCTCGGCGGAAAGCCCCGCTAGCCATGCGGTGGCTGGTGTTGGCGTTGGTCGGCGCCGCGATCTGCACGGTGTGCGATCACCTGCACGCGACGCACGGGGTCTTGTGGTATCCGCACCCGGTCTTCTGGGAGCAGGCGTGGTGGGTGCCACTCCTGTTCGCGGGCGCGTCGCTCGCTGTCGTCGGTGGCGCGACGCCGATCCGGCGCGCGCTCGGCGGTCGCCAGGAGCCGGCGCCGACGGCGCGGCAGGTCGCCGGCGACGGGATCGCGTTCATCACCGCGTACGCGTACACCTCGTTCGCGCCGCCCGATCAGCCCAACGTGACGCTGGCGCTGCTGGTGGCCTGGTGGGTCGCGCGGGTCGTGCGCGATCGCCCGACCTGGTTGATCGTCTTCTCGCTCCTGACCGCCGTGGCCGGCACCGCGTTCGAGGCGACCTGGTCGGCGCTCGGCTTCTTCCACTATCGACATCCCGATCTGTTCGGCGTGGCGCGCTGGCTGCCCGGCATCTACCTGCACGTCGGCCTCCTGGCCGGCCCGCTCGAGCGCGTTCTCAAGGGAGCCGATGAGTAGCGGGCTCTCGCGCCGACAGTTCTGCGTGGTGACCGGCGCCGGGATCGTGGCCGGTGCGTGTGGCGCCAAGAGCGGCGACGGCGACGGCGGCGTGCGCGATCTCGCCGTCGCGCGCGACCTGGCGGCCAGCGTCGACATGGCCGATCCGACCTGCCCGGTGAACAACAAGCTCGACGCCGGCCCGACCACCAAGTTCGCCGTCGGTGAGGCCACCTTCTTCGTCTGCTCGCATGTGTACGTCCTGCGTGACGCCGGCGGCCTCTACGCCATGAGCTCCGCCTGCACCCACGAAGGCTGTGACGTGACCTTCGCGGCGGCGACGCACGACTTCGAGTGCCCCTGCCATCAGTCGCTGTTCGACTTCAACGGCGCGGTCACGATGCTGCCGGCGGTCACGCCGCTGCCGCACTACGCGGTCAGTCGCGATGCCAGCGGCCACCTCATCGTCGATCTCGGCAACGAAGTGCCGGCGGCGACTCGGCTGTCCGTTCAGGACTAAGCCCCACCCGCAAGACGAGCCGACCTAGCCGATCAGCGCCTCGAGCGCAGCGCCGACGTCGCGTACGCCGATGAGCTCCAGCTCCTGACGGCCGTGCAGGTGCGAACGCGACAGCTCGGGCAGGACGCAGCGACGGAAGCCGAGCTTGCGCGCCTCCGCCAGCCGCAGCTCCACCCCACCGACGGCACGCACCTCGCCCGCGAGACCCACTTCGCCGAAGCACAACGTGTGCGGGTCGACGGGGCGGCCGCGCGCCGAAGAGGCCACCGCGGCCAGGAGCCCGAGATCGCTCGCCGGCTCGGTCAGCCGCACGCCGCCGGCGACGTTGACGAACACGTCCTGACCGAGGACGTCGATGCCGGCCCGCCGCTCGATCACCGCGAGCAGGAGCGACACGCGGTTCGGGTCGATCCCGAGCGCGGTCCGCCGTGGCATTCCCGCGGCGTGCGCCACGAGCGCCTGGATCTCGACGAGAATCGGACGCGATCCCTCGACCGACGCGACCACGACCGACCCCGGCGCCCCCAGCGGCCGCTCCGCCAGGAACAGCGCCGATGGATTGGCGACCTCGCCCAGCCCCTCGGCGCGCATCTCGAAGACGCCGATCTCGTCGGTGGAGCCGAAGCGGTTCTTGGTCGTGCGCAGGACGCGATAGTTGTGGGTGCGCTCGCCTTCGAAGTAGAGGACGCAGTCGACCACATGCTCCAGCGTCTTGGGACCCGCGAGGGATCCCTCTTTCGTGACGTGGCCGACCAGCACCACGGGCACGCCGCGCGTCTTGGCAAACGTGAGCAGCCGTCCCGCCGCCTCCCGCACCTGGCCGAGCGATCCGGGGATCGACTCCAGCGACGAGGAATGGATGGTCTGCACCGAATCCACCGCCAGCACCGCCGGGCGCATCGCGGTCGCCTCGTCGAGGATGCGCTCGAGCTGGGTCTCGGCCAGCACGTGGAGCTCGGCCGACTTCACGCCGAGGCGGCCGGCCCTGAGCGCGGTCTGCTGCACCGACTCTTCGCCCGAGACGTAGAGCACGCGCTTGCCCGAGCGCGCCAGCCCGTCGAGCGCCTGCAACAGCAGCGTCGACTTGCCGATCCCAGGGTCGCCGCCCAGCAGCACCAGGGAGCCGGCGACGATCCCGCCGCCCAGCACGCGATCGAGCTCTCCGATCCCGGTGGCCATGCGCGGTGCGTGGTCGACCTCGACGTCGCGGATCGATCGCGGCTTGTCGACCGACGTGACCGCGCCCGCCGGTTTCCCCTCGCGCACCGCCTCCTCGACGAGCGAATTCCACTCGGCGCATTC
>JAQBQH010000293.1 GCA_028287105.1 Myxococcales bacterium
GGAAGATCCACTTCGGCAGCGAGCCCACCGCCCTCTCGATTGCGAAGCCGCAGCGAGCCCCCATGCTGCTCTGCGAGCGCGCGCACGATGGTGAGCCCCAGCCCCGAGCCGTGCTCCTTGGTCGTGACGCCGGGCTCGGCCGCCCGCGACAACATCTGCGCATCGAGACCGGGACCGCGATCGAGCACCCCCACGCGCACGCGATCGCCATGTTGGGTTGCAGCCAACGAGATGCTGCCGCCGCGTTCGCTCGCGTCAATGGCGTTGGTGAGCAGGTGCATGAGCATCTGTCTCAGCTTGCGCGGATCGCCCATGAGCTCGACCCGCTCCGTCCCAGACATGTCGAGCGAGAGTTGCTTCTGACGCGCGATCCCCTCGTGCAGTCGCACGACGCCGGCGACGACCTCGTGGATGTCGGTCAACTCCGCGACCAACGGCGTCAGAGGGCGCGAGAAGCTGAGGTGGTCATCGAGGATGAGCTGCATGCGGCACACCTCCTTCTGCAACACCGCGAGCCGTTCGCACGCACGCGCCGGATCGAGCTCGACGAGACCGGCCAGCCCTTTGATGCTCGCCAGTGGGTTCTTGAGCTCGTGCGCCAGGGACTCTTGTAGCTTGCTGAGCTCGCGCAGACGTTCGCCGTGGGTTCGCACCGCCTCGTCGCGGGCCTCGAGCGACAATTGCAGCATGCGATCGCTCGCGTCGCGGATCCACAGGCCGACCACATGCGCGCCGGCGAGCAGCGTCGTCATGCACGCCGTGGAGACGTACGCGGGCACATTGCCGCGCGCCTGCAGCAGCGTCAGCGCCCAGAGCGACACGATCGACAGGCCGGACAGCACGAGCGCCGGCCGGCGACCAACAATGGGCGGAAACGACACCGCCAGGATGGCCAATACTGGCAGCAGCGGGCTCGAGGGACCGCCGGTGATGGCGATGAGACTCATCCCCATGGCCCAACGCAGCGGCGCGCCAAACCGCGGCGGCTTGCCGAGGATGAACAGGTTGAGCAAGAGCAGCGCTGCCAGCCCACCAATGACCGCGTCGCGGCGCCAGGCTTCGGCGGCGGTGAGCGCGACGTAGATCGACAAGCCGACGAGCGTCGGCTCGAAGATGAGGAGCGAGAGCCATTTGGTGCGGGCAAACGTCCGGCCGACGGCGTCTGCCCGCAAGGCCTCGAATCCAGTAGCCGCCGGTGGCGTCATTTTCTGTCGCGTCCCCTTCGACCCGCGTCAGGAGCAATTCACAGGCCGAGCCGGCTACTGCGCATTTCGCGCACATATCCGCACGGTGTTCGTTTCTTCGGCATGGCGTGTCGCGTCTTTGAACAGTGCCCGACGTCGTGCCGGCTAGCGCGCGGCGGCGGATTGCGCCACGACCTTGGTCGCCTCGACGTCGATGTCGATCGAGATCTGCTCGCCGAGCGCGAGCCCACCGTGGTCGAGCACCTGGTTGAAGGTGATGCCGAACTCCTTGCGGTCGATGGTCGCCTTGGCCGTGAAGCCCGCGCGTTCGTTGCCCCACGGGTCT
Source organism: Myxococcales bacterium (assembly GCA_028287105.1). GTDB lineage: Bacteria > Myxococcota_A > Polyangia > Palsa-1104 > Palsa-1104 > JAQBQH01. Next base: position 1,531 of record JAQBQH010000293.1, read on the forward strand.
CGCATCGCGCCGCCGTACTCGACGTCCAATACGGCGGGGCGCGTCACCCCGCGGATCGTCAGGTCGCCTTTGACCTTGAACGTCGCATCGCCGGCACGCTCGACCTTCGTGCTCTTGAAGGTCATGTGCGGATGGTTCGCGACGTCGAGGAAGTCCGGCGAGCGCAGATGCGTGTCGCGCTGCGCCTCGGACGTGTCGACGCTATTCGTGTCGATCTGCACGTCCAGCGACGAGCCAGACGGATTCTTCTCGTCGAATCGCATCGTCCCGCTCCAGCGCGTGAAGCGGCCGCGCACCTTCGCCACCAGCAGGTGCCGCACCATGAAGTTGATGCCGGAGTGCTGCATATCGAATTGCCATTCGGTCGCCATGATTCCTTCCCTCCTCAAATCGTCAGAAAGCGCTTGAACGGAAGCAGCGCGCGCAGGCGTCGGTCGCGCAGATACAGACCGAGCCAGGCGAGCATCGCGAGAATGATCGGCATCGGAAACGGGTCGCCGACGCGGACGTGCGATGCGACAGCGCCGCCCATGTACGCCGTCACCATCACGGCGCCGACAAGAGACGTCGCTGGGATCGCATACAGCACGACGCACACCAGCTCGAGGAGGCCAATGCCCGTGATCGCGCTGTCGCGAAAACCGAGATGGTTTCCGAGCATCGCGATCATCTGCGGCTGATGAGTCAGCTTCATTGCCGCGCTCATGAGCAGCATCAGAATCGGAACCGCCGACAGCACCCTGCCAGCCCACAGCATCGACCTCTTCGTCGGGCGAGCCTGTTCGCCCTCGATTACGGCAGCGTTCGCATCCATGTTCGTTCTCCTTCGACGTGTTGACGGACACTCCTAGAGCAAACCCCAGACCACCCAGAACTACCCGCTGCGCGCGGAATCGGGAGCGCGCTGTTCTACTTCGCGACAGCGCGCTGCCGCGCTTTTGAGCACGTTGGCGTCATGCCGCGCGCTGCTCGGGCGCCAGGTCGGCGAACGCATCGCGAAGCTTTCGCCTGACTGCCTCTTGAACCTGGCGCGTCCGTTCGCGCGAGATCCGAAAGCGGCGAGCTATCGACGCCAGCGTCTCGGGCTCGTCGGCGATCAGCCGATGATGAACGACGTACCACTCGCGCTCGGAGAGGGTCGGCTCGATCCGAGCCAGCGTGGTGCGCACGATGCGCTCCCGCTCGACGCGCGCAGCCTCGCGGTCCGGAGTCTCGCTGTCGTCGGCCAGGCGATCGACCGCGGGCGTGGGATCGTCGATTGACGAGGGCGCGTCTAGAGAAACGTCGCGCTCGGCGAGACTGGTCTTCCAACGCGTTGGCGGCCGAACGACGGAGCGATGGTCCCGGACGTACGCGAGGATTCGCGCGCGAATCCACCACACCGCATAACTGAGGAAGCGCACCTTGCGCGACGGATCGAAGCGACCGAGCGCTTCCACCAATCCAACGTTGCCCTCGGCCACCAGCTCGGCGATCGGGATCCCGTAGCCGGCAAAGCCGCGCGCGACCGCGACGACGAACAACAGCTGCGTCTCGACGAGCGCGCGAGCGGCTGCAGGATCGTGCGTGGCCTGCCAGCGCCTGACCAACCGCTCTTCCGTCTCTGCGTCGAGACGGCCACGTCGACTCACTGCTCGAACGTACCGTGCGAAGCTCGCGTCCTGGACCAGGCTCTGCCTCATCGTGAGGCCAGGGCAGAGCAAGTCGCGGGCCGACGGATTCCCGAGCGTTCTTGCCTACCGCATCGCGAAGGTGCTCGAATTCGCGACAGGCGTGCGTAGTCGGTCCGGCAGCTCGCGCGTGAGGAGCTCGACGAAGACCGCGGTCTTCGGGGCACGTCGTCCGCCGGCGGGCAGCAGCGTCTGAACGGACAGGTCGCGCCACACGTAGTCTTCCAACACCGACAAGAGGCGTCCGTCGCGGAGCTCGTCGGCGACGGCGATGCGCGGCAGGTGAACGAGCCCGAGCCCTGCCACCGCTGCTTCGCGCAGAGCGGCGACGCTGCTCATCTGCGCGCGCGAGCTCGTCGGTGCGACGGCTGGTCCCGACGCGACTCGCAGCGTCCACTCGCGGCTCAGCGTTCTTCCGCCGAGGTGGAGACACTCGTGCCGGGCCAGCGCGTCAGGCGTGGTCGGCGCTCCCGCCGCGGCGAGATAGCTCGGCGCGGCGCAGACTACGGTGTCGACCGTGCCGACACGGCGGATGAGCATTGACGAATTCGCGCGCGCGACGCCGATCTGCACCGCGACGTCGAACCCCTGCTCCACGAGATCCACGTCGTCGAGGTTGCCCGCGACGAGGTCGAGACGGAGCTCCGGATATTTGCTCAGAAACGTCGCCATCAACGGCGCCAACGCGCGGTCGGCGAGGACCTCGTCCGCCAGGACGCGCAAGAGCCCCCGCGGCGCCGCGCCGAGGTCGGCGACGCTGCGCTTGGCCTCCTCCAGATCGCGCAGGATTCGGGCGCACTGGTCGTAAAGGGCGCGCCCGGCCTCGGTGAGCGTCACGCGGCGCGTCGTCCTCTGCAGGAGGCGCACACCCAGGCTCTCCTCGAGCCGCGCGATGCGCTTGCTGATCGTAGACGTTGTCGTCTCGAGCGCGCGCGCGGCGGCGGTGAACGAGCCGGCGTCGACGACGCGCACGAACACGACCATCTCCTGCACGTCGTCGAGCATGGCTAGGTGACGAGCCGTTCCAGGCGGCGCAGGATGCCGTCCGGCTCGCGCAGCGCCAGCGTCACGATTTCGTCCGCGCGATGTTGCGAGTCGGCGTTCGCGTAGACCCGCAGCTGTGGCGCGTTGCCCGAGGGCCGCAGGTGGGCGACCTCGCCGGACTGGAAGCGAATGCGAATGCCGTCGACGAGGTTCAACGCGACGACGCGGTCGAAGCCCAGTTGGGGCGTGAACAGCTCCTCGAGTGTCTCCTTCACCCGACGCCACGCCGGCGCCACGTTCGCCGAGTCCAACCGAAGCTCTTCGACGCCCTCCTCGACGACCAGGAGCTTCATGATCGCGCGGCTGACCTCGACGGGCATCTCGTCGATCAGCCCCGAGCGGCCAAACCGTGGTGGCAGTCGCGACCAAAACGTGGCGAGGCTGACGCGCGCGGCCCGCGCCGCCGCCAGGTTGACGATGATGGGGAGCATCGCATCGCGCGTCGGCAACGCGTCGAGCGCCCCGAGATTGCTGCCGACGAGGAACCCGCCGTTCGCCTCCCAACCGACGACGTGGCGATGAGCGCCGGATTGCTGCGCGGCGGCCATCGCGGAGACGACATACGGCGAGCCGATGCGCGTCTTGTGCAGCTCGACGCCGCGCGCGCGCATGACCGATTCGATCGCATCGTTGGCGCTCACCGGCACCGCCACGACATCCGCATCGAGCTCCTCGGCGACGACGAGGCCGAGGAGGTCACCAGGAAGGAAGCGGATGCGCCGCCCGGAGACGACGTCTCGCTCCGGCAGCACCGCGGCGACGAGCGGACGGTCCGAGTCGCCGTCGGTGGAAACGATGGCGTCGATAGGGCCGACGGTTTCGGCCTCATCGACCAGTCGTTCGAGGAGCGCCAGCTGCGCCTCGTCCACGTTCTCCGTATCGACCGGAACGAACGAGTTGCTGCGCCCGACGGGAACGACCTCGGCACCGAGCGCGATGAGGATCGTGCGAACCAGGGCTCTGCCGACCGCCGAGTGCTCGTAGAGCGCGATGCGCATCCCGGCCAGCGCCGTCGAGGGAAAGGCGCGCGCGTAGCGTTGGACGTACTGGACGGCTGCCGCCGTATCGACCGACGGCAGAAGCGGAGCCGCCTTGAGCATGCCGTGGGCGTCGAAGCGCGAGGTCGCGGCCGTCTGCGCATACTCCTCCTGCCGCACGCGCTCGATCTCGCGCAAGATGCCCGGCTCGTCGGACTTGAGCACCTCGCCGACGCTCTTGCTGATCTTGATGCCGTTGCGGTCGAACGGGATGTGGCTGCCGGTGACCATCACGCCTGGCTGTCTCGTCAGAAAACCCCGCAGCAGCAGGGCCGGCGTCGGCACCATCCCTGCGTTCTCGACGGTGAGGCCACTATCGAGGATGGCCTGCGCGGCGGCGCGCATGATCCGAGGCGTGCTCGGCCGCAAGTCGCCACCGAGGACGACGCCACCGCCGGCTCGAACATTCTCGGACGAGACGAGGTAGCGCAGCGCCCCTTTGACGCTGACGTAGACGGCAAGGTCGGTCAGATCGCGAACGAGCGCGCGCATGCCGCTCGTGCCGAAGCCGATCGCGACCGGCTCGTGATCGAGAAACGATGGCTTATCCATGGACAATCCCTCCCCGGGGTCCTGGTACGGAGAATGCGAGAACGGTCGCCTCCACGCTGCTGGTCAGGCGATAGCCGCCGCGCATGGTTGCGGGAATGAACGCCGGCACGCGGGGGTTGAGCGCGACGACGCCCCCGTCGAAATCGGTCAGGTCGACCGCGCCCCGCACGATGACGAGCTGCTGGAACACTCCCGGCGCGTGATCGCCCCGCCAACTCGCCGGTTTCGCCGCCGTGCCGTCGAGCTCTATGCGATGGGCACTGAAGAACGGCCACCGCTCGGGATCATCGACCATTCGCAGCAGCTGCGCTCGCGATTGACCGGACTCGGCGATCGCTTCCGGCGTGCGTCGCAGACTGTCGATCGACGTCGCCGACAGATCGACACTCTCCAGCTGCAGCGAGAGGTCGGCGCTGCGCAAGCCGAAGCTCGGATCGCCCTTGCGGAAACGCGGGCGCGTCCCATCCCACACCAAGGGCGTGTAGAAATCGGCCAGGCTATAGGTCGTGTCGGAGCTCTGCTGCGGCTCGACCAGCGTCAGCTGCCCGCCGACGGTCATCGGCAGCCAGGCTTCGTTCTTGGGGGCAGCCAGGTTGCGCGCGTGCGCGTCCGACAGCGTCGCCGTCTCGACCAGCGCACGCACCTCCGCGTTCGTGCAGCCGGAGCTCGCCAGCCTTCGCATGTGTTTCATCACGTTCTGCAAGAGCGGGCGGCCGTGATCGAGCGGATGCGTCTGATGCGAGAGGCCGAAGATCGCATGCACGACACCTGCGCTCGTCAGAATCAAGTTGCCGTCTTCGCGCCGCAAATCGACCTCGTTGAGCACGTCGACCAGCTCGGCGCGATTTCGACGGAGCTGACCGAGGCGGTCGACGAGCTGCGTCCTCTTTTCGGGAGCCACAAACGGCGCCAGCCGGTCGGCGAAGGTCACCTCGTCCGAGCTTTGCCAGCGGACGCGCGCCTGCACCGTCGCCCAGTCCGCATACAGCGAGGCAAACGCGTCGAAGCGAGCACGATCGCAGATGTCGAGCGCCCCAAGGAGTTGGCGCAGAAGCGCCTGCTCGCGAGCGAGCCATCCCAGGAGCTGCGTGCGGTCGACGCTTCGGCGAAAGCCGACGTGGACCAGCGGCGGGAAGGCGGCGCGCAAGAGCTTGGTGAAGATGGGAAGCTCGTCGCCGAACAAGAGGCGCGTCCACTCGCCGAGCATGTCGGGGCGCGCCGCGATGACTTCGGCCAGGGTCGGCGTTCCCGGCGCATTGGCCACGTGCGCGCTGGCTTCGGGCCGCGCCGAGTTGAGCCAGGTCTCACTCCCCCACGACTTCGTCGTGTCGACAGCCCGCAGCACCAGGGGGCGGCGCTCGATCCCGAACCAATTGGGAGCCATGGCGGGGTGCTACAGCATCTGCGATGCCAAGCGCTAAACGGTCGATTTGCCAGACTGTCTTCGGCGAACGGCAGAATTCCGGTCAGCGCCCGCCGGAAAAGGCGACAGTCGGGTGACGTCCGGCTATCGCGGCTCGATGGTTGCGTCGTCGAGCACCGAGCCTTGCGCCGTCTTCGCCGTCAGCCGGACATCGGTGCCGAGAACGTCGACGATCACGTAATGGTTCTGCGCGAAGGTTGCCTGCGTCGAATCGATCGTTCCTGCCGCCTGGAGGGGCGCGCCTCCGCCGCCCGTCACCACGTACGTGAGACCCTGGCTGACGCCGCGTTCGTATAGATGGTTATGGCCGGAGAAGAGGACGGCGACATGGTGCCGCGCCGCGACCCGTTGAATCGGCGTAGCGTCGTCGTTCGAGCCGTGCTGGAACCCGGAGCAGCCACAGACCGGCCCCCAATGCAGCGCGACGAAGGAGACGCGCCCGCGGGCGTCGGCCTCGGCGAGATCGCCTTCGAGCCAGCGCGCCTGCGCGTCGAGATCTCCGTTGGAATCGAGCGCGACGATGTGGGCGCTGCCGTAGTCGAGCGAATAGACGCGCCCGGAAAAGCGCGACCTGTCGCCAAGCGGGAATAGCTGCGCGAATCGATCCTCTTCGCCGTAGTCATTCTCGTGATTGCCCATCACCGGTAGGAGCGGCGTGGTCGAGAGCAGCGGATGCTCGATGTCGAAGAACGTTTGCCATTCGGACCCGGTCGATTCGCCGACCATGTCGCCCGTGTTGAGGACGAAGTCCGGCGCCTCGAGGAGGAGCCCCTCGACGAGCTGGCGGTGCACATCGCCGCCGCTGCGATTGTCGCCGAAGACGGCGAAGCGTAGACGCCTGCCGCTGGGCGGGGCGGTGGCAAATCGCGCCTCGTCGCTGCGCGTCGCGCCGGACTCGACG
>JAQBQH010000307.1 GCA_028287105.1 Myxococcales bacterium
GGTGGCCGCCGGCCGCGCGCATCCAGTCACAGCGTCCGCAGGCGCAGATCACGACCGCCATGCCGAGCCGCGCGCCCAGACGCGCCGCCGCGTCGGCCTCATCGCTCGTTCCCTCGACATGCAGCTCGTCGCCGCCGCACTCGAGGCAGCGATAGTGCTCGTTGAACACCCGCTGCATCTCGAGCTGCCCAGCCGCGCCCGAGTACCACGCGGTATAGCCGCACGCCGCGCAGATGCTCGTCTCGAGCGCGCTGCCGCCCTCACGCCGCACGTTCCACGACGCGCCGCCCTGGCAGCTGGGGCATTGCCACCCGGCCCTCATCGGTAAGGCCCGTCCTCGGCCGCGCGCCCGTCGAGCAGCCGGACGCCGTGCTTCTCGTCGGCGTGCAGCTCATCGAGCCCGTGCGCATACCACTCGGTGAAGCCGCAGCCCTTGCAGATGTACGTCTCGAACGTGCCGGTGCCGCTGTAGAGCTTGAAGAAGCGCTCCTGCAACACGACATTGAGCGGCTGGATCGGCCGCTCCAGCACGCCCGCCTCGCCACGCTCGTGCATCTCTGCGATGTGCCACACCTCGCGCCCCTCGCAGTGGGGGCAGCGCAGGTCCTTCTTCAGGCTCATTGGCGCCCCGTCATCGCAGCCCTGCGTCCGGCTCGTTGTCGATGAGGTGCACCCCCTGCTCGGGGTCGTCCCGCAAGTCGCCCAGCCCATGCGCGTACCACTCGGTGAAGCCGCAGCGCGCGCACGTGAACGTCTCGTAGCCACCGACGGCGCGGAAGCCCCGCCAGGTGCTGCCGCGCACGGCCACCCCGATGTCCGACGGCGACTTATAGCCCGCCGTCATCGCCGGCGTGCGCGCCGCCTCCACGTGCCAGATCTTGCGACCCTCGCACTTGGGGCACACCAGCGACTTGCGCATCAAAAAGCGACCTCGCTCAAGGTGTCGCGCTCGGGATCGTAGAAGCCCAGCCGCTTGCCTTCGCGCTTGGCCTTGAGCGCGAGATCGAAGAGCCCGAGCGCGCGCATCATGATCGCGCCCGGGTCTCCGCCCAGCGTCGGGTCCGACGCGAGCCGAGCCAGCAACGCCGCCGACGTACCACTGATGGTGAGCGTAACCGGCCCGGTGCGTGGATCCATTGTCTCGATGATCCTCTCTATTCTTTGACGTCTCCGCGCGCGAAGATCGAGGCCACGAAGTTGAGGACGTCGGTCGCGCAGATCTCGCAGTACCCGTAATTGCGGATCATGCGGTTCTTGACGACGTCGATCTTCTCCTGCGTGTCCTTATCGACCACCGTCGACACCAGTGACGTCAGCTTGATCGAGTCCTTCTGATCTTCGAACAGCTTGAGCTCGAGCGCCTTGTGCAGCCGCTCGTTGGTGCGGTAGTCGAACTGCCGCCCCTCGACGGCCAGCGCGCCGATGTAGTTCATGATCTCGCGCCGGAAGTCTTCCTTGCGCGACTCGGGAATGTCGATCTTGTCCTCGATCGACCGCATCAGGCGCTCGTCCGGCTCCTCGTCCTGGCCGGTATATTTGTTACGGACCTTTTCCTTCTGCGTGTACGCCTTGATGTTGTCGATGTAGTTCGAGCACAGCTTGGCGATCGCGTCCTCGTCGGCCGAGATCGCGCGCTGCACCTCGTTCTTGACCAGGTCCTCGTACTCCTGCTTCACCGCCGTCATCATCTCGTGGTAGCGACGGCGAATCTCGTCGGAGTTGATGAGCGAGTGGTGGCGCAGGCCCGCTTCCAGCTCGTTCATGACCATGAACGGGTTGACGCAGCCTTCGCCCTTTTCGCTCACCAGCGCGTTGGAGATCTTGTCCTGGATGTAGCGCGGCGAGATGCCGTCGAGACCTTCGCGATTGGTCTCCTTGCGCAGCTCCTTGATGTTGTCCTGCGTGAAGCCGGGCAACGTCTTGCCGTCGTACAGCTTGAGCTTTTGCAAGAGCGTGAGGTTGTGCTTCTTCGGATCTTCGAGCCGCGTGAGGATGCCCCACATCGCCGCGATCTCGAGCGTGTGCGGCGCGATGTGCTTGCCGCGGATCTTGTCGCGATTGTAATCCTTGCGATAGATCTTCACTTCCTCGTTGAGCCGCGTGATGTACGGGATGTCGATCTTGATCGTGCGATCCCTGAGCGCCTCCATGAACTCGTTGTTCAGGAGCTTCTTGTACTCGGCCTCGTTGGTGTGGCCGAGAATGACTTCGTCGATGTCGGTCTGCGCGAACTTCTTCGGCTTGACCTTGTGCTCCTGCGACGCGCCGAGGAGGTCGTACAAGAAGGCGACGTCGAGCTTGAGCACTTCGATGAACTCGACGATGCCGCGGTTGGCGATGTTGAACTCGCCGTCGAAGTTGAAGGCGCGCGGATCGGAGTCCGAGCCGTACTCGGCGATCTTGCGATAGTTGATGTCGCCGGTGAGCTCGGTCGAGTCCTGGTTCTTCTCGTCCTTCGGCTGGAAGGTGCCGATGCCGACGCGGTCCTTCTCCGACAAGATGAGCCGCTTGACGCGGATGTGGCTCATCACCTTGGACCAGTCGCCCTTATAATGAAGCATCAGCTCGCGGAAGATCTGCCGGCAGGCCGGATTCAGATCGCCCTCGATGAAGATCTGGAACTGATCGTTGCCGAGCCCGAACTCGCTGAACGCCTTGGCGCGCCAGTCGACGGGAATCAGGCGCAGCGGATCTTCGTGCATCGGCGAGGCAAACACCTCGTGGCCGCCGGTGATATGCGCCAGCTCCGCGGGCATGTGCCACTCGTATGTAAACAGCGCGCCCTCGGGCGTGCGCGAGTATTCTTCGATGCCCTTCTTGAGCAGGCGGGCGATCGTCGACTTCGACGAGCCGACCGGCCCGTGCAAGAGGATGACGCGCTTCTCGGAGCCGTAGCGCTGCGCCGCCGACTTGAAGACGTTGACCAGCTTCATGAGCGGGATGTCGAGCCCGTAGACCGCATCGCGCCCGCCGTGCTGCTCGTCCTTGAAGAAGTTGTAGCGGATCAGCTTCTTCTTGTTGTCGATGTACTCTTCTTGTCCGTACGACAACACCATGTCGTAGACGCGCTGGAACGCCGTTCGCGTGACTTTCGGATTCTCACGAACGATCTTGAGATAATCCTCGAACGAGCCGTTCCAGTTCAGCTCCTCGTACTCGCGGTAGTCCTGGAGTGCCGCGATCTTCGAGGTCAGGTCCATTCGGATCTCCTGGGGTGGGGTCACCACGATCATAGCACCGCGGCGGACGCATGAGATGATTTATGCGCCAAACGCAACCGCGCCAGCGGAGGGCACAGCGGACGCCACATCGGACGTCGGGACGAGCGGAGCGGCAGCGGCGGGCGAGGGGCTAGGTGCCGGAGTCTGACTTGGTGCGTTGATACTTGTTCACGGCCGCCTCGTGCTCCGCGCGCGTCTTCGAGAAGTAGTGCGTGCCGTCGTTCTTGGAGACGAAGTAGAGGAAGGGCGTCGCGTCGGGCGCCAGCACCGCTTCGAGGGCCGCGCGCCCCGGATTCGAGATCGGCCCCGGCGGCAGGCCCTCGTGCGTATAGGTGTTGTACGGATTGTCCTTGTCCGTGAGATGCATTTTGCGAATCCGCCCCTCGAACTTCTGACAGGCGGCGCTCTTCTTCACGGGCACCGAGCAGCCGTACACGATGGTCGGATCGGTCTCGAGCCGATGCGGCACGAAGGTCGGCAGCCGCAGCCGATTGAGGAACACGCCGGCGATGCGCGGCCGCTCCGCCGGCTGGGCCGTCTCCTTCTCCACGAGCGAGGCCATGAGCACGATCTCGCGGCTGGTGAACTGGTACTGCTTCTTCAACATGGCCACGCCGTCGGCGTGCTGCTTCTCGAGCAGCGCGAGGACGTCCTGGCTGCGCTTGACCAGGTGGGCGAGCACCTTCTGCGCCGGCGACCCGGGCCGGAAGCGATACGTGTCGGGGTAGAGGTAGCCCTCGAGCGTCCCGTTGGGGACGCCGAGCGAGCGCACGAAGGCCGGATCGCGCATCGCCTTGAGCGCCTCGTCCTTGTTCGAGACGCCGGCGGCGTCGAGCAGCTCCGCCACCTGCACCATGTTCTTGCCCTCGGGGATGGTCACCGCCACCTCCTCGACGGGCACGCCCTCGACCAGCCGATCGAGCAGCTGATGCGGCGTCATCTTGGACGAGAGGGTGTACTGGCCGGCGCGGATCTTCTGCGCCAGGCCGCGCTCGTTGGCGTAGAAGCGAAACCAGCTCGGATGGTCGATGAGCCCGCCTGCATGTAGGCGTCGCGCGATCTCCGCCAGGGTCATCCCCTTTTCGACCGAGAGCTTGGCCTCGCGCGGCTCCCCGCCGGGGCTGCTCTCGGGGTAGCGGATCGCCTGCCACGCCACCCCGCCGACCACCGCCAACAAGAGGAGGACGGTGAGCGCGACGATCTTGGCCGCCTTCTTCTGGTCGGCCACGCTCACGCCTTCTCCCCGCTCCGCGCGTCGACCCAGCCTTGCAGGATGACCTGTGCCGCCATCATGTCGATGACCTCTTTACGCTTCGCGCGCGAGACATTCGCCTGGATGAGCACCTCTTCGGCCTCGACCGTCGAGTAGCGCTCGTCCCATTCCTCGACCGTTTGCCCGGCCGCGGCCAGGGCATCGTAGAACACCCGGACCCGCTCGGCCCGCTTTCCGGGGCTGCCGTCCAGCTCGTAGGGCATGCCGACGACGATCCGTTCGGCCTGGTAGCGTCGTACGAGCTCCAGGACCTGCCCCACGTCCTTCGCCGTTCCGCGCCGCGAGAGGGTGGTCACTCCATGCGCCGCGACCCCCAGCTCGTCGGTGACGGCGACTCCGATGGTACGGCTGCCGACATCGAGCCCAAGCACCCGCACGGGGCGGCACGATATCCGAAATCTCACAATGACGCCAATGTGATCCGCAACACGGCGCGTCAGAAAATACTTGCCTCGACCCCCCCTCATCTATAGCATCGGTGACCGCTACGCGTGAGTCGACGGTCCACGACTCGAGCGGTTTCCTTCAGGAAGGGAGGTGAGAATATAATGAAGAAGTTGGTTAAGATGATTCTGGTGGCGATTCCGGCTCTTGTAGTCGCGGCGGCCGTCGGTACGACGACGATCGGTTGCGGTGACGATACAACGACGACGACGTCTCCTGATTTGGCCGTTAAGCCCGCCGATATGGCGAAGGCTGCGGACATGACGAAGTCGACGGATTAAGCCGAACCGTTACTGTACTAAGTAGTTCGTCTAGACGACAGTTCATGAACGTGGAAATGGCGACGAGCCCGTACAGCTCGCCGCCATTTTCTTTTCTGGGGCAAAAACGAATGAGCGATCAGCCGCCGAAACCGCCCGCGATTCAGCTGCAGCTCGACGAGGTCACCGCCCAGGGGCTGTACACGAACCTGGTGATGATCAATCACAGCGAAAACGAATTCGTATTCGACTTTGCCTACTTGCAGCCGAATTCGCCGGCGGCCAAGGTGCGCGCGCGCATCGTCTCGTCGCCGCGCCACACCAAGCGACTGCTGCTGGCGCTGCAGAAGAACGTGCAGCGCTACGAGGAGCGGTTCGGTGTGATCGAGCTCTCTCCCGACGATCCCACGGTTCACTGACGCAATACGCACGGGCGGGCAAAACGCCCGTCAGTCGACGGCGCCCTCGAGAAATTCGAGCACGCCGCTCGCCGCATCGAGGCGCACGCGCGCGCCATGGGGAACCGCGCGGTTGCGCGACCCGTGGCCGATCGGCGCGTCGGCGACGACCGGTACGCCGAGGCCGCCGAGCCGCTCGACGATGACCGCCTCCGCGTCGGGCGCGCCGCCATCCTTCTCGGCGCAACCGACCAGGTCGCCGACGACGACGCCGGCGAGCCCGGCGAGCGCGCCCGCCATCTTGAGATGCGTGAGCTGGCGATCGATGCGGTAGGGCCGCTCGCCGACCTCTTCGATGAGCAGCACGGCGCCGTCGAGATCGAGCGCCCACGGCGTGCCGATGAGGCGGGTGACCATCTCGAGGTTGCCGCCGACGAGCCGCCCCTCGGCGCGACCGCCGGCGAGCGCCCGCAGCCCGCCGATCGGCGGCGGCGGCGCCGGCGACTCGACGAGCGCGAACAGCGCCGCCGCGTCGTCCGCCGACAAGAGGCCGAGCTGGGTCACGACCGGAGCGTGCAGCGAGATCACGCCTGCCCGCTGCGCCCACGCGTGGAGCACCGTCACATCCGAGAAGCCGATGATCAGCTTGGGCGCGCGCGCGAAGGCGGCCGCGTCGAGCCGGTCGAGGATCCGCGTCAGCCCGTAGCCGCCGCGCGCGCAGACCACCGCGTCGACGGTCGGGTCGGCCAGCGCCGCCGCCAACTCGCCATGGCGCTCGTCGTCGCCGCCGGCGAGGTAACCGTTGCGGGCAAAGATGCGCTCTTCGTGGACAAGCTGGTAGCGTGCTCCTAAGATCGCCGCTCCTGCCGCGAACGGCTCGCGCGGGACCGGTCCGGCGGGCGCCACCACGGCAACCCGCGCCCCCGGACGCAAACGCGCCGGCCTCTTCACATGCACCTCGGCCAACAGCTCATCGATCTCGTCGCCCGCAACCACAATACGCTGGGGCTGGCGCTGTTGTGCCTTTCGGCCTGCATCGAGTACCTCTTTCCGCCGTTTCCCGGCGACATGATCACCGTGTTCGGCGCCTTTCTGGTCGCGCGTCGCGGCTGGAGCGGGCCCGCCGTGTTCGGCGCCGTCACCCTCGGGAGCGCGGTCGGCTGCATGCTCGACTACGCCTTCGGTCGCTGGCTCGGGCGCACCGAGGATCGCTGGAGCCGCGGCCGACTGGCGCGCTTTCGCCCGCAGATCGACTCCCTGGTCGCGCGCTTCGCCCGCCACGGCGCGCTGTACATCGCCATCAATCGCTTCATCCCGTCGCTGCGTGGGCTCTTCTTCATCGCCGCCGGCATGGCCAGGCTGCCCTGGTGGAAGGTGCTCCTGTTCGGCACGCTCTCGGCGCTCCTGTGGAACGGGCTCCTGTTGCTGCTCGGGCTGACCGTCGGTCAGTCATGGGATCGGCTGGTCTCGGTCTGTCAGACCTACGCGCTCCTGCTCTGGTGCATCCTCGGCGTCGCGGCGCTGGCCCTCGTGGTGCGTCACTTCGCGCGCCGCTCGCGCTAGCTCTTGGCGCGGCCCTTCTTGCGGCGCTCTTTCTTGGCGCCGTTCTCGTCCTTGGCGCTCTCGTCCTTGCCGCTCTCGTCGCCTTCGGCGGCGGCGGCGGCGGCGGCGGGCGTGGTCGTGGTCGTGGCGACCGAGATCGCGGGCGCGGGCGCGGCGGCGGCGGTCGGGGTCACGGAGGCGGTCTTCTCGTCGGCCTTCTTGACGAGCATGCCGGAGCCGATCCCTTCGTGCACGCGCGCCACCAGCACCGTCGCCTGCGTGTCACCCGAGAGCTGCAACTTGGTGCCGACGGGCATCGGCTGCTCGAGCTCCACGAACCAACCGCCGTCCTGCTCGCGCGCCTGCGCGCTCTTGGCCAGGACCACGCCGTCCCAGCTGACGTCGAGGGTCATGGACAAGCACTCTACTACAGCTTAGATTGCGAAGCTTCATGGGCGCCACGGACTGGTTGAAATCGCGCGTCCACGCCTGGGTCGATTCCAAGCTCGATCCCACTTTTCGCGCGAAGCTCAAAGCGCTGCCGACCCGGCAGAACGAGTACGGCTACGATCCGTTCGGCTTCCATCGCGACGAGGCCAAGATCGCCGCGCTCGTGACCCAGTTCCTGTACCGCCATTACTTCCGTGTCGAAGCCAACGGCGTGCAGAACGTTCCCAAGGGACGCGTCCTGCTCGTCTCGAACCACTCCGGTCAGCTGCCGTTCGACGCCGTCGGCATCGGCGGCGCCATGCTCTTCGACTACGACCCGCCGCGCATCGTCCGCGCCATGGTCGAGAAGTACGTGCAGACCGTCCCCTTCGCGTCGTACCTGTTCGCGCGCTGGGGACAGATCACCGGCACCCCCGAAAACTGCAAGCGGCTCCTCGAGGACGAAGAGGCGATCCTCGTCTTCCCCGAGGGCGCCAAGGGCATCTCCAAGCCGTTCACCCAGCGCTACCAGCTGCAGGAGTTCGGCAACGGCTTCATGCGCCTGGCGCTCGAGACCGGCACGCCCATCGTCCCGGTCGCGGTCATCGGCGCCGAAGAGCAGGCGCCGGCGGTCAATCTGAAGCCGCTCGCCAAGCTGCTCGGGGCGCCGGCCTTCCCGCTCATGCCGCTGCCGCCGTTCTTCCCGATCCTGCCGTACCCCACCAAGTACCGCATCCATTTCGGCGAGCCGCTCACGTTCGAGGGTGACGCCGACGACGACGACGAGGTCATCGCCGAGAAGGTCGGCGTCGTCCGCACCCACATCCAGTCCATGGTGCGCGTCGGCCTCAAGGAACGGCGCCACATCTTCTGGTGATGCATGTCGACGAGGCGGCGAGCGGCGGGGGCAATCCGTAACAAGATCATCATCACCGGCATCGCCGGCCGGCTCGGTCGCCTGCTGGCGCGGCGCCTTCATCGCGACTCCGACGGCGGAGCCATCATCGGTATCGACCGCCGCGAGTTCCCCGGCCGCCCGCGCGACATCGAGCATCTCAAGGTCGACCTGCGCAGCAAGAAAGCGCGCGATATTTTTCGCGGCGAAGACGTAAGGGCCCTCATACACATGGGCCTGATGCACGACCCGCGCATGACCGCCGCGGAGCATCACTCGTGGAACGTGCAGGGCACGGCGCGCCTGCTCGACGCGTGCGCCAGCTACGGCGTCCCCAAGGTCATCGTGCTCTCGTCCGCCAACGTCTATGGCCCGCGGCCGGACAACACCCAGTTCCTCACCGAAGACGCGCCGCTCAACGCAGGTCTGCATTTTCCGGCGATTCGCGACCTCATCGAGGTCGACATGCTGGCCTCGTCGTTCTTCTGGAAGCAGCAGTCTTGCGAGACCGTGATCTTGCGACCGGTGCACATCCTGGGCGGCGTGCGCAACGCGCCTTCGAACTACCTGCGCCTGCCCTACGTGCCGACGCTGCTCGGGTTCGATCCCATGGTGCAGGTCATCCACGAGCTGGACGTGGTCGAGGCGATTGTGCGTGCCCTTACGCCCAACGTCCGCGGAATTTTCAACGTCACCGGTCCCGGAGAGCTGCCGCTCTCCACGATCTTGCGTGAGCTGGAGAAGCCGGCCGTGCCGATTCCGCATCCAATCGCGCACGCGGTCCTGACCACGTTGTGGCGCGGCAAGCTGACCTCGTTCCCGGTGCCGGAGCTCGACCACATCCGCTACGTCTGCATGGTGGACGGTGCACGCGCGCGCGATCAGCTCGGCTTCCGCCCGCGCTACACGCTCAAAGAGACCATTCGCGCGGTCAATGCGAGCTAGCCGACAGCTGACAGCTGGCAGCTGACAGGCGGACCGCCGGTTTTGCGATCGCGAACGCGTAGATACACGGTGCGTGTGAAGCGCTGTTCACGGATCGCCGCCGCCGTCCGCCGACTCGACGGAAAGCTTGCAGGTAGGCGCTGGCACAAGCCGTGCTCATGGTCGCGCCCGAATGGAGGCGAGTCCTATGCAGCGCATTCTGATGGCGGCGCTCCCGCTCCTCGTAATCGCAATGGGTGGCTGTGACTTCTTCAAGCACAAGGAGAAGTTCTACACCTACTGCGACTCGACGGGCTGCTACACCTGCGATTCACGCGGATGCAGCGCAACGGGGGCCCCGACCGGCTCGACGTGCCGCGCGAACACCGACTGTGCGTCGGGCTGTTACTGCGACACCGCGGCCGGCGTGTGCAGCGAGGCCGGTTTCTGCTCGTCGAACGCCGACTGTACTGGCGGCATGACCTGCGATACCGCTCGCCATTCGTGCCAGCCCGGGGCGACCGGCGGCAACGGCACCACGTGCCAGAAGGACACCGACTGCGCGGGTGGCTTCTTCTGCCATCCGACGACGCACCAGTGCGTGCCGAGCTGGCAGTGCCAGAGCAACGCCGATTGCGGCGCCGGCATGGTCTGCGATGCGCGCCACACCTGCGTGCCCGGCCCGACGACCTGCGGGACGACGACCGATTGCGCCACGGGCTGCTACTGCAGCAACGGCACCTGCACAGAGACGGGGGTCTGCAAGACGACCGCGGACTGCGCGCACTTCGGTCCGAACTACACCTGCGTCAACAACACCTGCGTGCCCGGCAACACCGGACCCGCGACCTGCAAGCTCGACAAGGATTGCGCGGCCGGCCTGACCTGCGTCAACGGTCAGTGCCAGAACCCGACCAATCCGACCGGCTGCACCACCAACTCGGAGTGCGGCGCCGGCGGCCTCTGCGTCAACGGTCAGTGCCAGAACGCCTGCACCGACGCGTCGACCTGCGGCACCGGCCAGATCTGCGCGGGCGGCCACTGCACCAATGACCCGAACGGCGGCACGCAGTGCACCACGGCTGCCGACTGCAGCGGCAAGCCCTGCATCAACGGGGTCTGCCACGGCACCTGCACCACGACGTCGGACTGCACCAACCCCGGCGACGTCTGCGTGGGCGGCACCTGCGTCGCCAACACGGGTCGCACGCCGTCGTGCCACAACAACGCCGAGTGCGGCGCCGGTCTCGAGTGCGTCAACGCGCAGTGCCGCGCTCATTGCTTCAACTCGAACGACTGCCAGATGTGCGGCGCCGGCGGCAACAGCTGCGTCATGGGCTACTGCCAGTAACCGCATAAACTCTCAGAGCGAATGCTCGACGGCGGAGGTGCTGGTCACCTCCGCCGTTTTCTTTTTGTACCTCTGACGTAAACGAGCTGCGCTCCCGGCGTAACCCGATCCGAAGTTGCGGCGTACGCGTATTCAGGACTAAAGTACGACGGCCAAAAGGAGGATCCATGACTGTCAAGGGAGCTCTGGTCGCGTCTGCTGTCGCTGGTCTCTTCGCTGCCGCCGCGCCGGCGGTGGTTCACGCCAAGGATGCCGGCAAGGTCAAGTGCATGGGCATCAACGACTGTAAGGGCAAGGCCGAGTGCAAGTCGGCCACCAGCTCGTGCAAAGGCATGAACACGTGCAAGGGCAAGGGTTGGGTCGAGGCGTCCGACAAGGACTGCAAGGCCAAGAAGGGCACCGTCGTCACGGAGAAGTAGGAACAAGACAGCCGTTAGCCATTAGCCTGATGGCTAACGGCCCTTTCTAATCATGCTTCATCTACCTTACATCGGACACGGGGTTGGGCTGCGGACGCAGCACTACGGCACCGTCCTCGACGAGCAGCCGCGCGTCGACTGGTTCGAGGTCATCAGCGAAAACTTCATGGTCGAGGGCGGCAATCCGCGGCGCGTCCTTCGGAAGGTGCGCGAGCGCCATCCGATCGTGCTGCACGGCGTGGCGCTGTCGATCGGCTCGGTCGACCCGCTCGATCCGCGCTACCTCGAGCAGCTGGCGACGCTGGCCGCCGAGACCGAGCCGGCCTGGGTCTCGGACCACCTGTGCTGGTCCAGCGTCGGCGGCCACTACTCGCACGACCTTCTGCCGCTGCCCTTCACCGAGGAGGCGCTGACCCACGTGGTCGAGCGCGTCGCCCGCGTGCAGGACAAGCTCAAGCGGCAGATCCTCATCGAGAACGTCTCCAGCTACGTCACGTTCACGCAGAGCGCGATGACCGAGTGGCAGTTCCTGGCCGAGCTGTGCACGCGCGCCGACTGCGGCATCCTGCTCGACGTCAACAACGTCTTCGTCAGCGCCTTCAATCATGGCTTCGAGGCCAACGACTTCGTCGACGGCATCCCGGTCGGCCGCGTCGGTCAGGTGCACCTGGCCGGCCACTCCGTCTTTCCGACCCATCTCCTCGACACCCACGACCATGCCGTCTGCGACGGGGTCTGGGCGCTGTACCGGCGCGCGCTCGAGCGCTTCGGCCGCCTCACCACGCTCGTCGAATGGGACGACCACATCCCGCCCTTCGACGAGGTGCTCGCTGAATCGAAGAAGGCGGCCGCCATCGAGCGGGAG
This sequence comes from Myxococcales bacterium, assembly GCA_028287105.1. Lineage (GTDB taxonomy): Bacteria > Myxococcota_A > Polyangia > Palsa-1104 > Palsa-1104 > JAQBQH01. The sequence continues at coordinate 12,022 of JAQBQH010000307.1, forward strand.
GTTCTCGGCGATGTCGCTGCGTGAGACCCAGGAGCTGTTCTGGCAGCTCATCACCGCGCCGGAAGGCGTCGACGACGGGTTGCGTCGGATCGACATGAAGTCGGACGACCTCGCCAAGCTCCTCGGCGGCGACGCGCGCCTCGACGCCTCGGAGCGCCTCGACATCTACGCCAACATGTACTTCTGGCGGCTGGCCGACATCCTGCGCGACGAGTTCAGCGCCGTCGCCGCCGCCGTCGGCGACGAGCCGTTCCACAACCTGGTCACCGACTATCTCCTCGAGCGTCCGTCCCAGCACCCGTCGGTGCGCAACGTCGGCGCGCGGCTGCCCGAGTACCTGAAGGGCCACGCGCTCGGCCGCGAGCGCGCGTGGCTCGCCGAGCTGGCGCTGCTCGAGCGCACGCGGGTCGACCTGTTCGACGGTCCCGACGCCGAGCCGCTGACGCTCGACGAGCTGCGCGGCCTTCCGCCCGAACGCTACGTCCACTTGCCGCTGCCGCTCGTTCCCAGCCATCGCTTCCTCGAGGTCGGCCATGCGGTCGACGAGGTCTGGCGAGTCGTCGAGAGCGAGGAGCCGGCCGCCACCGAGGAGCTGCTCATTCAGCCGCCCGCCGCCTCGCCGCGCACGCTGTTGGTGTGGCGCCAGGAGCTGCTCGTCTACCATCGCCCCATCGAGCCGCTCGAGCACAGCCTGCTCGTGCAGGCGCGCGACGGCGCGCCGTTCGGCGTCCTCTGCGACCTCATGGCCGAGACGCTTCCTGTCGAGGAAGCGGGACCGGCGGCGTTTCAGATGCTGGCCGGTTGGCTGGCTGATGGCCTGATCGCGCGCGCATGATCGCGCTCTTGCTCGGTCGCTTCCACGCGCTGACGCGTGCGCAGGCCGAGCTGGTTGCGTCACTCGCACAAGAAGTAAACATCGATCGCATCATCTGCGTCGTGACCAGCGCCGACCACACCGGCACGCGGCGCAATCCGCTCGACGCCGAGACCCGCGAGGCGATCTTGCGCCCGGTGCTGGCGTCGACGGGCAAACGCTTCGATCTCGTGCGCGTGGCCGACATCCCCGACGATGCGTGCTGGGTGGCTCACGTGCGCCAGGCGGTCGGCGCGGCGACCTACCTCGAGCTCTCGCCCGAAGAGACGCTTCTCGTCAGCGCCAACCGCGACGTACAGGCGCTCTTCGCCGCCGCCGGCTACCAGCTGGCGCCGTCGCAGACTCCGGGCCTGACGCCGACCGAGCTCATCCAGCGCATCGTCGACGGCCAGCCCTGGGAAGCCGAGGCCGCGCCGTCGACGGTCGAGATCTACCGCGCCCGCGGCGTGCCGGCGCTCCTGCACGAGATCTTCGGCGAGACCATCCGCACCGATGACGGCGAGCTCGCCAGCACGCGCGACTTTGCCACCTACGGCGCGCAGATGGACGCGTCGCTGGCGCAGAAGATCGACGACCTGGTTCCCTGGGTCCGGCCGCCCTGCATCGTCGACAAAGGCTGCGGCACCGGCAAGCTGCTCGTCGAGCTCAGCCGCCGCTTCCCCGGCGCCTCACTGGTCGGCGTCGATCTGTCGCGCGAATTCCTCCGCCGCAGCGACGAGAACACCTACGCCGGTGGCGACGTGCAGCTGCTCCAGGGCGACGCCGCCGATCAGCAGCTGCCCGACGGCACCGCCGACAGCATCATCTTCTCGTCGATCATGCACGAGATCTACAGCTACTCCGGCTACGACCTCGGCCGCGTCGCGCGCGCCGTGCAGTCCGCCGCCCGCGAGCTGCGCGCCAGCGGGCGCATCCTCATTCGCGACGGCCTCAGCCCCGGGACGCGACCGGTGCTCCTGTCGCTCCTCGATGCCGAGACGGCGGCGCGCTTCGACCGCTTCGCCCGGGAGTTCAAGCACGGCCTCGGCGCCCCCCACGAGCGCGTCGACGAGCGCGTCGACAAACCCGTCGTGCGACTGAGCGCACATCTCGCCAACGAGTTTCTGTGTAAAAAGGACTACGTCAAGAACTGGGACATCGAAGTGCACGAGGAGTATGGCGCGCACACGCTCGACGGGTGGCGCGCCCTCTTGGAAGCGAGCGACTTCGTCGTGCGCAAGCTCGATGGTTACGTGAACGAATGGATCCGCGACCACCGCTATCGAGATCACGTCCTCCTGACGGAACTGGACGGCCGCGCCTTCTGGCCGGCCACGAACGCCGTCGTGGTGGCGGAGAAGCGATGACGCGCCAGGGAGTCATGGGCGTCGCCGTCGATCTGTCCATCTTCACCGTGCAGGAGGGGCGCCTCGAATTGCTCCTCATCCGCATGAAGCGAGCCCCCTACACCGGCCGCTGGGCGCTGCCGGGCGGGCGCATCCGCGGCGGTGAGACCGTCGAGCAGGCGGCCGTGCGCGAGCTGGAGGAGAAGGCCGGCATCGGCGACGTCTACCTCGAGCAGCTCTACACCTTCTCCGAGCCGGCGCGCGACGCCGCCGGACGCTGCATCTCGGTCGCCCACCTGGCGCTCATCCGCAGCGAAGTGCAGTTGCGTACGACCGACAAATACTCGGGCATTGGCTGGTTCCCCATCACGCGCCTACCGCCGCTCGCCTTCGACCACAAGCAGATCGCCGCCTACGCCATCAAGCGGCTGCGCGCCAAGCTGGAGTGGACCGACGTGGCGCGCAACCTCCTCGAGCCCACCTTCACCCTCGGCGAGCTGCAGCGGCTCTACGAGACGATCCTGGGCAAGGAGCTCGACTCACGGAACTTCCAGCGACGCGTGCAGGCGGTGGGACTGGTCAAGGACACCGGGCGCATGCGCACCGGGCAGGCCTACCGCCCGGCTCGTCTCTTCCGCTTCGCTTGACCGGACTTCACGTCAGTCTTACAATAAGTAACAAGAGGTGGTCATGCGCATCGACCCGACGAAAGACGCGCTCATCGTGGTGGATCTGCAGCCCGACTTCATGCCGGGCGGACCACTGGCGGTGAGCGAGGGTGATCGCATCGCCGTGCCCATCGGTCGGCTGGCGCGCCGCTTCTCGACGGTGGTGGCGACCCAGGACTGGCACCCCGAGGGGCACGTCTCCTTCGCCAGGCAAGGTGGTCCCTGGCCGATCCATTGTCTGGCCGGCTCGCGTGGCGCCGCCGTGCATGGCGATCTCCCCGATACCTTGGTTACGTCATATCTACGGAAGGGCACGCGCAAGGACGTCGACTCCTACAGCGCCTTTTGTGACGACGCCGGCCTCGCCACCGGCCTCGGCGGCTATCTGAAGGAGCGGGGCGTCGCACGCCTGTTCGTCGTCGGGCTGGCGCGCGATTACTGCGTGCGCGCCACTGCGCTCGACGGTGCCGCCGCCGGGTTCGAGGTGCTGGTCGTCGACGATCTCACGCGCCCGGTCGACCCCGCGTCGCGCGCTCGCGTCGATGGCGACTTCGCCGCCGGTCAGGTCGCGCTCGTCGACAGCGCGGCACTCTCGTGAGCCTCGACACCCTCACCGTCGACGCCTACCAGCTCACGACGCTGGTCGCGCACCACGACGCCGGCCGCACGCAGGCGCCGGTGGCGATGGCGTTCTTCTTCCGCAAGCTGCCGCGCAACCGCAACTACGTCCTCTTCTGCGGCCTCCACTCGATCCTCGAGCATGCGGCGGCCATGGCGCTCGACGACGGCGACCTCGACGCGCTGCTCGACACGCCGCTCCTCGGCCCGGCGCTCGAGGCGCGCCCCGATCTGGTGCGGACGTTGCGCGCACTCGAGGGCTTCGAAGGTGAGATCGACGCCATGTGCGAAGGCACGCCCGCCTTCGCCGGCCCGGCGCTGCGCACCGACGGCAAGCCCTTCAGCGTCGGAGAGACCCGCATCGGCATCTACACGCCGCTCCTGCAGGTGCGCACCGATCTGTTGCGCGCCAAGTTGATCGAGACGCCGTGGCTCGGGCGCATCAACCACATGAGCATGGTGGCGTCGAAGGCGGCGCGTGTGGTCGCAGCGGCGCGCGGCAAGCCGGTGCTCGAGTTCGGCGCGCGGCGCACGCATCCGGCCGCCGCCGTCGACGCCAGCTACGCCGGCTACCTGGCAGGCGTGACGGCGACCTCCAACGTCGCGGCGCTGCGCCGCCACGGCGTACCCATCTCGGGAACGATGGACCACTTCTTCGTGCAGGCGTCGGAGCACGTCGGAGAAAAGTGGCCCCAGAGCGAGCGCGACAGCTTCGCCCTCTTCTTCCAGGCCTTCCCCGATGCCTCGATCATGCTGGTCGATACCTATTCGACCGAAGAGGGCATCCGCCACGCCGTCGAGGCCACCGACGGCAGGCTGGTCGGCTTGCGCCTCGATTCCAACGTCACGCCCGAGACGGTGGCGCGGGCGCGGGCGCTCTTGAACGAGCTGGGCGCGCCCCACGCCAAGATCATCGTCTCCGACGGTCTGGACGAGCATCGCGTCGCCGCCCTCGACGGCGCCGACGGCTACGGCGTCGGCGAGAACATCACCTGCTCGCCCGACGCGCCCGTCGGAATTGGTTGTGTCGCCAAGCTCACCGTCAACGGCTACGGCAAGCTGACCATGAAGCTGGCCCGCGGCAGCGGCAAGGCCACGCTCCCCGGCGAGCTGCAGGTGCACCGCTTCGCCGACCACGATCTCGTGGCGCTGGCCGGCGAATCGATCACGTCGGGCGGGCGCGAGCTCTTGAAGCCGGTGTGGCGCGGGCGGGCTCCCGTCGCGCCGGCGACGGTGGCGCAGGCGCGTGCGTCGGCGCGTGCG
>JAQBQH010000345.1 GCA_028287105.1 Myxococcales bacterium
GACGCGCGCCGGGCGGCACCGTTTCGCCGCCCCGAGGCGCTGGGGCCGGCGGGGATCGTCGCCGCCGTCGCGCTGATCGTCGCGCTGCTGCAGTTCCCGTCGACGGCACGGGTCGTGGCCGCGCTGCCGCGACCGCCGCGGCTCGTCGTCGAGCGCGCCGATCTGGAGCCGGAGCTGCAGGCGGCCGCGCAGCTGGCGCGCGAAGCCGAACAGAGCGGCGACGCCGACATCAAGCAGCTCGCCAATCAGATCAACAAGCTCCTGCAGCAGATCGACGCCGAGGAGCTGACGCGTAAAGAGGCGTTCGACAAGCTCGCCGAGCTGGAGAACAAGTACCTCAAGGCGAACGACAAAGAGCTCGAGTACCTGAAGCAGAAGCTGCGCAAGGCGGGCGACGAGCTCTCCAAGTCCAAGCTCCTCAAGGAAGCGGGCAAGGCGCTCAAGGAAGAGGACATCGCCGAGGCGCGCAAGGAACTGGAGAAGCTCGCCAGCGACGCCGAGAAGCGCGCCGCCGACGCCAAGTGGGATCAGAAGCAGCGCGAAGAGGCGGCCAAGGCGCTCGAAGCGGCGGCACATGAGCAGCAGCGAACTCAGGAAGAAAAAAAGCAGCAGCAGGAGATGCAGCGGCTCGAGGAAGAGGCGCGCCAGCTCAAGAAGCAGCTCGCCGAGCGGCCCAATGATCAAGAGCTGCAGCGACGGTTGCAGCGCAATCAGCGCGAGCTCCAGCGGCTCGAGCGCGAGAGGCTCGAGCGCGCCGAGATGAACCGCCAGCTCGAGCGGCTGCAGCGGGAGCTGGAGAAGGCGGCCGAGCAGATGCGCCAGAAGATGTCGCCCGAGGCGCTCAAGCAGCTCGCCGAGCAGATGCGCCAGATGGAGAACCAGATCACCAAGCTCTCCAATCAGGAGCGCGCCCAGATGCAGATCGCCGAGATCAAGGAGGTGCTGCGTCGCGCCGGCAAGTCGGACGGCGGCCAGGGCAGGGACGGCCAGGGCAAGGACGGCGACGGCAAGGGCCAGGGCATGGCACGCGCCCAGAACGGCAAGAACGGCAAGGGCGGCGAGCAGCTGCGCGAGTTCGATCAGCGCGCCGGCGGCAAGAAGGACACGCTGCTCCTCGGCGACAATGGCCAGAAGAGCGACTCGCGCCTGCTCTTGCCGATGCCCATGGGACCGGGCGGCGTAAAGCCCGGACCCGGCGGCGAGGGCAAGGACCAGCCGGGCGGCAACGGCGACGGCATCGGCAACCAGCACGATCCCAACCTGCAGGGCGACATCACGCGCCTCAACAGCGAGCGGCACGACACGCGCGTCAACGGCAAGGAGGGCGCCGGCCCGTCGCGCAGCCAGACCATCCTCGGCTCGGCCGAGAAGGGATTCGCCTCGACGACCTACAAAAAGGTCTACGGCGACTACAGCGCCGTCGTCGAGGAGGTCATGTCGAAGGAGAAGGTGCCGCCGGGCTACCGCTTCTACGTCAAGCGCTACTTCCAGCTCATCAAGCCGCGCGAGTGATCATTCGCCGCGCCGGGAGTATGCTGCGCGGATCATGGCGGACGTGGCAGTGGTCGTGTATGGCGCAACCGGGTTCACCGGGCGCCTCATCTGTAACGAGCTGGCGCGACGCAAGGTGTCGTTTGCCGTCGCTGGACGCGATCGCGCCAAGCTGACCGCGCTGGCCGGGTCGCTCGGCGCGGCGCAGCCGGAGGTGCTGGTGGCGGCGCTCGACGACGCCGCGGCGCTCGAGGCGGCCATCGCGCGCGGTCGCGTCGTGCTGGCCTGCGCGGGGCCGTTCCAGCGCATGGGCACGCCCGTGCGCGAGGCGGCGCTGGCGGCGAAGCGCCACTATCTCGACATCACCGGCGAGGTCGGCTACATGCTCGAGACCGCGGAACGGGACGGCGAGGCGCGCGCGCGTGGCGTGGCGCTGGTCAACGCGGTCGGGTTCGATGTGGTGCCGACGGACGCGGCGGCGGTGCTGGCCAGCGAGGCGGCCGGCGGTAAGCCCGAGATCTTGCGTATCGCCGTCAAGTTCGGTGGGCGCCCCACGCAGGGCACGACGCGCTCGGCGCTCGAGAGCGCCGACAGGGGCGGGTTGGCCTACCTGGCGGGGCGCTATCAGCCGGAGCCGGTGGCGACGGATCGCTGGGAGGCGCCCTTCCCCGAGCCGCTCGGCGCGCGCGCGGCGGTCTCGATTCCGTGGGGCGATCTGGCGACGGCGCCGCGCTCGACGGGGGCGCGCACCGTGCGCCTGTACATGGTGGTCTCGTCGTCGGTGGCGCGGGCCATGCCGATCCTGGGGCTGGCGACCAAGGCGCTGGCGTGGGGCCCGGCCAAGCGGCTCGCCGAGCATCTGGTGTCGACGCTCCCCGAGGGTCCGAGCGACGCCGAGCGCGCGCGAGCCCGATGCGCGATCCTCGCCGAGGCGACGTCGGGACAAAAGACGGCGCGCGCCTGGGTCACGACCGGCGACGGCTACGACTTCACCGCCCAGTCCGCCGTCGAGTGCGCGGTGCGCGCCTCGGCGCCCGACTTCGACAAGAAGGGCGCGCTCACGCCGACGCAGGCCTTCGGGGCGCGCCCGCTCCTCGACGCGCTCGCGGTCCACGGCGTGCGCTACGGCGTCGACTGACCGCGAGCGGCAGATTGCGACCTCACCAGCGCCCCGCCACTCCGACCGTCGCCTGATCCGGCGTCATCGCCGACACCAGCCGCACCGGCAGCTTGCGACGATGCAGCGCCGGGAACAGGATCCCCGACGCCGTCCCAACCAGCGCACCGACGATGCAGTCGGTCGGAAAGTGGTCGCCCGCCAGCACGCGCAAGATCGGCTCCGTCGTCGCGCCCGCCAGCGCCAGCGTCCAGACCAGGTACTGCCACTTCGATCCCGGATGGCGCAGCGAATAGGTGTACGCCGTCGCCGTCGCCATCGCGAACGTCCCCGACGTGTGGCCGCTGAAGAACGAGAAGTCCGCCTCCGGCCCCTCGCGCCCCGAGGGATTGAGCCCCGGCGTGTACATGTACGGCCGCGGGCGGCGCGTCGCGCGTCGCACGATGTCTTGCACCGCGCCGTCCCACACGACGGCCTCGGTGATGACCACGGCGTCGACCAGCCAGCCGCGCCAATGGGTGATGCCCGCGTCGACGACGTCCATGATCGTGAGCGCGCCGGGAACGATGCCGGCGAGCGCGTCGGCCGCCTGCTTGGCCTTGGTATCGAACAGGCCGAGGGCGATCCGGTCGAACGCGTTGATGCCGTTGCTGTCGCACGGCGGCGTGGCCGCGGTGCCGCACCACGACGGCGGCGCCTGCCCGGCGCCGATGAACGACGTGCCGCCCCACAAGACGGTGCCGCCGATCAGCAGCGCCAGGTCGACGTCGAGCCGCAGCCTGTACGGTGAATATTCGGGCGGTGCCGGCGGCATCGGGCGTGGAGGCGGAACCACCGCTTGCGGCTCGCTAGCACCTGACGTGGAAGCCATCAGAAACGCGACCGAGAATGCGATGCGCATCATCACTACCCCGAGGGGGTAAGCAGGGGTGACGACGGTTTCAAGTTTGGCGTGCGCCGAACCGCCCCTTTGCTACTGTTACGTCATGGCTGACTCCAGCGACGTGGCCGAACAGGTACGCGCCTTCGCCCGCGACGTAGGGCGCCTGCGCGACGAAGTGGGCAAGGTCATCGTCGGGCATCAAGCCATCGTCGAGGGCGTCACCATGGCGCTCCTCGCCGGCGGCCACGCGCTCCTCGAAGGCGTGCCCGGCCTCGGCAAGACCATGCTGGTGCGCACGCTCGCCGACGCCGTGCACCTCAACTTCTCGCGCATTCAGTTCACGCCCGACCTCATGCCGGCCGACATCCTCGGCACCAACGTCATCGTCGAGGAAGGCGGCGGCAAGCGCTTTCAGTTCCAGCGCGGCCCCATCTTCGCCAACGTCGTCCTCGCCGACGAGGTCAACCGCGCCACGCCGAAGACTCAGTCGGCGCTGCTCGAAGCGATGCAGGAGAAGTCGGTCACCGTCGGCAAGACCACCTACAAGCTCGACGAGCCGTTCCTCGTCCTCGCCACGCAGAACCCCCTCGAGATGGAGGGCACCTATCCGCTGCCCGAGGCGCAGCTCGATCGATTCTTCGTCAAGCTCAAGGTCGAGTTCCCCACGCGCGAGGCGCTGCACACGATCCTCGATCGCACCACCGGCCGCGAGGAGGTGCGCGCCGAGAAGGTGCTGTCGTCGGAGCGGCTGCTCGAGCTGCGCGAGCTGGTGCGGCAGGTGCCGGTGGCGCGGCCGGTGCAGGATTTCTGCGTCCGCTTCGTCGAGGGGACGCACCCCGAAGCGCGCGAAGGGCGCGGCGTGCCGCCGCTGACCAAGAAGTACGTGCGCTACGGCTCGTCGCCGCGCGGCGCGCAGGCGTGCCTCCTGGGAGCCAAGATCAAGGCGCTCCTCGACGGCAGATTCGCCGTCTCGACCGACGACCTGCGCTACGTCGCCAAGCCGGCGCTGCGCCACCGACTCATCCTCAACTTCGAGGGCGAGGCCGAGGGCATCGATCCCGACACCATCATCGATTCGATCCTGGCGGAGACCGCGGCGTAGCGATGGAGTTCGACGAGCAGTTTTTGAAGAAGCTCGAATATCTCTACGTCGTCGCCAAGAAAGTCTTCGTCGGGCGCATGCGCGCCGAGCGGCGCTCGCGCAAGACCGGCTCGGGGGTCGAGTTCGCCGACCATCGCAACTACACCGCCGGCGACGATCTGCGCTACCTCGACTGGTCCGCCTATGGCCGCCTCGATAAGCTGCTCCTGCGCATGTTCGAGGAGGAGGAGGATCTGCACATCTACCTCCTCGTCGACGCGTCGGCCTCGATGCGCGCCAACGGCAAGCTCGACTACGCCGAGCGCATCTGCGCGGCGCTCGCGTACATCGGCCTCGCCAAGCTCGATCGCGTGAGCATCGTGCCGTTCGGCGGCGGCGGCGCCAACGAGCGGCTGCCCGCGTCGCGCGGCAAGGCGCAGATCTTCAAGGTGTTCCAATTTCTGACGGCGCTCGAGGCAACGGGCAAGACCGAGCTGTCGCACGCGCTCGAGTCGTTCGTCCACCAGCACAAGCGGCGCGGCCTCGCCATCGTCGTCAGCGATTTCTACGATCCCGACGGCTACGAAGACGGGCTCAACCTCTTGCGCTATCACCGCTTCGAGCCGACGGTGTTGCAGATCTGGTCGCAGGCGGAGGCGCGCCCGACGTTGCGCGGCGATCTGGAGATCGTCGACGTCGAGAGCGGGGTCAGCCGCGAGGTCACGGTCACCGAGCGGCAGCTCTCGGCCTACGCGCGCGCGCACGCCGACTACTGCGCCAGGCTCGAGGCCTTTTGCGGCGCGCGCGGCATCTCCTATTACCGCGCCGACGTGGCGGTGCCGTTCGAGGAGCTGGTGCTGCGCATGTTCCGTGAAGGCGGCTTCTTGTCGTGACCTTCCTCGGCGCGCCGCTCTCGGTCGTCGGTCCGGCGCTCGCAGCCGGCGCGGCGGCGCTGGTGGCGCTCTATCTGCTGAAGCTCAGGCGGCGGCGGCTCGAGGTGCCGTTCGCCGAGCTGTGGAAGCGCGTGCTGTCGGAGTCGCAGTCGACGGCGCTGTGGAAGAAGCTGCGGCGGCTCATCTCGCTGGCCGTGCAGCTGGTCGTGCTGGCGCTGATCCTGACCGCGATCCTAGATCCGCGACTGTCGGCGACGCAGCATGGTCGATCGATCGCCATCGTCGTCGATACCTCGGCGTCGATGCGCGCCACCGACGGGGGCAGCGGCGGCAAGACGCGACTGGACGCGGCCAGGGCGGAGGCGCGCCGCATCATCGCCGGGCTGGCGGGCGACGACGAGGCGATGATCGTCGCCATGGACACGCGACCGGCGCCGGTGGGCGGCTTCACGCGCGACGACCGCGCGCTGGTGCGCGACGTGGAGGCGCTGGCGGCGACGGACACGAGCGCCGATCTCCTGCGCGCGCTCAGGCTGTGCGGCGATGCGTTGCGCGGCCGGCAGCGTCCGACACTGGTGCTGATCGGAGACGGCGCCTGGAATCAGAGCGACCTCGACGACGGTGCCAAGGCGCTCGCCGGCGTCGATCTGCGGCGCGTCGCCGTCGGCAAGTCGAGCGACAACGTCGGCGTGACCGCGTTCGCGGTGCGGCGCTATCAGGCCAACCAGACCGCCTACGAAGTGCTGGTCGAGGTCCAGAGCTTTCGCACGACGCCGTCGCTGGTGACGCTGCAGCTGGTGCAGGACGGCGAGGTGGTCGAGACGCAGAAGCTGGCGCTGGCCGCGGGCGAGCGGGTGCAGCGGCTCTATCCCGATCTGGCCGGCGCCGGCGCCCGGCTCGAGGCGCGCCTCACCGACGCGCACGACGCGCTGGCGCTCGACGACGTCGCCTACGCCGTCCTGCCGCTCAAGCACAAGCAGAAGGTGCTTTTGGTCAGCGGCGGCGACCTCTTCCTCGAAGGCGCCCTCTTGCTCGACGAGAACCTGGAGGTCGACAAGGTCGCGCCCGCGAAGTACGACGCCGCGGCGACGGCCAAGTACGACGCCGTGATCCTCGACGGCGTCACGCCCGACGAGCGGCCGCGCACGCACGCGCTCTACCTCGATCCGCACGGCGCGCACAGCCCATTTCCGATTCGCGGCAGCGCCGACGGCCCGCTCGTGACCGAGACCGCGGCGCAGCATCCGCTCATGCGCTGGGTCGCGCTCAAGGACCTGAACATCGCGCGCGCGTCGGTGTTCACGCCCCAGGCGGGGGACGTCGCGGTGGCCTCGTCGTTCAAGCAGCCGATCATCGTGGCGCGCGATCAGGCGGGGCGAAAGACGGTGGCGCTGGGGTTCGATCTGCGCCGCTCCGATCTGCCGCTGCGCGTGGCGTTCCCGGTGCTCTTGATCAACGCGCTCGATTGGTTCGCGGGCGCCGACGTCGGGCTGGTCACCTCCTACGCGACGGGGCGACCGTGGCGGCTGCCGGTGCCGGCGGGCGCGACCGAGCTGTGGGTGCGGGCGCCCGACGGCAGCCGCACGCGCGCGCCGGTGCACGACGGGCGCGCCAGCTACGACGCGACGCGGACCGGCTTCTACGAGCTCGAGTCGGCCGGCGTGCC
>JAQBQH010000387.1 GCA_028287105.1 Myxococcales bacterium
TCACCGTCGGCACCGACGCCACCTGCCCCGCGATGTAGTCAGCGCGGCAGGCGCAGCCAGACGTCGAAGCCGAGCTCCGCGTGGAAGCCGAGCTTGCGGTACATGTCCTTCGGCGAGTCGTCCGACCGCGCGATGAGGTAGACCAGGTCGGCGCCGGCCGCGCGCGCCCGCGCCACGCTGTCGATGACCAGCGTGCGCCCCACGCCGCGACGGCGCGCCTCCGGCAGCGTGCCGACAGAGAAGATGCTGGCGACGCCGCGATGGATGGCCAGCCCGACGGTGCCGACGACGCGGCGGTCGCGCTCGGCCACGTAGACCTCGAGCGCGCCCCGCTCGCTCTTGGCGCGCATCGAGCCGACGATCTCCATCGACACCGACGGCGCGTACCACGCCTCCTCGCGGTTCATGCGATCCATCGCGAAGGCGAACGAGTCCCACGGCGCCTCCTCGGGGACGCGCTTGAGCGTGACCCCCGGAACGCGTCCGCGCAGGAGCGGCCCGTCGAGCGTCATGGCCAGCAGCCGATCGCGAATGAAGCCGCGGCGGCGGAGGAGCGGCGCCAGCGCGTCGGGGACGTCGGCGCCGTCGAGCGTGAGCTGCAGGTGGCGCGCCCCGACCGCCCGCAGCGGCTGCGCGAACTCCTCCAGCGCGTCGTCGAGCGCCTCCTCGCGCAGTCGCACCCGCCGCACCAGGTTGGCGTCGTACACGTGCGGGAACGCGGCCTGCCGGATCACGCGTCCGTAACGCGTCGCCACCACCTCCGCACCCGCCTCCGCCAGCGCGTCCTCGGCGAGCGAAATGCGATCGGCGACTGACGACGCAGCGAGGAGCACGGCGTGATTTTGTGTGTCTGCCGTCGCCGCGTCAAGTGTGCGCCTGTCTCCGATCCTCTACGCTTTTCGCGAACGTGTGGCCGCTCGACGACAGTCGTCCGGTCGAACACGCTGCAATCATTCGCTCGCTTGGTGGCATGACGACTGCTAGGTCACGCGCCGAATGCACTCGTCCAAAATCGTTACGCTGGTCGCCTCGCTGCTGCTCACGTCGACCGCGCTCGCGCAGTCGGTGTGGGTCGCTCCCGGTTCGCAGAAGATCCGTCCCGCCGACAAAGCGGGCAGCGTACAGAGCGCGACGCTCGAAGCGGCACGCAACGAGTTCGAAGCGTTCCATCTCGTCGTCGCCGGTGGCTCAGCCGGCGTCAAGGCCGTCACCGTCACCGCCGACAAGCTGGTCGGTCCCGCCGGCGGCGCCATCGACGACGTGCGCGTCTACCGCGAAGGTTGGTACAACGTCGGCACCGTCTCGAACATCCAGGGCACCGTCGGCCGCTGGCCCGACGCGATGATCCCCGCCGTCGACGAAATCGACAACCAGAAGCGCAACGCCTTCCCCGCCGACGTGGCCGCCAACGAGCAGCAGCCGATCTTCGTCGAGTACCACGTCTCGCCGCAGGCGACGGCCGGCTGGTACCAGGGCACGGTCCACGTCACCGGCGGCGTCACCGCCGACATTGCCGTCAAGCTGTACGTGCACGCCTTCACGCTGCCGTCGACCTCGAGCCTGCCGAGCGCCTACGGCATCGGCTGGAACGATCCCTGTATCGCCCACTTCGGCGGCTACTCGCAGTGCGGCGGCGACGCCGGCACCATCGACATCCTGAACAAGTACACGAAATTTGCGCTCGACCACCGCATCTCGCTCTCGGAGGCGGTCTACACCGGGCCACTCCAGGCCGCCAACGGCAGCTACGATTGGGCCGCCTGGGATGCGATCTACGCGCCGATGCTCGACGGATCGATGGGCGGCCGCCTCCAGGGCGCCAAGCTCACCTCGGTGCGCTACATGTGGACCGAGGACCAGGCGCACCTCGCCGAGTGGGCCAAGCACTTCCGCGCCAAGGGCTGGATGGAGCGCACGTTCGATTACAGCTGCGACGAGCCGCCCGCGGGCTGCTCGTGGAGCAGCATCAACGCGCGCACCTCGATGGTCCACGCCGCCGATGCGAAATTTCAGACGCTGGTGACGACGCAGATGGCGCCGGCGCAGGCCAACGGGGTCCTCGCCGGCATCGACCTCCTGGTCCCGACGGTGAACCTGCTCGACCCGATGCCGCCCGAGGTCAACACGCGCGCCTCCTACAGCGCCTGGCTCTCGCAGTCGCAGCAGCACAAGGTCTGGATGTACCAGTCGTGCGATTCGCAGGGCTGCAACGGCGTCGGTCCGCAGGAGCTCGCCGGCTGGCCGACGCACATGATCGACGCGCCCGCGACGCAGAACCGCGCCATGGAGTGGCAGGCGTGGAACCAGAAGGTCAACGGCGAGCTCTACTACGACTCGACCTACGCGTTCAGCCGCGGCGACGCCTGGCAGAACCAGTTCTACTTCACCGGCAACGGCGATGGCACCCTCTTCTACCCCGGCACGCCGGCCAAGATCGGCGGCACCTCGCACATCCCGATCGCCAGCCTGCGCGTGAAGATGATCCGCGAGGGCATGGAGGACTACGAGTACTTCAAGGCGCTCGCCGACGCGGGTGACCCGGCCATGGCCGACGCCGAGGCCGCCGCGCTCTCGCCCAAGGCGTGGCAGAACGCCACCGACCCGGCGACCGTCGATGCCGCGCGCCATCGCATGGCGCTGCGCATCGAGGAGCTGACCGGCCAGACCCCTCCGCCGATGGGCGGCGGCTCGACCGGTGGCACCGGCGGCAGCGGCGGCGCCAACGGCGATGCCCCCGCGGGCGAGACCCCGACGGCGGCGCCGACGAGCACGCCTACCGCGGGCAGCTCGGGCGGCGGCTGCTCGCACGCGCAGGGTCGCGCGCCGATCGTCACGCCCTTCTCGCTCTCGCTCCTGGCGGCCGGCATCCTGGCCTTCGTCCGCCGTCGCCGTCTCGTGCCGGTCAAGACGCGCGCAAATCGCGGCTCCGACCGTCGCTGAGTGGCACCTCGCCCCGCTTCGTGGTAGAGGTCCTCGTTTGCCAAGATGAAGGGGTTCCACGAATTTCGCGCGCAAATGCGCGCCCGTCTCGACGACGAAATCGGCACCATCCATCGTGATGCGTCTCGCCGGGTCGCCCTCGTATACCCGAGCCCCTATCACGTCGCGATGTCGTCGCTCGGATTTCAGGCCATCTACCGCCTGATGAACGGCGTCGAGGGCTGGGCCGCCGAGCGCGCCTTTCTGCCTGATGACGTCGAGGCCCATCGCCGCGCCCAGCTGCCGCTCGTCACCTACGAGGGCGAGCGCCACGTCTCCGGCTGCGACCTCATCGCCTTCTCCGTGGCCTATGAGCTCGAGCTGACGGGCCTCTTCGACTGCCTGTCGCTCGCCGGCCTACCGCTCTTTGCCGCCGAGCGCACCGCAAAACAGCCGCTGGTCGTGTGCGGCGGCCCGCTCACCTTCTCCAATCCGCTGCCGCTCGGTCCCTTCGCCGACGTCGTGGCCATGGGCGAGGCCGAGGAGCTGGCCACGTCGCTGCTCGAGGCGGTCGACGCCGAGCCCGATCGCCAGCGCCTCCTGGCGCTCTTGGCCACGATGCCCGGCTTCTGGGTGCCGTCGATTCACGGCGAGTCGCTGCCGCCGGTGGCCAAGGCCGACGATTCGCTCTTACCGGCGCGCTCGCAGATCGTCACGCCCAACACCGAGCTGCGATCGATGTTCCTCATCGAGCCGGAGCGCGGCTGCTCGCGCGGCTGCACCTACTGCGTGATGCGCCGCTCGACGAACGGCGGCATGCGCAAGGTTTCGCCCGACGTGGTGCTCGACGCCATCCCGGCGCACGTCGAGCGCGTCGGCCTCGTCGGCGCCGCGGTGACCGATCACCCGAAGATCGCCGAGATCGTGCGCCGGCTCGTCGACGGCGGGCGCCACATCGGCATCTCGTCGTTGCGCGCCGATCGGCTGACCGACGAGCTGGTCGGCCTCCTGGCGCGCGGCGGCTATCGCACGCTCACCACCGCCTCGGACGGCGCCTCGGAGCGGCTGCGCGTCACCATCGAGCGGAAGACCAAGGAGAAGCACCTCGTCCGCGCGGCGGAGCTGGCGCGCGCGCACGGGATGAAGGGGCTCAAGCTCTACGAGATGGTGGGCCTGCCGACCGAGACCGACGAGGACATCGACGAGCTGGTGCGCTTCTCTACCGAGCTGTCGAAGGTGATCCCGCTGGCGCTCGGCGTCGCGCCGTTCGTGGCCAAGCGCAACACGCCGCTCGACGGCGCCGGCTACGCCGGCATTCGCGAGGTCGAGGACAAGCTCGAGCGACTGCGCAAGGGGCTGCGCGGCAAGGTCGACGTGCGGCCGACGTCGGCGCGCTGGGCGTGGGTCGAGTACGTGCTGGCACAGGGCGGCATCGAAGCGGGCCGCCGGGCGCTGATCGCGCATCAGGCGGGCGGCACGTTCGCCGCCTGGAAGAAGGCCTTCGCCGAGGACGGCTCCAAGCGATCGCAGCTCCGCGTCGTGCAGTAGCGCCGCTTGGGCCGTTAGGATGCGATGGTTTCTACCGGCGCGGGCGGGGAGGCTGCTGAAGCGGCGCGCATGAGAAAGCCGGTCCGCGCGTAGCGGGTGCCTTCGGGCGGTGTGGCGCCCGTGAGCGCCTCGATGACCTCGGACGGCTTGGCGCCGCCGCTGGCCTCGATCTTGAGACGGAACGACACGATGGCGCCGCCCGTCGGCCAATCGAGCTGCGCGCGCAGCGTATCGGCCTCGTCGCCGTCGACGACGCGCGCGGTCTCGAGGTGGCGCCCGACGTCGATGGTCTTCTCGACGCGCTTCTGCACGCGCTTGACCTCGAGCCCTTCCGCGCGCAGCGACGCAGGCGCTTCCGGCAGCCACGCCGCGTACTCGGCCCCCGCGAGCCGCTTCGACATGGCATCGTCGCCCGCGGCGAGCTTTTCGACCTCGCCCACGACGAAGCCCTCGGGCGCGGCCGCGCGCAGCCGCGCCAGCAGCTCCTCGGGCGCGCCGTCGAAGTCGATGCGCACGTCGCACAATTCGCCGAGCGCCGAGACCCCGAGCCCCAGCGCCGGCGCGAACGTGAGCTGCGGCTTGGGATGGAAGCCCTTGGAATAGATCATCTCGATGCGCGCGCGCCGGAAAACGCGGACGAGCAGTCGCATCGTGTCGAGGTGCGAGATGAAGGCGCCGCGCCCGATCTTGGCGAAGCGCATGCGCCAACGCACGCCTTCCGCCTGGGCGAAGCCGGCGGGCGCCTGCGTGCGGCCGCGAACCTGGCCCTTGAACACCGGCAGCTTGCGCGGCTCCTTCGGCACGGTCGGCTCGTGCGCGTCGAGCTTGCGCAGCATGACCAGCCGCTCGGTCTTCATCTGCGTCAGGTCGCAGGCGATGCCGCAGTCGAAGCAGACGAGCTTGCGCTGATCGGCCTCGGCCGCCTCGACGGTGGTGGGATGGAGCAGCGAGCCCTTGGGCTTGCCGCAGGGCGGGCTGACCCGATCCTTGAGCGCGCGACGGTATTCCCAGGCGAGGAACCCGTCGGCGAGACCGACGTCGATGTGGTCCCAGGGCAGCCGTGCGTCGACGGGACGCGTCGAGAGGTACAGATCGCGAACGACGCCGAGCGCGTCGAGCGCCCCGCTCCAGAGCGGCAACGAGAACTGCTCGTCCCAGCCGTCGAAGCGCCCGCCTTGGCGCCACACGCGCTCGATGACGTCGGCCAGGCGCCGGTCGCCGCGCGACAAGATGCCCTCGACGTGGCTGATGCCGGCCTCGTGATACTTCAGCGTCAAGCGATCGCGCTGCGCCTGCTCGCGCAGCATCTTCTGCTTGCGGTGGATCTCGTCGACCGAGTCCATCGCGCACCACTGAAACGGCGTGTGCGGCTTGGGCACGTGCGAGCTGACGCTGACGGTGACGTCGGCATCCTGGCGGATCTTGCGGCCCACTTTCTTCAAGCGCGCGCCCGTCTGCGCGATGCCGAGGACGTCGTCGTCGGTCTCGGTGGGAAGGCCGATCATGAAGTAGCACTTCATGCGCGACCAGCCGCGGGAGAAGATCTTCTCCGCCGAGGCCGCGATGTCCTCCTCGGTGACGTTCTTGTTGATGACGTCGCGCATGCGCTGCGTGCCCGCTTCGGGCGCGAACGTGAGGCCGGTGGCGCGCACCGACGACATCTCGTCGAGCAGCTCTTCGTTGAGACCGTAGGCGCGCAGCGACGAGACCGAGAGCGTCGTCTGCTCTTTTTTCAGCTCGGTCATCACCTTCTTGACGAGCGGCGTGATGCAGCTGACGTCGGCGGTCGAGAGCGCGGTGAGCGAGGTCTCGTCGTAGCCGCCCTTCTTGACGCCGTCGACGACCGACTTGACGATCGAATCGGGATCGCGCTCGCGCACCGGACGATAGATCATGCCGGCCTGGCAGAAGCGGCAGCCCTCGGTGCAGCCGCGCGCGATCTCGACCGAGACGCGATCGAAGACCGCCTCGGCGTAGGGCACCGGCGTGTCCGACGGAAAGGGAAAGGCGTCGAGGTCGCGCACCCAGACGCGATCGACCGTGCGCGGCACGCGCGGATCGACGACGTCGGCGATGACCTCGAGCTCCGTGCGCGGGTCGATGGTCGTCGTATACAGCGACGGGACGTAGAGGCCGCCGCGCGCGGCCAGACGGATCAGCCGCTCCTTGCGCGGCAGCCCCTGGCGGGTCATGCGCGACCAGGCGACCAGGAGGTCGGGCAGGACCTCCTCCGCCTCGCCGATGAGGAAGGCGTCGAAGAACGGCGCCACCGGCTCCGGGTGCGTCGCGACCGGCCCACCGCCGAGCACCAGCGGCGCCGACTCGCCGCGGTCGACGGAGCGCAGCGGAACGCCGCCGAGGTCGAGCAGCGTCAGCACGTTGGTGTAGGTCATCTCGTACTGGAGCGAGATGCCGATGACGTCGAAGTCGCTGAGCGGCCGCGCGCTCTCGAGCGTGAGCAGCGGCAACGAACGCGCCCGCAGCTCGCTCTCCATGTCGACCCACGGCGCGAACGCGCGCTCGGCGGAGATCTTCGGGTGCTTGTTCAACAGCGAATAGAGGATCTTGGTCCCGAGGTGCGACATCCCAATGTCGTAGACGTCGGGAAATGCCAGCGCGATATGTACGTCGACGCTGTCCCAGTCTTTGTGGACCGAGTGGTATTCGCCACCGAGGTAACGCGCCGGCTTTTCGACGTTACCCACGAACGCCGCGTAGGGATGTTGCATAGCTGGCACGGGTTACGCTGCAAGGCGTCACTTGTCAAGCCGGCGGCTCACCAGTACCGTGACCGCATGAAGGTTTGCGCCCTATCAATGGTGGCGCTCGTCGCCGGTGGTTGCGGTGATGGCGACGCGTTCCAGAGCAACTGCACGGCGGCGGCCCCCTCGGAAGAGGCGCTGGCACCGGCGCGGCGCAACCCGGACGGTAGCGTCATCCTGCCGGATGGACGGAAGATTTCGCCGGCGGGCACGGTCCTGACCACGGGCGGCTTCCCGCTGCAGATGCGGGTCCTGCCGCAGGCGGGCGAGCGCTACGTCGTCGTCACCGACGGCGCGTACGGCGACCAGCACCTGCGCATCATCGATTCTCAGGCGGCGGCGGCGGCCAACCCGGTCGTGGCCAACGTCGACTACATCCGCAGCTCGTCGGATGCCTCGGACCCGGCGCTCTTCTTCGGGCTGGCGCTGTCCGCCGACGGGTCGCGGCTCTACGTGTCCAACGGCGGCTACGACCCGAAGTACGGCATCGAGAACGACCTGTCGAAGCACTACAACGTCGTCGAGGTGTTCGACATCGCGGGAACCCCGCCGCAGCTGACCAGGGCCGGCGAGATCCATCTGCCGTTCGCCGGCGGTGCCAACAAGCTGGCGCGCATGCCGTCGGGGCTGGCGCTCTCGGGCGACGGCAAGACGCTCTACGTCGCCTGTCAATTCGACGGCACGCTCGCCATCGTCGACGTGGCCGCGGGGCCCACGCAGTTCATGGAGGTCGCGCGCACCATGTCGCTCGGCACCGGGCCCTATGACGTGGCGCTCGACGAGAGCACGGGCACCGCGTTCGTATCGCTGTGGGGCGGCAAGTTTCTGCGTGTCGGCGCCTTCGACGACGGCGTCGTGCCCGTCGATGTCTCCGACCCGATGAACCCGGTGGCCGGCACGGTGATCAAGACCGGCAAGTCGCCCGAGCAGGCGCTCCTCGTCGGTGGCAAGGTCTACGTCGCCGCAGCCGACGGCGATTCGATCGCCGCCATCGATCCGACGAGCAAGATGGTGTCGCTCACCGGAACCGCGTTCGACGCCAGCGGGCTGGTCGGGTCGGCGCCCAACGCGCTCGCCGCCGACCTGGCGCGCGACCGGCTCTACGTCGCCAACGCCGGCGAGAACGGCGTGCAGGCCTTCCAACTCTCGACGATGGCGCCGCTCGGCCGCGTACCGGCGGCGTGGTATCCGACCGCGGTCGCGGTGAAGTCCGACGGCACGCTGCTCATCGCGTCGGCCAAGGGCCTGGGCGCGGGCGCGAGCGATCACGCCCCCGAGCGCAACGACTACATGCAGGGGACGATGCAGGTGGTGCCGCTGCCGTCGGCGCAAGATCTGACGATGGGCGATGCCACGGTGCACGCCAACCTGACGCGGCCGAAGAGCTACGAGGTCCAGCTCGCGTGCACGGGCATGCCGCAGAAGTTCCCGCTGCCGGCGGTCAAGGGGGCGCCGACGCCCATCGAGCATGTGTTCCTGATCGTGCGCGAGAACAAGACCTACGACGCGGTGCTCGGCGATCTCGCCGGCGCCAACGGCCGCGCCGATCTGGCGCTCTTCGGCGGCGACATCACGCCCAACCTGCACGCGCTGGCCAAGCGCTTCACCAACCTCGACAACTTCTACTCGCTCGCCGAGCAGTCGCTGCAGGGACACGAGTGGACGACGGCCAACATGGCCAACGACTACACCGAGAAGGGCTGGCTGACGACGTGGGGGCGCGCGACGCGGCCGCTCGGCGCCTTCTCCGCGTCCGACGAGCTGGAGCACCTCGCCATGCCGCAGACGCAGACGGCGTGGACCCATCTCGATTCGGCGAGCATCGCGTACCACAACTACGGCGAGATCGTGAACACGACCGGCGCCATCACCGTCTACGACGTCGGCTATCCGGGCGTCTTCTTCAACACCGGCATCCTCGACGTCGACAAGGTGCAGTACGTCATCGACAACCTGCACGACAAGACGTTCAAGCTGGAGCCGTTCTCGTACATCTCGCTGCCAAACGACCACACCGTCGGGACCTCACCGGGACAGCCGACCCCGCAGTCGATGGTCGCCGACAACGACGAAGCGACGGGCCGGTTCATCGACGCGCTCTCCAAGTCGGAGTACTGGAAGTCGTCGGTGGTGTTCCTGATCGAGGACGACCCGCAGGATGGCGGCGACCACGTCGAGCTCCATCGTTCGCCCTGCCTCGTGATCTCCCCGTGGACCCGCCGCGGCTACACCTCGAGCGTGCACTACGACGTGCCGGCGATGTGGCGGACGATCACGATGCTGCTCGGGGTGGACCCGATCAACCAGCGCGACGGCAACGCGCCGGCGATGTACGACGTCTTCTCGCCGACGGCCGACGCCGAGGCGTACACGTTCGTGCCGCGCAAGATCCCGATGACCGTCAACTCGCTCAGCGCGCCGATGGCCGCGGAGTCGAAGCGAATCGACTTCACGAAGCCGGACACGGCGCCGCTCGGTCGCATCTTGTGGAAGGCGATGAAGGGCGCGAATGCGGAGCCGCCCTGGGGGAAGAAGTCGCTCGTTCAGCAGCAGGACGACGACGACTAGATCCGATGCCGGTCAGCTAAGCGAAAAGACGGCTGGGGTCGCGGAGGTAGCAAGGCGCGCTGCCGGCGTCGGAATCCGTCGCAGTCGCCGCTGCGCGGCGTGCTCCTCCAGCGGACCCGCTGATGTCGCGCGGCGCGCGACGCGGGTCCTTTACGCCGCCGGCAGCGCGCCTTACTA
>JAQBQH010000398.1 GCA_028287105.1 Myxococcales bacterium
GGCGTATCGGGGCGCACCGCCTGCAACGACGGGATCTCGCCGCGCGTGAGCGCCGCCAGGATCTCGATCTCGCCCATGCCCTGCCACAGCCGCCGCCCGCTCAGGATCTCGAACAGCACCGCGCCCACCGAGAAAATGTCGGCGCGGCGATCGGCGTGGCGCGTGAGCTGCTCGGGCGCCATGTAGTTGACGCGCCCCTTGAGCACGCCGGCCTTGGTCTCCAGCGACGAGTCACGCGCCTTGGCGATGCCGAAGTCGATGACCTTGGTGTGGCCGTCGAAGGTCAGAAAGACATTGTGCGGCGACACGTCGCGGTGCACGAAGCCGAGCGGCTTGCCGTCGAAGCCGCCGAGCTCGTGCGCATAGTCGAGCGCGCTCAACACGTCGCGCAGCACCGAGAGCGCCATGCGCTGGGGAAAGCCGCCGCGCCGCGCGAACCGCTTGAGCACGTGGTAGAGCGAGCGCCCCTCGAGGTACTCCATGGCGATGAAGTGGCGGCCGTGGCTCTCGTCCACGTCGTTGGTCTGCACGATGTTGGGATGGTTGAGACGCGCCGCCATGCGCGCCTCCTCCAGGAACATGGTGAGAAACTCCTGGTCCTCCACCAGATCGGGACGCAGCTCCTTGAGCGCGACCAACTTACTGAAGCCGGCCGGCCCTTGCGCGGCGGCGAGGTACACGATTCCCATGCCGCCCCGCGCCATTTCGCCGAGGAGGCGGTAGCGACCAACGACGTCGCCCAGTGAACGATGATCGGTCTGCGGCATCAGCATTGCCCACCCAGTCCAGAGTTAGCTAGCGCCCACCATAAATTCGAAACTCATACCCAGTCAATCGAATTCAATACCGTTTTCGGTAACTGTAATCGACGTCTCGAACGGCTTCCGCCGTAGGCCGGAGTGGCAGGGCGCGACACCTTCGCGGCAAGGGTAGGCGCCGCGGGTGCGCGCTGTCGTCGCACGTGGTTGCGCGAGGAGCCACGTACTCCCTCTGAAAAGCGCGACTCGGCCGTGGTGATTTGGATGGTCGCTTGCAATCGGCCACGAAGGTGTTGGCCGCGCGCGGCACCCACATCCGGAACGGCGGCGCCTGGAAATGTAAGAACCGGCGCAATTTCGAGAACGGCAGTATCGATATTGATAACGCCGCACCCAAATGGGTTTCGCCTGCGAGGATATCGCGAACGCGGCAGTCTGGTACCATCGATCCGTGGCCGAGGATCTCGAGGAGCTCGCGCGTCGCCTGGCGCGCGCCGTCACCGGCCACGTCGACGGTGTGCTCAAGGTGTTCCTGCCGCTCGTCGAGTCGCGCGGCGAGCATCGCATCGCCTGCGGCGACGGCTGCTCGGCCTGCTGCGCCAACTTCGTGCGCTGCAGCGTACCGGAGGCGCTGGTCGTCGCCGAGTGGCTCGACGACCCCGCGCACGCCGACGTGCGCGCCCGCTTCGTCGCCAAGCTGCCCGGCTGGCGCGCCCGCGCCGGCAACGACCCGACGCGCATCGAAGCGCACCTCGCGCGTCACGGCGGCTCCGGCGACGCCGTCGAGTGGGACGCGTATCAGAAGATGGCGGTCGCGTACGCGCGCAAGCAGAACCTGTGCGCCTTCAACGACGATCAGGGCCGCTGCGACATCTACGAGGTGCGCCCGCTCATCTGCCGCTCGGTCTACGTCCTCGAGACCGCCGACAACTGCGTGCCCGACCGCGCGCCGCCGCAGATCGTCTCGCATCCCGCTCTCGAGGAGGCGTTTCGCGAGGCGACCCATCGCTGCGCCGAGGCGGCCGCGCGCATCGGCCGCGATCCCGAGCCGCACGCCATCCCCGAGGCCGTCGCACGCGCGCTCGGCCTGCCCGGCCTCACACCGATGTCCTGACCGCGCGGTCGCAAAATGGCACGAATCGCCGAATCGGTCAGCTACATCGCAGTCTTATCCCCCCGCGGGCGTGTTAGCTTCGCCTCATGAACAAGCTGTCCTTGCTTACATTAATGATGCTCCCCGCGGTCGCCCTCGCCGATGCGCCGCTGCCGATGCATTCGCACGACTTCCATCCCAATCAGAACTTCGTCGAGCTGCGCGGCGCCTACGACACCGCCGCCGCCGGCGTCTACCAGCTCGGTGAAGTCGCCATCCTCGAAGGCGACTACGGCATGGTCAGTTTCGGCACGACCGGCTTCGCCATCCGCACCACCGCGACGATCCAGAACCACTACAGCATCACCAAGCGCTTCCTCACCAAGTACGCCGACGACTTCGACGAGGTCATCATCTTCACGACCTTCGAAGACAACGGCGCGCCCGGCGCGCTCGCCTACGAGATCTCGATCTTCCAGGACATCCAGAACATCGGCGACGACATTCTCGACGACACGGCGCTCTGGGGCTCGGGCACCAAGCGCATGCACGCGTTCGTCAACATGATGCGCTGGAGCCAGTTCGAATCGGACGGCATGGCCACCACCGATCCCAATAACTTCTTCTACCCGGTGTTGGGTCAGGAGTTCGCACATCGCTGGCTCTCGTTCGTGAAGTACAAGGACGCGCTCGGCCGCTCGTCGGCCGCCATGCTCGGCCGCGACGCCGCGCACTGGGCCTCGACGCTCGAGACCAACGGCTCGGTCCTCGACGGCAACACCATCGTGCCCCAGACCGACGGCACCTTCCTCGTCACCGAGTACATGCAGCGCTACTCCGACCTCGACCTCTACATCATGGGGTTGATCCCGGCGAACAAGGTCAAGCCGTTCTTCCGCGTCGACGGCGCCAAGCTCATGGACGGCACGCCCGTCGACGCGACCCAGCCCGTCAGCGTCGGCGCCAAGATGACCGGCACGCGCGAGAACATCATCATCGATCAGGTGGTCGCGGCGCTCGGCGCCCGCTTCCCCGACTACGCCGCGGCCCCCAAGAGCTTCCGCACCGCGTTCGTCGTGCTCACCGCGCCCGGCGAAAAGGCCTCCGCGGGCATCGAAGCGGCGCGGCTCCTCGACAAGGTCCGCAAGGTCTGGGAGCAGAAGTTCAAGGAGTACACGGGCGGCGCCGGCACCATGTGCACCAACCTCCTCACCCCGTGCGGCTCGCCGGTGGCCAACATCGTCGACGGCGAGATCACCGAGGCGGGCGGCAACGGCAACGGCGTCGTCGAGCCGGGCGAGCCGATCAAGGTCAAGTTCACGCTCGCCAACAGCGGCACCTCGGCGGCGAGCGGCATCAGCGTCGCGGCGGCGGGGACCGCGGTCGCGGGCGTGGCGGCGCAGAGCATCGCGTCGCTCGAGCCTGACGCGTCCGACAGCGTCACCTTCAGCGGCACCGTGCCGAAAGACGCCAAGTGCGGCGAGACGGTCACCGTCACCGCGGAGGCGACGATGGGCGGCACCGCGTGGCCCGGTCTGGCCTCGGTCGTGCCCGGCAAGCGCCAGGCGCTCATGTCGACGTTCGAGGACAACGAGGACGGCTTCACCGTCGAGCCGGGCAGCACCACCAACGGCTGGGCCTACGGCACGCCCGAAGGCTACAAGCACACCACCGGCTTCGTGTACCAGCCGACGGGCGGCCACTCGGCGTCGTCGAAGGCGTGGTTCACGGGCCTGCAGGCCGGCCATCGCGCGCAGTTCGACTCGTCGCTCGGCGTCGGCGGCTCGGTGCTCTACTCGCCGAACTACGACATGACCAAGATCTTGAAGCCGACCGTGCGCTACTGGGTCTGGTACCAGGGCATCGACTACACCGACCCGATGCTGCCGCAGAACACCGTCGGCGCCAAGCTCACCATCGACACCTCGCTCGACGGCGGCAAGACCTGGATGGCGTTCGACAAGGCCGACTCCACGGTGTCGACGTGGGACGAGCACCGCATCTCGCTCGACACGCCGCAGTACAAGAACATGAAGACCCTGCAGCTGCGCTTCACCATCATCAATCCGCAGCCGACCTACCAGGTCGAAGCGGGCATCGACGACTTCGAGCTCATCGGCCTGACGGCGGCGTGCGACACCAGCTCGGGCGGATGCACCATGTCCGAGCGCGCGGCGCCCGTCGGTGGAGCGGCCCTGGTCGCGTTCGTCTCCCTGCTCCTGGTGACGTTTGCCCGTCGGCGCGCACGATGCACGCTCCGGTAGCGGAGGTGACTCGTGGTTCGTCCGATGAGCTTCTTGTTGGGCTTCTGGTTGGCCTTGCTGTTCGTCGCCGGCCACAACATGCTCGTTCCGCAATCGCTGGTCCGCGCTGACGGGCTCGCCGCGCTCTTCGCGGTCATCGGCGGGCTGGTGTCGCCGTTCGCGTCGCGGCGGCTGCGGCTGATCGGGCCGGTGGCGCTGTCGCTCGGGCTCTTCGCCGTCGCGTTCGTGGGCGTGCTGATGAAGTCCAAGGCGTGGCTGCCGTTCGGAACCTTCATCGGCGCCGCCGTCTATCTGGGGGTGGTCCTGGCGGAGCGGATCTGGTCGCCGCGCGACCGCGGGACCATGGCGCCCGCCGACTCCTAGCGACGGGAGCTTGACAGTAACTCATATCTGAGCGACTAACGCGCTCATGAAGCGCTCCGCCCTCCTCCTGCCCGCCCTCTTCGCCCTCGCCTGCAGCACCGCCCCCGCCGACGACCAGGCCCGCCCCGCGCGCGAGCCGCTCATCGGCAAGGCCGACGCCAGCGCCACCTCCACCGACGTCGCCGACCGCGAGTGCCGCGTCGTCGTGCGCCGCGCCGAGCGCCTCGACGACGCCCGCGGCACCG
>JAQBQH010000406.1 GCA_028287105.1 Myxococcales bacterium
CCGCGGGACGCCCGCGCGTGCGACGCCGGCGCGGGGCACGCCGGCCCGCGGCACCGCCGCCGAGGAGCATGGCTGGATGATCCGCATGGCCAGCTCCGGGGAGCTCTTTCGCTTTCGCGAGCTGACCACGCTCCAGCAGTGGATCGTCGAGCGCAAGGTCACGCGCGACGACGAGATCTCGCGCAGCGGTGATCAGTGGAAGCGGCTGGGTGGCATCGCCGAGCTGGCCTCGTTCTTCCACATCGTCGAGCAGGCGGCGGCGGTGGCGCGCGCCGACGGTCCGCGCGCCGCGGCCGAGGCGGCCAACGCGGCCTATCAGCGACGCGGCGTCGGCAGCGAGGACGACCCGGCGCTGGTCACGACCGCGCAGATGGGGCGCGATCGACAGGGGCCGACGTCGATGGGCAATCCGCTCGACACCGACGATCCGGCGTTCGCGCGCACCAACCCGACGCCGAAGCTGACGCCGGCGGCGGGGATCGCGTCGGTGCCCGACGACACGCTCCTCGACGACGACTTCGTGCCGCCGCGGCGGCGCAGCGGCCTGTGGGCGGGGCTGTTCGCGACGCTGGTGGTGCTCGGCGCCGGCGGCTACCTGGCGGCCTTCAAGCGCGATGCGCTGCGCGACCTGTTCGCGCACACCGACAAGCGCGCCGAAGAGGCGGTGCGGCAGGGGCGCGAATATTTCCTCCTCGATTCCGACGATGCCTTCCGCAGCGCCGTCACCTCCTTCGAGCGCGGTCGCGCGGCCGACGAGAAGAGCGCGCTGCCGCTGGCGGGCCTGGCCGAAGTGAGGACGACGTGGGCCTCGTATCTGCGCGACGACGCGCGCGCGCTCGAGAGCGGCGGGGCGACCGTGACGGCGGCGCAGGCGGCCAAGACGCTGCGGCGCGAGGCGCAGGTGCAGCTCGACGAGGCCAAGCGCTACGCGTCCGAGGCGCTCAACCTCGCGTCCGAGGCGCCCGAGGTCAATCGCGCGATGGCCGATTACCTGCGCGTCGACGGCGCGCCGGCGGCGGAGGTCGAGCGCTACCTGGCGCGGGTGGCGGCGAAGAAGCCGCAGGATCCCGAGAGCGCGTACGTGGCCGGGGCGCTGGCGCTGCGCGACGGCAATCTGCCGCTGGCGAAGACCAAGCTGGCGGAGGCCAATCAGCTCAATCAGGCGGCGACGCAGCACGCGATTCTGCGCGCGTCGGTGATGCTGGCGCGCATCGAGGCGCAGACCGGCGACAAGCTGGCGGCGCGCACCGAGCTGCAGACGGTGCTGGCGGCGAACGCGCAGCACGATCGCGCGCGGGCGCTCCTGGCGACGCTGGAGAGCGATACGGCGACGCCGCCCTCGGGCGCGCCGGTGGGTCCGACGGTGGCCGCGAATCCGAGTGGCCAGCCAGCCACGCCACCGACGGGGACGGCTCCCGCGGCGACGCAGCCCTCGGGAGCGTCCGACAAAGCGGGCAGCGACGAGGCGGCCGGCGACTACAAGAAGCTGGTGGCGCAGGCCGATCGCCTGAGCGAAAACGGCCACGCCAAGGAAGCGCGCAAGCTGTACGACAGGGCGCTGGCGCAACGGCCGAACGGGCTCGAAGCGATCATGGGCCTCGGCTACTGCGACCTCGACGGCGAGAAGTTCTCGGCCGCGGTCGACCACTTCAAGCGCGCGCTCAGCCTGTCGCCGGGATATGGCGACGCGATGATCGGGCTGGCCGAGGCCTACAAGCTGCGCGGCGACCGTCGCGAGGCGCTCAATTGGTATCGCCAGTACCTCCTGGCACAGCCGATCGGGCCCAAGGCGACGATGGCGAAGAACAACATCCGCGACCTCGAGCCCAAGGTCGCCGACGAAGCCAAGCCGGAAGAGAAGAGGCCGGAGCCAAAGCCGGTCGAAGACAAGAGGCTCGACGAGCCCAAGCCGGTCGCGCCTTCCGATGCGCCGCCGCCGTCGCCGCCGCCGTCGAAGGCCGCCGACGATGCCCCCAAGAAGGCGGACGAAGAAAAGCCGGTGCAGCTGCCGCGTCCGCCTACCAACGACGAGCCCCCGCCGTAGATTCGAGACAGGAGCGACGAATGCCCAAGAAGCCGTCACACGAGGAGGACGAGTTCTTCGCCAAGGAAGAGGCGAATCAGCTGCATGCGCTGGCGCAGGAGCGCGCGCGCAAGATGAAAGAGGAGGAGCTGGAGAACCTCAAGAAGCTGCACTTCATGCACTGCCCCAAGTGCGGCTTCGACCTGAAGGCGATTCAGTTCAAGAGCCTCACCATCGACAAGTGCTTCCATTGCAACGGCACGTTTCTCGACGCTGGCGAGCTGGAAGCGCTGGCCGGAAAAGAGTCGGACTTCCTGCATCGCGTCGTCGCCGTTTTCAAGCGGTGAGAGCTTCGTGATAAAGTAGCGCGGGGATGGGGGACATGGACTCGCCGTCGCGGCCGAGCGCGGGATACGCCGCGACGATCCAGCGGGCGTCGCGTCCGTCGGACGAAGAGCCGCCGTACGAGAGCGGCACCGTCTTGTCGGGGCGCTATCAGATCCAGCGGCGGCTCGGCGAAGGCGGCATGGGCCGCGTCTACGAGGCCGAGCACATGCAGCTCGGGCGGCGCGTCGCCGTCAAGGTGATGCGGCGGAAGTACGCCGAGCAGAAGGCGATGGTCGAGCGCTTTCGCGTCGAGGCGCGCTCGGCGTCGAGAATAGGCCATCCCAACGTCGTCCAGGTCTTCGACTTCGGCACGACCGAAGCGGGCGAAGGCTTCATCGTGATGGAGCTGCTCGACGGGGCCGCGCTGTCGGACGTGATCAAGCAGCAGGGGGCGATGGACCTCCCGCGCGTGCTGACGATCCTCGGCGAGGTGGCGACGGCGCTGCGCGCGGCGCACGACTCGGGCGTGATTCATCGCGACTTGAAGCCCGCCAACATTTTTCTCATTCGCATGAACGCCGACGAGCGCGAGCGGGTGAGGGTGCTCGATTTCGGCATGGCCAAGCTCATCGATCTCGGCGACGAGGGCGGCGGGCTGACCGCGGCCGGCGAGATCCTGGGGACGCCGGAGTACATGGCGCCCGAGCAGGCCGTCGGCGGCGAGGTCGATCGGCGCATCGACGTCTACGCCCTCGGCTGCGTGGCGTACGAGATGTGGACCGGGCAGCCGCCGTTCTCCGGACCGAACTACGTGACGGTGCTGGCCAAGCACATGGACGAGAAGGCGCCGCGCATCAGCGACGTGCGCGATGCGCCGCCGGCGCTCGACCACTTGATCGCGCGGTCGCTGGCGAAGAATCCCGACGATCGGCCGGCCGACATGGGCGCGGTGTTGACGGCGCTGCAGCGGATCGCCGAGGACGAAGGCGTGTCGACGGCGGTGGTGGCCTCGCGGACGCGCGATCTGCCGTCGCAGCCGTCGATGTCGTCGATGTCGCGGATGTCGTCGACCAAGCGGCGCTTCACGCGCATGAACCGGCGCACGCGCCGCAACCTCGGCCTGGGCATCGCGGCGCTGGCGCTGCTCGGGGCGGGCGCGCTGGCGGAGCAGCGCTTCGGTCCGCCGCCGCCGCCCAAGGGTGCGGCGACGGTGGTGCTGGCGACGACGCCGGCGGGCGCCACGGTCAAGGTCGACGGTCGCGAGCTGGCCGATCGCAGCCCGGCGGTGACGCGGCTCGATCCCGGCAAGCACGACATCGAAGCGGTGATGCCGCACTACATCACCGTGAAGATCGCGGGCCACGAGGTGGCGCCGGCGGCGACCGAGGTGCTGCGCATGCCGATGGCGCGCGACACCTATCGGCTGCAGATCGCGAGTGAGCCCGGCGGTGCGCAGGTCTATCTCGACGGCTTCGCCATCGGCACGACGCCGATGGAGTACGAGGTCGATCCGTGGGATCAGCACACGCTCAGGCTCGAGCGGCTGGGACGGAAGCCGTGGGAGAAGTATCTGGCGACGGGCGAGCGGCCCAAGGAGCTGCGCGCGGAGCTGAAGAAGCGCGAGGCGGGGGATGCGGAGTAGCTTCGTCGCGTTGGCGCTCGTCGCGTGGGCGGCGGGGCCGGCCCGTGTGGCGCACGCCGATGCCGATGCCGATGCGCTCGTCGCGCGCATGGACCGCGCCACGTCGGGCACGGCCAACAAGGTTTGGATCTGCCGCATGCGCTCCATCGGCACCGACGGCGAAGTGCGCGAAGGGCGCTTCTTGATGCTGCAAAACGGCGGCGACAAGCGCCTCCTGCGCTTCTTGTCGCCGGCCAACATGCGCAACACGGCGATGCTGGCGCTCGGCAAGGGCGAGCTCTACGTCTACCTGTCCGACGAGAAGCGCGTGCGCCGCCTCGGGACGAGCGCGCTCAACCAGACGTTTCTCGGCGCCGACTTCAACGCCGAGGATCTGGGAGCGGTGCGCCTCGGCGAAGACTTCGACGCGCGCATCGTCGGCCACACCGGCAACGAGACCAGGGTGGAGCTGAAGCCGAAGCACTCGTCGCAGTGGTCCCGTGTCGTCGCGGTGGTGGCCGACCACGACCTCGTGCCGCGCATGGAGTTCTACGATCGCAGCGGCAAGCTGGCGCGCACGTGGAACCGGACCTACGAGCGGCAGAAGTCGCGCTACGAGGCGTGGGTGCCGTCGCGCATGCTCATGGTCAACGAGCAGTCGAAGCATGCGACCGAGCTGATCGTCGAAGTGGGCGACTCGGACAAGCCGATTACCGACGACATCTTTTCGTTGCGCGCGCTGCAGCGGGGCGACGACCTGCGCTACGCGCCGTAGACGCAAGGTCGGTCAGTCAAGAACGAATAGCTTCGGGACGGCTCGGGTCGCGGACGCAGTGAGGCGACCTCCCGGCGTCGGAATCCGTCGCAGTTCGCGGCGTGCTCCTCCATCGGGGCCGCCCAGGTCGCGCTTCGCGCGACGCGGCCCCTCTACGCCGCCGGGAGGTCGCCTCACTGCGTCCGCTCTTGCGCCTGGTAC
>JAQBQH010000021.1 GCA_028287105.1 Myxococcales bacterium
GCCATGGGGCGGTCCTCCACCGGCGCCGCCGCCACCGCGACGCCCGGCAGCGGCAATTCGCCCAACAACGACGCCACCACCCCTCCGCCCCCCTCGTCGGTCACCGGGGCAGCGTCGACCAACGGCGTCCCGCCGACCCCCGCGCCGGCGACACCGGGCCTGCCGTCGTCGCCTGCCACGGGCGTGCTCCCGTCTCAGCAGGGCTTCGACGCGCGCACCAACAACGAGCTGCGCCCGTCGTCGAGCCTCAACGTCGACCAGGTCGCCAACGTCCAAGCGGCGCTCGCCTCGGGCGGCTTCTTTCGCGGGCCCATCGACGGCAACCTGACCGCGTCGACGCGCGCCGCCATCCGCCAGTTTCAGAACACCAATCGCCTGCCCGAGACCGGCGACCTCGACCGCGAAACCATGCAACGCCTCTCGACGGGCGTTGTCGGCGGCGTCGGCGGAAACAACGGCAACACGTCGACGACCGGCAACCGCGGCGCCGCCGGCGATCCGTTCAGCACCACGTTCGGCGGCGTTCCGACGAGCGGCTTCTCGACCGGACAGTCGGGCGTCGGCGGCCCGATCTTCTCGACGCCCTTCCCGATCTCGACGCCGCTGAACACTTCACCGGGGACGCCCGCCGGTTCCACAGTCCAGCCCTGACCGTCGGCGCGCCCGCCTGATCTCTGTCGGTAGTTCGCCTGGTAGTAGGAAATGCGCACGCGTTCCGGATGACGCGGCGAATCGTGTACAGATTCGTTACACAGCGACGGACAGGGGCTGTTCAGCATCCGCACGCGCGCTGGGACGCGGCGCCGGCGGAACCCATAGCGCGTAGTACTGCTCCTGCGGAACCGGAGCCTGGTTGAGCTGGTAGAGCTTGAAGGTCGGACATGTGACGTGCCCGTCGGTGCGGCAGT
The DNA here is from genome assembly GCA_028287105.1 of Myxococcales bacterium. Classification (GTDB taxonomy): domain Bacteria; phylum Myxococcota_A; class Polyangia; order Palsa-1104; family Palsa-1104; genus JAQBQH01. The sequence goes on from JAQBQH010000021.1 coordinate 909, forward strand.
AATTCTCGCGCTCGTGGTGACTCGGGATCAAGAGGCCGCACACGGCGGTGCACCTTGCCAACTTCCCTTCGTCGAAGAATTCACACGCCATTCGGATCGCTCCTTTTCGCTCCCCTGAATCAGCGCGACCTACTGCACCCAGTGTGCCAGCCGCTACTTCACAACAGACGTCTCCTGCCTATGATTGCCGAGAGATGCTGACCGCTGACGAAGTGTATGCGCGCGTCGCCGAGCGCCTCCCTGAAACGCTGGAGCTCGACGGCGAGGCCGCGACGCACGAGGTGCTCGCCGCCGTCGCCGCGCGTCTCACCGCGGACGAGGCAGCAGAGCTCGGAGCCGAGCTTCCCACGGAGCTCGGCGACATCCTGGCCGAGGCCCACGGCGCGCGCGGCTTCGATCGCGACGGCCTGCTCGAGGACCTCGCCGTGCGGCTCGACGTCGACGACGATGACGCCGAGAGCGCGGCCGCGACCGTGCTCCGGGTGGTGCGCGAAGCGATCGAGCCCATGGTCTCGATCGACCAGGTGCTCGAGTCGCTGCCGCCCGAGCTCGCGCAGCTCATGCAGCCGTAATAATTCGTGCTAGGTTCGCGGTCGGCATGGACCCCCGCGCTCCCGTCGGCACCCGCTCCGTCACCGTCGCTGTCGACGCCATGGGCGGCGATCACGCGCCCGGCGAGATCGTGCGCGGCGTGGCCATGCTCTCGCTCGAAGCGCCGCACATCTACACGCTCCTGGTCGGCGACGGCGAAGCGATCGGCGCGGTGCTCTCGACGGTGCGCCACGATCCCGAGCGCATCGCCGTCCACCACGCGCCCGAAGCGGTCAAGATGTGGGAGAAGCCGGCGGAGGCGCTGAAGGAGCATCCCCAGGCGTCGATCCTCGTCGCCGCGCAGCTCGTCGCCGACGGCGCCGCCGATGCGCTCGTCTCGGCCGGCAACACCGGCGCATCGGTGCTGGCCTGCGCGCGGACCTGGCGCAAGATCCCCGGGGTCCACCGCGCGGCGCTCGCCAGCGTCTACCCGACCGAGATCCGTCGCGGCGAGAAGGACGATCCCTTCTCGCTCATCCTCGACGTCGGCGCCACGCTCGACGTCACGGCGGAGGATCTGGTCGCCTTCGCCATCATGGGCTCGGCCTACGCCGCGCGCGTCTCCAAGAATCCGCGGCCGCGCGTGGCGCTGCTCTCCAACGGCGCCGAGGCCGGCAAGGGTCCGCCCGAGATCGTCGAAGCACATCGCCTCCTGCAGGAGGCCACCGAGCTCAACTTCGTCGGCAACGTCGAGGGCGTCGACATCCCGCGCGGCACCGCCGACGTCGTCGTCTGCTCGGGATTCGTCGGTAACGTGGTCATCAAGATGCTCGAGGGCGTCTCCGAAACCATCGTGCGGCTCGGGCACTACGCGTCGAAGGAGAAGATCCTGTGGCGCGCCGGCCTGGCGCTGCTCTCGTCGGGCATCAGCCGCCTCAAAGAAGTGACCGACTGGGAGCAGTACGGCGGCGCTCCGGTCCTCGGCTTCGACAAGCTCTTCATCAAGGCGCACGGCCGCTCGCGCGCGCGAGCCATCGCCAACGCGGCGAAGGTGGCGGCCAAGGCGGTGCAGGCCGGCCTCGCCGAGGACATCGAGAGCGCGCTCAAGTCCTTCCACTCCCGTCGAGCGGCCTGAGCGGCCCGGCGAGATCCGGTCGCCGAACCGCCCGTGATAACCTGAGCCCGATGGCGCGCGAGGACAAAGACAAGCGGCGGGACAAGGACCGCCGCAAGCCGGTGGCGCCCGGCGGCCCGTCGCTGCTCGCCGCGCAGACGCCCGCTGTCGTCACGCCGCCGCCGCGCCACGTCTATCGCTGGGATCTCGACAAGACCTATCTCAAGACCGAGTTCGACACGCTCAAGCAGCTCCTGCGCAGCGCCTTCGAAGGCGCTGCGGCCAAGCAGTCGGTTCCCGGCGCCTCGGCGCTCCTCCGCGAGCTGCGCGCCGGTGGTGGCGCGCGCATCTGCTTCATCTCCGGCTCGCCGCGCCAGATGCGCCGCGTCCTGACCCAGAAGCTGCGGCTCGACGGCGTCGAGTTCGACGAGTTCATCCTCAAGCCCAATCTGCGCAACATGCTGACCGGCCGCTTCCGCGCCATGCGCGAGCAGGTGGGCTATAAGCTGCCGGCGCTGCTCGCCGGGCGCTCGGGCCTGCCGCCCGAGACGCGCGAGACCTGCTTCGGCGACGACGCCGAGGCCGACGGCTTCATCTACTCGCTCTACGGCGACGTCATCGCCGGTCGCGTCAAGCGGCGCCTGCTCGAGGAGATCCTCGAGCGCGCCGGCGCCTACGAAGACGACGCGCAGCGCGCCGTCACGCTCGCCGAATCGATCGCGTCGGGCGAAGCGGTGCAGCGCATCTTCATCCACCTCGACCGCCGTTCGCCGACGTCGCGCTTCGATCGCTACGGTGCGCGGCTCGTCCCGGTGTTCAACTATTTCCAGGCTGCGATGGTGATGTTCGAAGACGAGCAGCTCACCGCGCCGGCCGTCGTGCGCGTGGCGCTCGAGATGGTCGATCGCTTCGGCTACACCGTCGAAGCGCTGCGCAACTCGCTGCAGGACCTCCTGCGCCGCGGCCGCCTGCGCCGCACGACCGCGCGCGCGCTCGCCGCCGAGCTGACCGAAGGCGGCATCCCTCAGCTGGGCGCGCTCCCGTCGGCGCGCGAGCTCCTGCTCTCGTTCGCCACGCGCGTGCGCCAACTGGGCGATGTTCCGTCGATGCAGATTCCGATCGATGTGCCTATCGACTACCTTGCCGCACTCGAAGCCGACCTGCCGCGCAAGGGAAAGAAGCGCACCGACATCGCGCCCCCTCTGTAAGCCTCGTCAGCGCGCCCACCCTTCTTACCAATTGCTGCTTCTCTCCGACGGCGCGTACGATTGGGCGTGGCGTCGTCTTCAGTGTCCTCGAGTCTCAAGCCCCGTCTGAGCCTGCACGATCCGATCGATTGCGCCGACGGCCTCGAGGGCACGCCCATCGTCGTGGCTTCGTTCTCCAGCGGCGCCGAGTTCCTCGCCCACTACTCCGACGACGGTCCCGCCGGCGAGCTGGCGCTGGTCACGCGGGCGCGGCCGCGCAAACGCAAAGAGCTGGTCATCGAGGTGCAGTGGCCGGGCCTGCCCAACCCCGTCTTCGTGCGCGCGCGCGCGTCGCGGCGCCGCCTCGGGATCGTGGCGCGGCTGCACGCCGACGAGACGCGCGCCCGCGACTTTCTCGTCAAGATGGCCGAGGGCGATGCGCTCAGCTACCACATGCGCAAGCACCGCCGCTACTGCGTGCGCCTGCCGCTGGCGTGGCGCGTCTTCGGCAGCACGCTCATGATCGACGGTCTCGCCGCCGACCTCTCCGCCGGCGGCCTCCTCCTGACCACGCGCGCGGCGGCGCCACCCGTCGGCGAGCAGGTGGCGCTGCGGCTGCGCACCGCCGGGCAGGATCTCGTCGTCACCGGCGAAGTGCGCCACAGCCGCCAGCGCACCGGCGACAGCGCCTTTGGCGTGCAGTTCCTCTATCGCTCGTCGGGCGAGCAGCGCCGCCTGCGTGCGCTCCTGCGCGCGTTCGCGGCCCGCGGCGTCGTCATCCTCCAGCAGGACTGACGGAGGCGGCGCCGCGCTGGCGCCCCACTCTTGACAGCCGCGCGCGCGCGGTCGATCGTGCGCGCCATGCTCGCCATCGATCTCAAGGGGAAGCGCGCGCTCGTCGCCGGTGTGGCCGACGACGGCGGCTTCGGTTTCGCCATCGCCAAATCGCTCGCCGAAGCCGGCGCCACCGTCGTCGTCGGCACCTGGCCGCCCGCGTACGGAATCTTCACCACCATGCTCGGGCGCGGCAAGTTCGCCGACTCGCTCGTGCTCTCCGACGGACGCAAGCTCGAGTTCGAGAAGATCTATCCGCTCGACGCCGACTACGACACGCTCGCCGACGTTCCCGCCGACGTCAAAGAGTCCAAGCGCTATCGCGACCACGGCGACTTCACCATCGAGGGCATGCGCGGCCGCCTCGTCGCCGACTTCGGCGAAGCGCCCAACCTCGACATCGTGGTGCACTCGCTCGCCAACGGCTCCGAGGTCAAAAAGCCGCTGCTCGAGACCTCGCGCAAGGGCTACCTCGGCGCCGTCGGCGTCAGCGCCTACTCGTACGCCTCGATGGTGCAGCGCCTCGGACCGCTGGTGCGCCCGGGCGGCTCGTTCCTCGCGCTGACCTACATGGCGTCGGAGCGCGTCGTCCCCGGCTACGGCGGCGGCATGCCCGCGGCCAAGGCGGCGCTCGAGTCGGACACGCGCGTCCTCGCCTACGAAGCCGGCCGCAAGTGGGGCCATCGCGTCAATGTCATCTCCGCCGGGCCGTATGCCTCCCGCGCCGCCTCGGCCATCGGCTTCATCGACACCATGATCAGCTACTGCAAGGCCAACTCGCCGCTCACCGAAGAGCTGCAGGCGCGCGAGGTCGGTGACACCGCGGCCTTCGTCTGCAGCCCGCTCGGCTCGGGGATCACCGGCACGATGATCTACGTCGACAAGGGCTACCACTCCATGGGAATGGCCGTCGATCGCTAGAACTTGAGGTAGCGACCGGCGAGGAACGCCGCGGTGAGCAGGATGACGACGATGAGCGCCGTCACCACCAGCCCGGCGCGCGACTTCTTCGGAACCTTGTAGACCTGCGCCGTCACCCTCGGCAGCGTCGACTTCTCCGAGTCGCCGCGGCGCGGGTCGTCGAAGATCTCCATCGGCTCGAGCGGCTCCATCGGCGGCAGGTACTGCGACTTCAGCTTCTCGGCGACGAAGATGGGGATCGAGCCGGTGTCGATGGCGGTCTCGCGCACGGTGTCGGCCGCGAAGATCGGGCCGCCGTCGCGCGGGGGATCGATCTCGGTCTCGTCGAACCGCTGCTTGCCGCCCGCCGGCGTGCCCGAGCGGATCACGATCGACCGCGAGGTGACGTCCTCGAGCGGCTGCACCGGTCGCGCGCCCGCGAGCGCATGGCGCGCCGCCGCCGGATCGCCGAACAGCGCGTCCTGCAGCTCGTCGAAGAACATGACCGCGTCGTGCGGCCGCTCGCGCCGCTGCTTCTCGAGCGCGCGCAGGAGGAACTGATTGACCTCCTCGAGGCGCGACATCAGCGCCGGATGCAGATTCAGCACCGGCGGTGGCAGCGTCTTGACCACGGCCGTCATGACCTCGCGCGCGTCGCGACCGTCCCAGGGGCGACGGCCGGCGAGCATCTCGTAGGCGATGACGCCGAGCGCGAAGAGATCGGCGCCGCCGTCGATGGGGCGGCCGTGGATCTGCTCGGGCGACAGATACTGCGGCGTGCCGAAGCAGAAGCCGACGCGCGTGATCGGGCGCAGCTCGAGCGTGCGCTCCAGCTCGGCGAGCTTGGCGAATCCGAAGTCGAGCACCTTGGCCACGAAGCTGCCGCCGCGCTCGACGAGCATCACGTTCTCCGGCTTCAGATCGCGATGGATGATCTCGCGCTTGTGCGCCGCCGCGAGCGCGTGCGCGATCTGCCCCACGACGACGAGCACCTCTTCGGGCGGGAAGGGCTCGTGCGAGCCGAGGACGTCGCGCAACGACGGTCCCTGCACGAACTCCATCACCATGAAGAACTCGTCGTCGCTGATGCCGAAGTCGAGCATCGACACGACGTGCGGCGAGTTGATCGACGCGATGGCGAACACCTCGCGCCGGAATCGCTCGACCACGTCGCGGTCGCCCGAGTACTCCTCTTTGAGCACTTTGAGGGCGACCTCGCGACCGCCGCCGTCGACCTCGCGCGCGCGGAAAACGTGCGCGAAGGCGCCTTCGCCGATGCGGGCGAGCACCTCGTAGCGGTCGCGGTAGCGCTCGCCGATTCGTACGGGCACGCCGCATCATAGCCGCCCGTCGATCCCGTGGCCAACCCGCACCGCCGCGCGCCAGCCAAGCCCGCGAGAACGCGCGGTGGCAGGCTAAGTTTTGTGAGCTGCGTAACGCTCTACGCAGTGTAACCGCCGCAACGCAGCGCGGCGCGTCATCGCGTGATCTAACTACCCGTAAAGACAGACCTGCCACCTTGGTGCAGCTCGTGCACTCACCGCAAGGGTCCATTCGGAGTCCAACCGATGCTGCTTCAGGCTGGTGTCCGTCAACGTGTCGCCGTCATCCTCAACGAGAACGCCCGCGGCGTCCGGCAATCGATCATTGATGATCTGACGGAGCTCGTTCCGCCGCACGACCTGTACCTCTCGCGCAGCGTCCATCAGAGCCGGCAGATCGCGGCCAAGGTGGTCGAGCGCGCCTACGACACCATCCTGTTCGGAGGTGGTGACGGGACCTTCGTCCAGTGTCTGAGCGACGTCGCGGCCGAATCGCAGGCGCGTGACATGGCGCTGCCGTCGATCGGTGTGCTTCGTCTCGGGACGGGCAATGCGCTCGCCGATTGCCTCGGCGCCTCGCGCCCGACGCTCGACGGCCTGGCGCACGACCTCGGCCGCGCCCGTCGCGCCAACCGCGCGCGCTCGCTCCAGCTGCTCGAGGTCGAAGGCAAGCTCACGCCGTTCGCCGGCTGCGGCCTCGACGCGCAGATCCTCGACGACTTCCAGGCGATGGGAAAGCTGATCGACCGCTTCGCCGGGCCGCTGGCGCCGGCGATCGGTGCCGCTCCCAGATACGCGCTCACCGTCGGGCTGCGCTCGACGCCGCGCTTCCTCACCAAGACGCTGCCGGAGATCGAGGTCATCAACACCGGCGCGCCGGTCTACCCGATCTATTGGCGCAACGGCCGCGTCCTCGAGGACGAGGCCATCGCCACCGGCGACGTCGTCTGGCGTGGCCGCGCGTCGCTGGCGAGCTGCTCGACGATCCCGAACTTCGGTCTCGGCATGCGCATGTTCCCCTGGTCCGACGCGCGCGAAGGTCGCTTCCAGCTGCGCTGCTCGACGGCGTCGGCCTACGAGACGATCCGCAACCTGCCCGCGGTCTTCCGCGGCGAATACCGCACGCCGACGCTGATCGACTTCCTCTGCACGTCGGTCGAGATTCGCATGGAGCGGCCGGTGCCGGTGCAGGTCGGCGGCGATCTGCAGGACGGCGCGCGCGACCGGCTGCGCGTCGAGATGTCCGATAAGCCGATTCGCGTCCTCGCGTAGTTCGCCAACCCACGTTCACAGAGGTCGAGCACGCGTCAGGTGCGTCGCGTAGTTAGCGGCGGCATGGCGGCTGCAGTCGTCACACGTCCGATGCGACTCGTCGGACTCACGCGATCTGCGGTTGCGCGACTCACGGTGGCGCGGGTGCGCGCGTTCGCGCCAATGGCGCTGCTTGCGCTCACCGCCTGCATTACGCACCTGCCGCCGCGGACGACGGCTCACAAGCAGATCGCTTGGCAGCCGAGCTTCGACGCCGCGGCGCAGGCGTCGGCAGCGACGGGGAAGCCGCTTCTGGCGGTGCTCGCCGCCGGCGAGCGCGACGGCTTATGTTGATACGGCGGTGATGCGCTGCGGTCGGCAGCGCTCGCGGACAAGCAGGTCATCGACTTGATCAACGCCGACTTCGTGCCGGTCTGGATCAACGTGCGCACGACGCCGCTGCCGCGGTCGAGCTTCGTGGCGGAGGTTCTGGTGGGCGCCAAGGTCGACGGCGACAACAAGGTCGTCGATCCGTTCAGCAAGGGCTTCTTTCTGCGGAGCGTGGTGCTGTCGCCGGATGGGCAGCGGATCTTGAACCACTCGCCGCGGACGGTGGCCGGATCGCTGGGCGAGGCGCTGCGGGATGGGACGCAGGTGTACGCGACGATCGACACGGGTGACTATTTGTCGATGCTGGGGAAGGCGTTGAAGCGGCATCGGGGGGAGCTTTAATTGCGGCCGGGACGCTTTCCGAAGGTCTTGAGAGACGTGAGTGCGCCGCGGACATGATTGATGCGGCAGGTGGTGTAGGGCTAGTGCGGACGGCGGCCGAACCAGAAGCCCATCGCGGCGGCGACGACGACGAGGATGAGCATGCCCGCGACGAGCCAGGCGGGGACTCCTCCGCGGGGGTCGCGGCGTTGCAGGGGGGGGACGGAGTTGGTGATGGAGTCCTTGCGTGAGGACGGTTTGGTGAAGTCGAGCGGTGGCAGCGGCATCGCTTCGGAGGGGATGGCGTTGCGGCGCGGGGAATGGTGCGGCATGGTGCGGGCGGTCGTGAACGGGCCTGATTGATCTTCGCGGATGCCCGACGCGCCGGGGCCGGTGAGGTCGGAGACGTCCATGCCGACGGACATCATCCAGGCCGAGCGCATGCGGCGGCGGCGGCGGACGCCGGTCATGGTGCTGCCCATGAGCGAGCCGCCGAAGGTCGGCTCGATGGGGAACTCCCCGGGGAGCGTCTCGACCATGGTGTCGCCGAAGTCGCCCGATGGGGGCGGCGGTAGCGCGGGGAGCTCGATCGACGCGGCGAACACCGACGCGAACACCTCGTCCTTGGCGTCGAGCTTTTGCTTGATGCGCGGCACCGGCTTGCGCTCGCCGAGGAGCGCCATCTCGAACTCCTTGAAGAAGTCGGCGGGGTCGCGCGGGCGATCCTTCTTGTCCTTGGCGAGGGCGCGCAGGACGAACTTGTTGATCTCGTCGAGCCGCTTCACCTCCGCCGAGCGCGCGCGCACGATCTTCGGCGGCAGCGTCTTGATCACCGAGAGCAGGATCTCGCGCGAGTCGGCGCCGTCCCACGGCAGGAGGCCCGCGATCATCTCGTAGGCGATGACGCCGAGCGCATAGACGTCGGCCGACCCGTCGATCGGCTTGCCCTGGATCTGCTCGGGCGACATGTACTGCGGCGTTCCGAAGCACATGCCGGCGCGGGTCAGCGGCTCCAGCTCCAGCTTGCGTTCGAGCTCCGCCAATTTCGCCAGCCCGAAGTCGAGCACCTTGACCTGGCGCGGACCGGACTTGCCGCCGTCACCGACGAGCATGACGTTCTCCGGCTTCAAGTCGCGGTGGACGATGTTCTGCCGATGCGCGGCCGCCAGCGCCTGCGCGATCTGGCCGATGATGACGTGGATGTCGCTCGGCGACCACGGCCGCTCGTGCATCACCTCGCGCAGCGTCGGGCCCTCGACGTACTCCATCGCGATGAACACTTCGTCGCCGGAGATGCCGAAGTCGTGCATCTTGACGACGTAGGGCGAGCTGATCGACGCCACCGCGAATACCTCGCGGCGGAATCGCTCCACCACTTCGGCGTCTTTCAGGTACGCATCTTTGAGGAGCTTGAGCGCGACCACCTTTTGCGTGGTCGACTCCTTGGCGCGGTAGACGGTCGCAAAGCCGCCCTCGCCAATCTGCTCCATGATCTCGAAGCGGCCCTTGAGGCGGCCGGACGGGCGGGTGACCATCGGTCCCGCGATATTACACCAGCTCGAAGAGCGCGGCGATTCCTTGGCCAACTCCGATGCACATGGTGGCCAGCCCGCGGGGGGTCCCCCGTCGCCGCATCTCATAGATCAGGGTCCCCGCCAGGCGAGCACCCGAGCAGCCGAGCGGATGGCCGAGCGCGATGGCGCCGCCATTGACGTTGACCCGGTCGCGCCCGATCGGCAGCTCCCTGAGGCAGGCCAGCACCTGCGCGGCGAAGGCCTCGTTGAGCTCGGCGAGCCCAATCTCCGACGGGGACCAGCCGGCGCGCGCCAGCGCCTTCAACGTCGCCGGCACCGGCCCGATGCCCATGTAACGCGGGTCGACGCCGGCCGAGGCACCCGCCACGACGCGGGCCAGCGGCTTCCAGCCCTGCTTCTTGGCGCGCTCCTCGGAGCAGACCAGCAGCGCGCCGGCGCCGTCGTTCAGCGTCGAGGAGTTGCCCGCGGTGACGCTGCCGCCAGGGCGGAACGCCGGCTCGAGGCGGGCCAGCTTCTCGAGCGTCGTGTCGCCGCGCGGCCCCTCGTCGCTGACGACCTGGACCCGCTCGCCCTTCTTGGCCCCCGCTGCCTCGACGGCCACGATCTCGTCGGCGAAGCGCCCGGCCGCCTGCGCCGCGACCGCTTTTTGATGCGACTCGAGCGCGAACTGGTCCTGCTCGGCACGCCCGATTGCGAAGCGCTCGACCAGGTTTTCGGCCGTCTCGCCCATCGCCTCGAGCGGGAACAGCTTCTTCATCTTGTCGTTGGGGAAGCGCCAGCCGAGCGAGGTGTCGAAGACGGTGACGTTGCCGTTGGGCCACGGCGAGGCCGACTTGGGCATGGCGAACGGCGCGCGGCTCATCGACTCCACGCCGCCGGCGACGAAGAGGTCGCCTTCGCCGGCGCGGATCGAGCGAGCGCAGGTGAGGATCGCCTCGAGCCCGGAGCCGCACAGTCGATTGACGGTCAAGCCCGGCACGCCCTGCGGCAGCCCGGCCAGGAGGAGCCCCATGCGCGCGACGTTCCGATTGTCCTCGCCGGCTTGATTGGCGCAGCCGAACACGACGTCGTCGATCTCGTCGGCGGGAACGGCGTTGCGCTTCACCAACTCGCCGATGACGTGGCCCGCGAGATCGTCGGGCCGCACGCCCGAGAGCGCGCCGCGAAAGCGACCGATGGGAGTGCGCAGGGCGTCGACGATGACGGCGTTCGGCATGGCAAAAACCTTACTCGACGACGCGGCCGCCGTCGAGACGCAGCCACTTCGGCGCGGGTCCCAGATGCGTGACCATGCCGGTCGGCGCGACCTCGAGCGCGCCGCCGAGCGGGATGCCATAGCCGTCGACGCGCGCCCCGGGCTCTTCGCGCTCCCACGCCCCGAGCAGCGCCCGCAGCTCCTCCCATTCGCTCTCCTCATCGTGACAGTCGACGGCGAGATCGAGCGCGCCGATGCAGGGAAAGCGCGTCGGCTGCTCGAGCTCCGGGTTGTCCTCGGGAAACTGCACCCAGTAGCGGGTCAGGCCGATGGCGCCGGCCGAGATCCCGACGACGAGCGCGCCCTCCTGATGGCGCCGGCGGACCTGCTCGTCGAGGCCGAGCGCCCGCACCCGCTCGGCCAGCACGGCCACGTCGCCGCCGCCGATGTAGATCATGGTCGCCGCGTCGACGAGGCGACGCGTCTCGGCGGGATCGAGCGCCACGCCCGGCGACGGTACGGTGCGCGCGAGCTGGACCTCGGCGCCGTAGCGCTGCCGCAGCACCGTCGCGACCCGCTCGTACCAGGCGCGCTGGTCGCCGTTGGCCGCCCCAATCCAGGCCACGAGCGGCCGGGCCCCTGCCAGCTCGAACGCGCGATCATGCAGTGCGTCGCCGGGAAGGCCGTGGGCGATCAGGATGGCAGGACCCATCAGGGACATATTAGACTTCCCTCGATGATTGCAACCTCGACTCAAAAACCAGTGACCCTTCCGCCGCCGCGCCACGCGGCCGATCATTGGGCGCGCGTTCGCGAGGAGGCGTCGCGCATGGCCGCCGAGGTTCCGCTCTACGCGGGTCGCACGGCCGCGCCGGCGTCCGACGATCCGGAAGCGGTCGCAGCCTGGCTGGCGTCGCTGCCGACCATCGGCAAGCGCGAGCTGCGGCGCGGCTTTCCCAAGTCGATCGTGCGCACGACGTGCGACCTCAAGGAGGCGATGCAGAAGGGCCTCGTCGAGATCATCGCCACCTCCGGCACGACCGAAAACCGGCTGCAGGTGCTGTGGGAGTGGTCGTGGTGGGACCCGCAGGAGCGCGAGGCGATGCGCCTCAACCCGATCGTGCGCGGCGCCATGGCGGCCAGCTTCAAAGAGGCGGTGCTGACGACGCCGGTGTGCGGCGGCGCGACCTGTCACATCGGCACGCTCTCGCGGGCCGAGAGAACGATCGACGGCATGCTGTTCCTCAACCAGGCGGCCGATCCGACGCACTGGACCGACGCCGAATTGACGCGGATGCTCGACGAGTGGAACGACCTCGGCCCCGACGGCGTCGAGGCCGATCCGCAGTACCTCGGCGCGCTCTGCCGCCACGCCATGCGCCGCGGCGTGACCATGCACTCGCCCACCTTCGCGACGCTCACCTACGAGCAGACCACGCGGGCGTCGATCCGCGCCATGAAGGCGGCGCTGCCGACGATGGGCGCCTTCAACCTCTACGGCGCCACCGAAGCGGGCGTGCTCTTCATGGAGTGCGACAAGGGGCGGCTGCACCACAACGCGCGCCATTCGCACGTCGAGCTCCTCGATGCTGGCGGCGGTCTGGCCCGCGTGGTCGTGACCACGCTCGGCCGCACCTGGATGCCGCTTCTGCGCTACGACATCGGCGATCTCGTGCGCCTCGCCGACGGCTGCGACTGCGGCCTGCCCGACGAGGGCTACGTGCTGTCGCGGATCGAAGGGCGCGCCAACGACGCGGTCGCCACGCCGCGCGGCCTCTTCACGCCCGCCATGCTCGACGACATCGTCGACGGCGCCGACAGCGCGCTCGAGCAGTGGCAGCTGCAGGGCGCCGCCGACGGCTTCCTCCTGCATGTCGTCGGCTCGGACGGGGTCCAATCGGCGACCGCGCTGGCGGCCGCGCTCGGTACGACGGTCGAACCGCGCGCCACGGCGACGATCCTGCCCGAAGCGAGCGGGAAATATCGTATGGTGCGGCCGCAGTAAGGTCACCCATGCCAAACAAATTCAAAGCTGACTTTCCGTTGCTGTCGCGCGACGTCGACGGCATGCCCATCACCTATCTCGACTCGGCCTCGACGACGCCCAAGCCGCGCGCCGTCATCGACGCGGTGACGCGCTACTACACCGAGATGGGCGCCAACGTGCACCGCGGCGTCCATCCGCTCGGTGAATCGTCGACGACCGCCTACGAGCGCGCGCGCCACGCGGTCGCCGCGCTCATCGGCGCCTCGCCGCAAGAGATCGTCTTCACGCGCAACGCCACCGAGTCGTTCAACCTGGTGGCGCAAGGGCTCGGGCTCTCCAGCGACGACGAGGTGGTCTTCCCCGCCTCCGAGCATCACTCGAACTACATGCCGTGGCGCCTCAAGGCCAAGACCGTCCTCGTCGACATCGACGACGAGGCGGTGCCGCGCTATCAGCAGCTCAAAGAGCGCCTCACGCCGCGCACCCGGCTGGTGACGCTGGCGCATGTCTCGAACGTCACCGGCGTGGTCGCGCCCGTCGAGGAATGGATCGCGATCGCGCACGCCGCCGGCGTCCCGGTCATGGTCGACGCCTCGCAGTCGGTCTCGCACCTGCCCATCGACGTGCGCAAGCTCGACTGCGACTTCCTCGCGTTTTCGTCGCACAAGATCTTCGGACCCTCGGGCGTCGGCGTGCTCTACGTGCGCAAGGACCGCTTCGAGACGCTGCAGCTGTGGAACGTCGGCGGCGGCATGGTCAACTATCACGGCGAAGATCGCTACGAGGTGCGCGAGGCGCCCTTCCGCTACGAGGCGGGCACGCCCAACATCGAGGGCGCCATCGGCCTCGGCGCGGCGATCGAATATGTGCGGGCGGCCAAGATGGACGACATCGGCAAGCACTCGCGCGCGCTCGGTGCGCAGCTCGTCGAGGGTCTGTCGGCGCTGCCCGGTGCGCGGGTGCTGGGCGCGCACGTCCCGTCCGACAAGCGCGTGGCGCTCTGTACGATGTCGCTGCCGGTGCCGTCGATGACCCAGGCCAACATCGCGCGCCTGCTCGCCGACTCGCACGGCATCCTGGTCTCGGGCGGATTTCACTGCGCCCATATCCTCCACCACCGCATCCAGCTCGACGGCACGCTGCGCGCCTCGGCGCATCTGTTCAACGACGAAGAGGACATCGAGCGCCTCATCGGCGCGCTCCGCGATCTCGTGTGAGGCTGCGCGCGCTCGACGGCCTCTACGCGGTCGCGCGCCTGGCCGCCGATGCGCCGCTGCCCGCCTGGGCGACGACCGGCGCGCTCAGCTCGATCACCCGCACGGCCGACGAGCTGTCGATCGTGTGTGCCGACGCCGCGCTGCCCGACGGCATTGCCGCCGAGCGCGGGTTCGTCGCCTTTCGCGTCGCCGGCACCATCGACTTCGCAGTCACCGGCGTGCTCTCGTCGCTGACCGCGCCGCTCGCGGCCGCCGGCGTCAGCGTCTTCGCGCTCTCCACCTTCGACACCGACTATCTCCTCGTGCGCGCCGCCGACCGCGCGCGCGCCGTCGCCGCGCTGACGACCGTCGCCACCGTCGAGGATTGACCGGTCGCCCGCGTCGGCCAGTGGCTGCAGCCGTAAGCGTCGACTACTCGCAGTGCTCGTCGACGAGCGACAGGAGATCGCGCACGTCGAACGGCTTGGGCAGGTAATCGCTGACGTGCGCTTCGCGCGCCTCGGCGAGCGACTGCGGATCCGCCGACAGCACCACGATCGGCACGTGGCCGCAGGCATCGCGAAGCTTGCGTACGAGCGGGCTGCCCGCGGGCTCGCTCGGTAGGCGCCAGTCGAGCAGCACCACGGAAGGCTTGGCGCGGGCGACCGCGGCCAGCGCCGCGAGGCCATCTCCCACCTGCTCGACGTCATAGCCGCCGCCGCGCAGAACATCGCCGATCGAGTCGGCAATGTCGGCGTCATCGTCGACCACGAGGACGAGCGGTCGCTTCTTCACCCGCTCCCCCGGCACGCCCGCCGATTCGGCGCGGCGGTCATCCTCTGCCATCTGCTGAACTCCTTCCACCCCCGCGGAGGCCCTACAGCTTCTGGCGTGGCCGCCGGCAACAATACCAAGCGCGGCCCGACGCACGCAAGCGCGCAATCTTTACGCCGCGGCGTCCGTCACCGAAAAAAACGTGTCGCCGGGGACGCAGCGGTGCGCCCTTTGCAACCCTCCTGACCCCATGCGCTGGTTTCTCGCAATCTGTGGTGCCGTCGCGGTCGAGCGTATCGCCGAGCTACGATGGTCACGTTCGCACGAGCGTCGCATGGCCGCGCGGGGCGGTCAGGTCGTGCGCGAGCCGCTCTACCAGGCGATGGTGGCGCTCCACGCCGGCATGCTGGTCGCCGCGCCGCTCGAGGCGCTCCTGCGCCCGCGCGGCCCGCGCCTGCTCCGCGCCGCCGGGGTCGTCGGCCTGGGCGCCGCCACCGCACTGCGCATCTGGACCCTGCGTACGCTCGGCGACAGCTGGTCCACGCGCGTGACCCGCTTCGCCGGCGGCGGCCGCCGCGTCGTCACCGACGGGCCCTATCGCTTCATCCGCCATCCCAACTACCTCGCGGTCATCTTGGAGCTGGCCGCGCTGCCGCTCGCGGGCGGCGCGGTCTACACGGCGGCGCTGGCGACACTGCTCAACGCGCTCGTCCTCGCACGCCGCATCCCCGTCGAGGAACGCGAGCTCTCCGCCGATCCGCGCTGGCGCGCCGCCATGCTCCACAAGCCGCGGCTGGTGCCATGGCCGTCATGAACGCGGCCGTCGACGTCGTGGTGGCCGGCGGCGGCCCGGCCGGCTGCGCCACCGCGCTCGCCTGTGCGCGCCACGGCCTCGAGGTGCTCCTCGTCGACCGCGCGCGCTTCCCGCGCGACAAAGCCTGCGGCGAGGGGCTTCTGCCGTCGGGGGTCGCGGCGCTGGCGCAGCTCGGCCTCCTGGCCGAGGTTCGGCGCGACGCCCAGCGCATCGAGGGGCTCGGCTTCGCCATCGACGCCGACGGCGGCCCCGCCGCCTTCGCCCGGTTCCCCGACGGTGGCGACGAGCCCGCCTACGGCCTCGGCGTACGCCGCCTCCGCTTCGACGCACAGCTCGTCGCTGCCGTGCGCGCGCAGCCGACCGCCACGGTGCTCGAGGGCGTCGACGCGACCGCGCTCTTGCGCGACGCTTCCGGTGCCGTCGACGGCCTGGTCACCGACGTCGGGCCGATCCGCGCCCGCGCCGTCGTCGCCGCCGACGGGCTGCGCTCGCGCCTGCGCGAGCTGCTCGGCCTCCAGCGCCCGACCGCGCGCGGCGGCCACGACCGCGTGGGCCTGCGCGGCCACCTCCGCGTCGCCGCCCTGCCCTTCGGCGCCAGCGTGCGCGTCCTCGTCGGCCGCGATCTCGAGTACTACCTCACCCCCGTCGCCACCGACGAGGTGCAGCTGGCCATCCTCGGCACCCGGCGCGCGTTCTTTCGCGCCGCGCTGTCGGCGGTCAGCTTCGCCGAGCATCTGCGCGAACATCCGCGGCTGGGGCCGCTCCTGGCGGGCGCGACGGCCATCGATCGGCCGCTCGGCGCCGGCCCCTTCCGCCAGCGCGTCGCGCGCGTCTTCACCGACGGCGCGCTGCTCGTCGGCGACGCTGCCGGCTACGTCGACGCCATCACGGGCGAAGGCATCGGCGCGGCGCTGCGCCAGGGGCTGGCCGCGGGCGAGGTCCTCGCCACCGCCGTCGCGACGGCGGGCCGAAGCAGCCGCGCGCCGCTCCAGGCCGCCGCGCTGGCACCCTACGCCCAGGCGCACGCCGCCATCACGCGCGATGGCGACCGCCTGACCGAGCTGGTCCTGTGGCTCGCCCGCCATCCGCGCCTCGCGCGCCGCGCCATCGCATCGCTCTCCCACCGCCCTCAAGTGATGCAGCGGCTGCTGCGCGTGCAAGCCGGCGCACCGCTGTCGTCGGTGCCGCTGCTCGACTGGGCGCGCCTCGTCATTCCTTGAACAACGCCCGCGCTGCCTGTTCTTTGTCACAGGAAGGGCCGGTCATGCGCGTCACGGCACCAGCACCTGACGCCCGACGATGCGCTTGTCGGCGAGCGCCGCCTGCGCCGCGAGCGCCTCCTCCAGCGGCCGCCGCGCCGCCACCACCGGCTTCAGCCTGCCATCGCGCACCCAGCCCAGCACCTCGGCCAGCTCGGCGCGCGTCGCCGAAGCCGATCCGCTCACCGACACCTCGCGCACGATGAGGTAGCCCGGGTTGACCTCCATGCGCTCGGTGGTGACGTTGCCGACGAGCGCCAGCCGCCCGCCGAAGCGCAGCGAGCGCAAGGAGCCGTTGAAGGTCGGCGCCCCGACGAGCTCCAGCGCCACGTCGGCCCCGCCGCCCGTCCGCGCCATCACCTCTTTGTGCCAATGCGCGTCGCGCGCCACGACCACGTCGTCGACGCCGAGCGCGCGCAGCCGCTCGACCTTGTCGGGCGACGAGGTCACCGCGACGACCCGCGCACCGAGGATGCGCGCCACCTGCAGCGCGTGCACGCCGACGCCGCCGGTCGCGCCGGTCATCACCACGGTCTCGCCGGGCTCGAGGCGCGCGTGCTTGCGCAGCGCCCGCAGCGCCACCGCCGCCGTGCAATGCAGAAAGGCCGCCTCGACGAGATCGACGCCGTCGGGCACCTTGACCAGCGACGAGGCCCACACCGCGACCGACTCGGCGTAGCCACCGTCGACGGTGATGCCGTAGCTCACCGGCGAGCCGACGCAGCGGGTCTCCTCGCCCGAGCGACAGGCCGGGCACTCGCCGCAGGGCGCACGATGCGTCGCCGCCACGCGATCGCCGACGGCGAAGTCGCTCACGCCGGCGCCGACCGACGTCACCGTGCCGGCCAGCTCGTGGCCGGTCACGATCGGCCGCACCATCCATGGATACTTGCCGTCGCGATCGATGAGATCGCGATAGCAGACGCCGCAGCCGGCGACGCGCAGGACCAGCTGCCCGGCGCCCGCCGTCGGCGTCTTCCACTCGGTCACTTCGAGCTGCCCCACCTCGCGAACCACGACCGCTCTCATCGGCGGACTATAACGCCCAAAGAAAAAAGCGCGGGCTTTGCGGCAGAGGGGGGGTTCAACCGCAAAGCCCGCGCCCGTACAGCGCGTTATTTGGAGACGGTGCTACTGGTTCGAGGCGTTGATGATGCCGTCGATGGCGCCGCCGCGGTAGAAGTCCTGCACCCGGCGCATGTCGCCCTTGGCGACCGCGTAGAGCACCGCCGCCGAGGCCGGAGCCGCGAGCGCCGCCGAGGTCATGCCGCCGGTCGCGACGTTGGCGCCCGTTGCCGGGTCCCACGTCTCGAGGGCCTTGGCCGCGTTGATGCCACCGAACCAGCCGCCCTTCACGAAGCCGCCACCCATGACGTAGAGCACGTTGTGGTTGTTCATCGTGCCGTCGCCCCAGCCAGCGGGTGCCAGCGCGTCCTTGGTCGTATCGCCGTTCAACGCGATCACCAGGTTGTCGCCGATCTTGCGGCCGGCGCACATCGGATCATCGACGCTCATGCAGTCGGCCATGAAGGCGTCGAGGATCTTCGAGTACGCCTTGACGGTCGCGATCAAGGTCGGCATATCGCCGAAGGCGCCGTGCGGATCGTCGAGGAACGCCGGGAACATCACGTGCGACGTCAGGTTCAGCGAGAACGACTTGAAGGCGGTGATGAGCGCATTGGCGATGGAGGAGAGCTTTGCCGGCGTCGTGCCGGTCACGCCGTAGCGTGCGAGGTCGTCGGCCGAGGGCTTCAGCTGCGAAGCCAGGTTCTTGCCGAGGAGGTTCGCCGCGACCTTACCGGTGCGATTGCCCGAGATACGCGTCGGCCGTCCGGCGACCGCATGCAGCGACAGGTTCGCCTTGTAGTAGGCCTCGAAGAGCGCCGCATCCGCCGGGTTCGACAGCGCGCCGCCTGCGAGCGACGAGGCCGAGTTGAAGAGGTCGACCATGCCCGCCGCGTTCGCCACGGTCGCCACCGCAGGTGCGCCGACCGCGCTGCCATACGGCATCTGGCTGATGGCGATCGACGGCACCAGGGTCGGCGACGCCGTTTGCAAGGCGGCCGCGGCAGCGAACATGCTGACACCGGTCGCCACCGTGGTCGCCGAGTTGGCGCCAATCGTGGTGTGCGTGTTGTTGGTGCCGGCGATGATGCCGGTCATCTTTTTGCCCGCGAGCTGCGGAGCGTCCGGTGACAGGTCCAGCGCGTGGTCGCCGGCCGCCATGGCCTGCGGCTTCGTCTGGCCGGTCGCGTAGAACGACGCGCCCGCGATGGTGGCCTGGCCAGGGTGCGGCCACAGCAGGGTGTTCCATGCGTGCCCACCGTTACCGCCGACGATGCCGATGAAACGGTTGACCGAGGCGCACGAGGCGGTCGCTGCCACTGCGGGTCCGACCAAGCTCTCCTGGATTTCGAACACCTTCCAGGGTCGCAGGCCGAGCGCAGCACCGAGACCGATCGTCCACTTGATGAAGTCCCGGCGCGCGTGGTCCGGGATATCAATGTATCGACGTCGCGTTGCCATGGTTCTCTCCTTCGTCCCTGGTTATTCGCAAGTGCCCGCGGCGGCGAGAATCGTCGCCACCGCAATCGTCTTACCAATCGCCGCCGTCGAGGCGGAGGTGACCGCGTTGTTGCAGAGGTCGACCTGCGCCTGCGTCGCCGGAGCGCCCTGGAGGCAGGCGATGCCCTCCTTGGTGCAAGCGCCGGCCGCGTCGAACATGTTGGTCGCCGTCGCGCCGACCTTGCAAGCCGCCGCCGTCGGCATCGCCGCGATGATCTCCGGCGCCGCCTGCACGAAGATGTCGAACAGCTTGGTCGCGCCCGACGTGGTGAGCTCGATCGCCTCGGCCACACGCGCGCCGTAGTTCGGAGCGCCCAGGGCCTGGGGGCCGTTCTTGTAGATGACCGCCGCCGAGGTCGCGCCGGTCGCCGCCAGGTTGACCCCGAGCTGCTTGAGCACGTTGCCGACCGTCATGTACTTCATCTTCTGGCACGAATGCATCTTCGTCGAGATTTCCGGCGGTCCCTGTTCCTGGATCCGCTGGAGCACACCGAACGGGTCCAACCCGTCGTTGTCGTGATCGAACGTGTTGCCCATTCCGCCCGAGGTCGAGCCGCCACCGGCGAGACCGAGACTGTCGCCCGGCGTGGTCACGCCACTGCCACTGCCAGTGCCGTCGCCGCTGCCGGTTCCTGAGCCGCCACCGCCACCGAGACAACCGGCGAGGGAGAAGGCCGCGATCACCATCGAGATGTTCAATTTACGCAGCATGATCGTTCTCCTTCGTCCCTTGACTAGAACTTCACGAAGTCGTCGGCCGTGAACACTGCCTTCAGCACCGGCTTCAGCTTCAACCCGCCCGCCGTGTAGACCGCCATGATGTCGGCGATGGTCGAATCCGGCACGACCGCGAGGTCGTTGACGATGTCCGTCTTGTTCATGGCCCAGTTCCACGCACGCTGGACCTGGCACTTCTGCACGTCGGTGTCGGCCGCCATCGCCGCGCCCAGCTCCGTCAGGGTCGCGGCCGGCTTGTTGTAGCGCCAGGCGAGGTTTTCGCCGGCGGGCAGCCAGTCGGAGAGCTTGGTGATGGGCGCCGGCGGGGTCGGCGTGTGCACCTGCACCGTCGTCTGGTAGACACCGGCGGCGTCGAAGTTGGCGAACAGCGGCACGAGGTGGTTCAGCGTCCCGTGGCAGTTTTCGCAGACGAGGGCCTGTGTGTCCTGGAAGTTGATGGCTGCGCCCGTTCCACCCGAGACCGAGGTGAACGGCCACGGCGAGGTGAACTGTCCGCCGCCCATGGGCACCGGCTTCGCCGAGTACTCGGCCGGGTACTTCGAGCAAACGAACGACTCCTGGATCCAGCGACCGCGGCGGAACGCCATGTTCGAGTACATCTGAGCCATCGCGCCCGGGTCACTCAGCACGCCGGCGGTGGTCAGGCCGTTGGCGACCGCGCAGGAAGCGTCGGTGAAGGTACCGTCGGCGGCGAGCGTCGGGCAGGTGTTCGTCGTCGCCGTGAAGAGCTCGGTGATCGGGCGATCCTTGACCACCAGCTCGGCCGCGAAGGTCGGCGCGGTGTCGAGGCTGACGTTGACGGTGTTGGCGCCGACGCGAGCCGCCAGCGTGCCGCCCATCTTCATCATGTCCTGAAAGTAGGAGCGGATCTGGGTCGCGAAGCGCGCGTCGGCGAGCAGCCGATCGACCGCTGCCGCGTAGCTGGCCGCGTCGGTGACCGCAGCCTGCTCGTCCATCGTCGGCAACGCGCCGACCAGCTTGAGCGACGCGGTACGCAGCGCCTGCCCATAGTCGACGGTGCGCGCCGCCAGGTTCGGGTCGGGCTTGGGAACAGTCGTGCCGCCCGAGCCGCCGCTGCCACCCGTCGCGCCACTGCCACCGCTGCCGGTTCCCGAACCGGTGCCGGCGCCGGGATCACCCGAGCCAGTGCCGGAACCAGAACCGCTGCCACCGCCGCTTGGTGCGCCGCCGAGGCAGCCGCTCAGAGCGACAGCACCCGCGATCGCGACCAGATTCCAGATGATGTTCTTGCGCATGGTCGGTCCTCGCTCCCGTTTACTTTTCCAGGTTGATCCAGTTCGTAACGGCGGTCTGGAAGGCGGTGAAGGGGTTCACCTTCCGGGGATGTCCATTGCCGACGGCCGGGTCGGGCTTCGTGAGAAGCAGCGACTGAGCCGGCGTCGTCTTGTTGATCTCGGTGAGCGCGTTCAGGCACAGCGTCGCGTCCGGCGTGGCGTCGAACGCCAGGCCCGCCGTCGGCGCGCCGCCCACGTGGCAGGTGTTGCAGTTGGCCTGCAACAGCGGCTTCACGTTGGCGACGAAGTTCGCGAGCGCCTTGCAGCCCGTCGTCGTCGTCGTGCCCATGCCGGTCTTGGTCTCGATCGTCGTGAAGATGACGTTGAGCAAGGAGCCGGTCGCGTAGTTGGGCAGGAAGACGGTGCCGGGCCCCATCGTCGCCGTCTGCGTCATGTAGACCGTCAGATCGAGACCGGCGAAGCTGTCGACCGGGTCCGGCGCGGGGGTGAGGTTCTGATCCCAGGTCACGAAGACCGGGTGCACGACATGGACGCCCATCGACGCGGCGGCCACGACCTTGATGTTCGAGAGCTGCAGCGAGCTGCCGACCATTTTCGCGTCGAAGCTGAGCTTCTGGCCGGTGAGCGCCGCGTCGAGGACCGCGAGGTCGACGACGTTGGAGCCGCCGGTGCCGTTCATGACCGGCGTGAACGGCTTGACGGTCGGCTTCGAGACCGTGCCGCCGTCGGAGCCGCCCGTCGGGGCCGGGCGATTGGCGTTGAAGAAGTCGATCCAGGCGCGGATGACCGGCGCCTCGGTCGGCGTGAAGGCGGGGCCCTCGTGCGTGCTCTTCATATAGAGGCGCGACTTCTCGGGCGTGATGCCGATGATGCCCGGGTAGGCCAGGATGTTCTGCAGCATGTCGGGCGCCGCGATCATGAAGGCCGGCGAAGGCTGGCCGGTCACGCCGTGGCAACCACCGCAGGCCGGCGTCAGGATCGGCGCGACCTCGGTATAGAACTTGTCGACGTAATCGCCGGACGTCATGTCGGGCGTACCGCCGCCCGTGCCGCCGCCGCCGCCGCCGCCCGTGTCGTCTCCGGTGAGCGCGGAGCCGAGACAGCCAGAGGCCGTCGCCATCAGCGCAATCAGGAGTAGGGGACGATGAGTCATGACAGCTGTCCCCCTTTGCGAGCGGCGTGCCGTGGGGTCAAAAAATTATGACGACGAAGATGCGAACAATCGTCCCCGCTTACGAGAGTCGTCCCCTGCGGTCGCGCAGGGCAGCGTGGGGGTATGGACCCCAGCCGGGGGTCTGCAGAGGGGGTCTGAAGTGGGGTCAGCCGAACCCAGCGCATGACCCTTCCGTCGAGGACTGCGACGGATCGGCCGCACTGGTGACAAAACTCCCGGATCGCGGACTGCCGTTCCCCGGAGGATGGCGCGGAGGATGGAAGGTTGGATAAGAGGTGGTGGCTACAGCGGATCGAGCTTGCGCGGAGCGGCCTGAATCTCGGCCAGCACCCCATAATGGTCGGTCGGGAAGACGCCGCCCTGGGGCTGATCGAAGCAGCGTCGCGCGGTCAGCGGCTCGCCGCGCAGGGCGCGATCGGGTCCGCGGACGAAGATGTAGTCGAGCCGGCGGTTGGGCTCGTGCGCGCGCAAGGCGTACTGATTGTCGCGCGCGTAGGTGTACCCCGGCGAGCCGTCACCGGCGACGGCGAAGCAGTCGGCGAAGTAGACGCTGCGTCCGAGGCGCGAGTGGTAGCCGCGGAGGTAGCGAATCTCGTCGGAGTCGGGCTCGGCGTTGAAGTCGCCCATCAGCACCGGCGGAAAGCCGGCGATCGGCGCCTGCTCGCGAATCGTCTGCGCGATGAACGCGACCTGCTGCTGCCGGATGTCCGACTGGTGCAGCTTCCACGACAGATGCGTGACGAACACGGGGATGAGCCCGCACGGCGCCTCGACGGTGCAGTAGAGCAGCGCGCGCGTCTCGTCGTCGGGCGCCGAGGGCAGCATGAAGTTGCGCGCCTCCTTGATGGGGAAGCGCGACAGGAGCGCGTTGCCGAACTGCAGCCCGCCACCGATGTGCCACGCGGAGGCGAACGCAGCGTAGTAGCCGAGGCCATCCGAGATCGCCCGCGCCTGATCGGGCGCGCCGCCCGACTCGAGGTGCAGCACCTCCTGCAACCCGACGAGGTGCGCGTCGAGCGTGGCGAGCTCGGAGCGAATGAGCCGGAGGCGATCCGGCCAGGGTCCTTGATTGTTCCAGATATTGAGGGTGACGACGCGGAGGATGTCCAAGCCCTGGAGCTTAGACCATGGCGGTCAGTTGAAGAAGGCCAACGCGGCAGAGCCGGCGCAGATTCCGAAGAGCACGGCCAGAAGGACGCACTCGAGCTGCAGCCGGCGCAAGAGGTCCGCGGGCGTGCCGGCGCTGATGACTGCGCGCGCGCACGACGAGCGGCCGATGCGCGCCATCATCGGCGCTTCGCGGCACAGCGGGTCGGCGGAGGCGGCGTCGGCGGGGACACGCTGCGTGGCGCCGAGGACCGTGAGCGTCTCGCCGGCGACGAGGCCGCCGTTGGCCAGGCGCGACAGCAGGCGAGCGGCGCCGTCGTCGACGTCGGCCTGCCCGAGCGCGACGCGGGCCGACTCGCCGCCGGCGCTGGCGGCGAGGTCGGCGACGAACCACGGCACGCGGCCGCGGGCGCCTGGCGGAGCGACGAGCTTCTTCGGCTCGATCTCGGTGAGCACGAGCGTCCCGTCGCTGTGGCCGCCGAGGACGCCCATGACCGCCCAGCGCAGGCGGGCGGCGAGGCGACGGCGCGACATCAGCATCGAGAGCGCCAGCGCAGCGCCGGCCGAGGCCATGAGCAGCACCGGCGACGGTAGGATCTCGCGCTCGGCGTGCATCAGCACGAGCGGCGGTACCACCGGCGACAGGAGGCTGAGGACGACGGCGGCCGGCACCGGACGGCGCGCCAGCACGGTCATCGCCAGCGGGCGACGCGCGCTGCCGAGCCGAGCCAGCCCGACGGCGGCGAGCGCGACGGTGAGGAGCGCGATCAAGCCCGACGCGAGCGACTGCATCCATGCGCGCATCGCCTGCGCCGTCGCCTGCTCTTCCGCCAGGTACGCGGCCTCGACGGCGTCGTCGTCGACAGCGAGGTGAATCGAGTCTTCGGCGACGGGATCTACGCCGTCGATCGGTACGGTCCAGGTGGCGAAACGTATCGTCGGAGCTTCGGGGAAACCGGCACGGTCGGCGGGGCAGGCGTTGGCGGGCGCGGCTGCGAGGAGCAGCGCGCCCAGACCGAGCATCGCGGCGGATCTGATCATGGTGGCCTCACCCTGAGCAAACCACGCGCCGATCATCTCGGTCTGTAGCGCCGCGCACTTTAATGAATTTGGATGGGAGTCGCCGCCTCAGTTGGGGTCAGCTGGGGACAGGCGGCTACCAAAAAATTGGCGTACGACCCGGCGGGCGGCGATGGTGAAGGTGGTGGACTCACCTTCTTGTTGCGTCTGTCGAAAGGGCGCCGACACCCTCGGCGTCGGGCTCCGTCGCGGGATGTGTCGCGCCTGCTATCTGCGCCACTGGCGCGGAACCGCGCTGCCCGAGGGCGCCGCGTGCGTCATCTGCCAGGAGCGGCGGCGGATCGTTCTGCGCTGGACCAAGGTCGGCGTCAAGCGCGTGGTCACCTGCCAGAACTGCGGCTTCATCGCCGACAAGGCGCGGCCGCGGCCCGCGTCGCCGGAGGAGCTGCTCGCGCTCCTTCACCGCGAGCGGCGCGGCGCGCGTGAAAGGCGGCGCAATTACGTCATCGAGCCGGCCGATCCGGCCGAGCGCCGTCTCGCGCTGCGGCGCGCGCGCAAGCGCTTGCGCGGCTGATCCGACTTGCTCCGATTGTCGTATCCTTCTACGGTGATACAAATGCGAATCGCGGCAGTGGGGACGGTGGTGCTGGCGTGCACCCTGGCGATGGGGTCACCAGCGGCGGCGAAGGCCGACGACGAGAAGACGGCGGCCGCCAAGCGCTTCTACGAAACCGGCACGCTGCTGTTCGACCGGGGCGAGTTTCTCGACGCTGCCAAGGAGTTCGAGCGCTCCTATCGCGAGTCGGCCAGGCCGGCGCTCCTCTACAACATCGCCTCCGCGTACGACAAGGGCGGCGAACGCAAGAAGGCCGTCGAGAACTATCGCAAGTACATCGCCGCCATGCCGGACTCGCCCGAGGTCGCCTCGTCGCGGGCGCGCGCCGATGTGCTCGACCGCGAGGCCAAGGAGCTCGACGCGGCCAAGGCGGCCTCGTCGAAGCCGGCGATCGAAGCCAAGCGGCAGATCGCCCCGCCGCTGCCGTTCGCCGAGCCGGTGACGAAGTACACCTATCAGACGTGGATGCCGATCGACGGGCAGCCGTACACGCTCATCGGCGCCGGCGCACGCAAGGTCTACGGCTTCAAGGTCTACGCCATGGGGCTCTATCTCGAGGACGAGCCGGCACGCAAGGGCTTCCCGGCGCTGGCGGCGCGCGCCGGCGGCAGCGATCACGACTCGCTCGCGCGCGGCGATCTGGCGCACCAGTTCGTGGTGCTCGGTGACTTCGGCAAAGCGGCGCTCCTGCACTTCGTGCGCAACGTCAGCGGCAAGGACACGCGCGACGCCTATCGGGTGGCGCTCGGCGATGACATCAGCAAGAACGCGCCGCCCGATCTGCGGCGCGACGCGGAGGCGTTCCTCGCCCTGTTCGACGACATCAAGGACGGCGAGGATCTGCTGATCCGCACCAGCACGCAGGGGCAGGTCATCGTCGAGGCGCACGGCCAGAAGAAGCTCGGTCCCACCAACGTGCGCCTGGCGCACGACATCTGGGACATCTGGCTCGGTCAGAAGCCCATCTCCGCCGACCTCAAGAAGGGCATGCTCGACCGTATCGACACGCTCGGACGCTGAGCCTACACTCCCGCCATGGAGCCGAAAGATCCCAAGAATGACGGGGGCGAGGTCGTTTCGCTCGACGACGCGCGCAAGAAGGCCGAAGAGGCGAAGGCGGACGTCGCGCAGGAGAAGGTGCTCTTCGAGCACAACGTCGACAAGACGTTCGAGAAGACGATCAACCTCGAAGGCGGCGAGTTCCTGAAGCCGGTGATGGCGGCGATTGCACGCGAGCTCGCGGGCGTCGCCGATCCCGACGGCACCATCCGCGTCGGCGGCACCGACGAAGCGTCACGCGCCAAGACGGCGGCGGTGGTCAAGGGGCTGGGCGTGGGGCTCGGACAGGCGCTGGCCGAGGCGTTCGGCAAATGGGCGCAGAAGATCGAGACCGGTCAGGTCAAGGGTCCCGACGTCGAAGGCACGCTGTCGACCACCACTCCCCCGTCGACGGACGATCCCGACAAGAAACCCAGCTAGGCGCAATGCCGGTCAGTTAAGCGAAAAGACGGCTGGGGTCGCGGAGGTAGCAAGGCGCGCTGCCGGCGTCGGAATCCGTCGCAGTCGCCGCTTCGCGGCGTGCTCCTCCAGCGGACCCGCTGATGTCGCGCTGCGCGCGACGCGG
>JAQBQH010000418.1 GCA_028287105.1 Myxococcales bacterium
ATGCTCACGCGCCGCTTAAAGCATCTAACAAAATGGATCCCCTCGTCCTCGGTTACGGGGCAGAGCGCGCAATGCAGGCGAGGTAGCCGGGGTAGGGTGAGGAGGAGCAGGCTGGAATTTTGTTATGTGTGCTCAGCGTTGCTCCTCTCGACGTTTTTATGGACGCCGCTCGCAAGCGCCGGTGAGTCATCTTTTCCGAACAGACCGATACGTCTCGTCACTTCCGAAGTCGGCGGCAGCGCCGATATCGGGGCGCGCCTGGTGGCGGTCGGCTTGACACCGCGGCTCGGGCAACAGGTGATCGTCGATAATCGCGGCAGTGGCATCATCCCCGGCGATATCGTGGCGAGGTCGCGTCCGGATGGATACACGCTTCTGTTCTTCGGCGGGACGTTCTGGCTTCAGCCGCTGCTGCGCAAGAACGTGCCATACGATCCGATCACAGATTTTGCGCCGATCACGCAAGCCGTGATCTCGCCGACCATACTCGTTGTCCATCCGTCGCTGCCTGCATATTCGGTGAAAGAGCTGATCGCGCTCGCGAAAGCCAGGCCCGGAGAGCTCAACTACGCGATGGGCTCACCCGGTTCCAGCAACCATATCGGCGCCGAGCTGTTCAAGGCGATGGCCGGGCTCGATATCGTCGGCGTGGGCTACAAGGGGAACGGGCCGGCCGTGGGTGGCTTGCTCGCGTCGCAGGTCCAGCTCATGTTCGCGACCGGGGCCTCAGTCACGCCTCATATCAAAAGCGGCCGCCTGCGCGGCCTTGCGGTCGGCAGCGCAAACCCATCGCCGGTTGCGCCTGAGCTGCCGACGATAGCGGCGTCGGGTTTGCCCGGGTACGAATCCATTTCGATCACTGCTCTATTCGGTCCTGCGAAAACGCCACAGGCTATTATCGACCGGCTGAACCGCGAGACCGTCAGCTATCTCAAGACCGCTGAAGCGAAAGAGCGCTTTCTGAACACCGGCGCAGAAGCCGCGCCGACCTCTCCTGAAGAACTGGGCGCCAAGGTGAAGGCAGAGATCTCGAAAATGGCGAAAGTGATCAAGAACGCAGGCATTCGCGCGGAGTAGCCCTGGAACTGTCCTGCGTATAATTGCAGCCCATACCTCAACGAAATCCCTGGCGGAAAATAGAATCGATGTCTTGGAACATCCTGAACGTTACCTCCTGCATGGCGGGTAACGCCGAGTCGATGTGTCGCGCGATAACCCGTTATATCGGCGAGAAGCTGGGCATCGAAACAACGTTCGTCGATGGAATGCCGTGGCCGGCACGCGAAGCACTCCTCGACCAGGGCCGCATTCACCTTTGCTGGATTTGCGGATTGCCCTATGTGTGGAAGGCGGACGCCGGGGCGGCAGTCGAATTGTGCGTAGTGCCGGTAATGCGGCACGAGCGATACGCGAACGAAGCGGTTTATTTTTCGGATGTCGTCGTGCGGCGCGACAGCAGGTTCAAGTCTTTCGCGGATCTGCGCGGCGCCTCCTGGGCGTACAACGAGCCGCGGTCGCATTCGGGGCATAACGTCGTGTGCCATTACCTGAGCGGGATCGGTGAGACGTCGCGCTACTTCGGAGACATCATCGAATCGGGCGCGCATCAAACGTCTCTCGAGATGATCGTCGGCGGAAGAGTGGATGCCTCCGCAATCGACAGCACGGTGCTGGAAGCGGAGCTTCGCCTCTACCCGGCGCTCGATTCTGAAATACGCATCGTCGCAACGCTCGGCCCCAGCCCGATGCCCCCATGGGTGCTACACAAGAGCGTGCCGCTCGAGCTGCGGGTAGCGCTACGCCGCGTGCTCCTCGAGATGCACGAAGACGCGGAGGCAAGCGGGATCCTCGAACAGTGGGGCATCTCGCATTTCGCGCCGGCGGTGGATGTTCTTTACGATCCGATCCGGAAGATGTCTGCAGAAGCGAGACACGTCACGCTCGCCTGACACCCGGCGCTGCACGGCGCACCGCGGCATCAGATCCGTTCGCCATTCGGTTTCAATATATAGTAAACAAGTCGACGTCATTATCGGGATCGCCATGTACTGCTCGCTTCGATCGATCGCAGCGGTTCTCCTGGTACTGATTGCGCTGCCGGTTTCAGGGACAGGGCAGCACGGCGCACTCGTTCTGCACGGCAAAGGCGAATCACCCGAACAGCTTGCGGAGCTCGTGGATACGTTACGGCGTGAAAACGTAGCCGTTGCGGTGCCCGAGATGCCATGGTCGAGGCGGCGTCTTTACGATCGAAGCGTGCCTGAAGCCGACGCCGAGGTCGACGCGGCGGTCGCAGGCTTGCTTGCCCACGACGCATCGCGCGTGTACCTCATCGGGACCGGATTAGGGGCGTCGTATGCTGTTCGCTATGCTTCGCGGCCGGGTGTTACCGGCATCGTGGCCCTTGCGCCCGATCACGCACCGGAGAGCCCGCGCTACGTAAACATTTTCGCAAATGACGTTAGGCGCGCACGGGAGCTCATCTCCGCGGGCAGACCACAGTCCGTCTTCGAGTTCCTCGATCTGCTTTGGAACAACCTGCGCGCTCGCATGACGACGAATCCTCGGACATTTCTGAGCTATTTCGACTCCGAGGGCCCGATGAACATGACGCGCAATGTTCAGGCGCTGAGAAAGGACGTCTTCGTGCTGTGGATCGTGCC
>JAQBQH010000093.1 GCA_028287105.1 Myxococcales bacterium
TCGACGTGCCGCCATCGCGCACCGTCGGCAGCAGCGCCTCCGCGCCGCCGGTCGGGCCGGTCGCGCCGGTCGCCGCGACGCCAGCGGTCGCGCCATCCGTCACGCCGGCCGACCCCGCGCCGGCGCCGACTCCGTCAGCGACCCGTTTGCGCCCCACCCGCGGCAAGTCGACCAGGCCTACCCGCGCCGCGACTCGCGCCTCCCGCCGCGACGACTTCATGCCCGACCCGTTTCGTCCCTGACGCGCTCACGCCGCCGGCAGCAGCGCCGCGTCTGCGAGCGCACGCACGGCGGCGACATCGAACGGCTTCTCCAGGACGAGGTGCCGCGGATATTGGCGGCTCACCGCGCGCGTATCGCCGCCGGTGATGAACACGATCTGCGCCGACTGATCGGCAGCGATGCGATCCACCGATTTCACGAGCTCCATTCCGGTCATGTCGGTCAGGCCGACGTCCACGAAGATGACGTCGTAGCGCCCGCCGGCGATCAGGAGGGTCAATGCCTGTGCACCGGTCGACGCGTGTTGCACGTCGTGCCCGCGCAGAAGCCGACGGAGGCAGATCCCGATCTGGATGTCGTCGTCGACGACGAGCACGCTTGAGCTCATGTCACCCCTTGATGTTTGACTGCGGAGAAGTATTCGATTGCGATGGCTGCCGAGCTACTGCGAAGGAGCTGACCGCCGTGGCGGTTGGTGGCGTGCCGAGGGACTCATCGGCCGAGGAGAGCTTAAGCACGAACGCCAGGTTCACAAGAGGCGCGCCGCGCGGGGGTGACTTTCGCAAGAGTTGCGACACAATGAATCCATGGAGATGGTGACCTCAGAGCTCGAGCTGCTGCGCTTGTTCCGCGACATCGATCGCGCCGACGTGGAGCTCTCGCCCGACCTGATCTTTCCGCTGGCGCTCGACGAGACGCTGGCGTGGGCGGTCGGCCCGCGCGCGTTCCTCCTCTTTCGCGAGCGGCCCGATCGGCCGGCGCGCGGCATCGTGTTTCATCGCAACGCGGGGACCGTGCCGGACGTGGCCGCGATGTGCGAGTGGTGCCACGCGGTGCGCGGCCACGGCGGCGTCAAGCTCTTGAGCGTCAGCGTCGACGCGCGCCGCCGCGTCGGGCTCTACCTATGCAGTGATTTGAGCTGTGTATCGCGGTCGAACGAGGTCCCGGGTCCCGACGACCTCCCCGAGGGGCTGGATGGAGCGCAGCGCGCGGCCCGCACGCTCGAGCGCATTTCGCGGTTCGCGTCGCGCCGCCTTTTCTGACGACGAGCTTTCGTCAGTCGCGCAGCGGCAGCGAGCCCATGAAGTCCATCTTGCCGACGTCGACGCCATTGTGGCGCAAGATGGAGTAGGCGGTCGTGACGTGGAAGTAGAAGTTGGGGAGCGACGCCTGCACGAGGAACTGGTCGCCCTTGACCCACTTACCCCCGAGCCACTTCGGCGCCACCTTGCGATCTTCGCCGCCGACGACGTCGGCCGCCGTGACGGTCTCGAGGAACGCGAGACAGCTCTTGATGCGCGTGCGCAGCTCCGCGATCGTCTTCTCGGTGTCGGGGTGCGCCGGCGCCTGTTTTCCCGACAGGTATGCCGCCGAGAACTTCGCCGAGTCGCAGGCAGACTGGATCTGACGGTCGAGCGCGTACTGATCCGGCGCCAGGCGCGCCTGAACCAGCGTGTCGACTTCGAAGCTCTTCGCCTTGGCGTGCGCGATCGCCTTCTCGAGGCAGAGGTCGAGGTTGTGAAGCATCTTGGCGTACTGAGGAAGGAAGTCGAAAGCGTTCATGGCGTCTCCTTGTGAGGCGCCGACTCTAGCGCGGACGCGGATAAAACGGCCGTGATATTCTGGGGAAATGAGCATGGCTCGCGCGCTGGCGTTCATGTTCGTGATGGTCACCTGCGGTTGTGACGACGACGTCGTCGGAGCATCGCAAGATCTGGCGGCGCCGTCGGGGATAGATCTCGCCAGCGCGACGGACGGCGCGCAGCGGGCGGACCTCTCGATGGGCGATGCGTCCTATACGTCCGGCGACGCTTCGACGTTCTGCGCGGGCACGAGCGTCGACAGCACCTGCGCACGCGCCTTCTTTGCGAAGCTGGCCGAGTGCTTCGTCCCCGCTGGGGCCTGCTCGCACCACATGCCGAGCAGCAGTCGCTGGCAGGAGTGCTGGGAAGACGGCGCGGCGATGCAGCTCCTCAATCACTGCGGCGACTACACCAGGTCTAGCCGGGAGTACCGACACGGCGACCAAACCTGCATGACGTCGGAGTTGGTCAGCTGTGCTGCGCCCGACGTCGAAGCGTGGACTGCCGGTGACGGCACCATGCTCACGATCAACCTCGCGACCGGCGACGTGACCTGTCCCGACGGGACGCACGACAACGTCGGTCCGAGCTACGGCAACTGTGCGGCCCTTGGAGAGCTGATCAAGCGTCCGACGGTCACCACCTGTCCCGCCGACGACGCCGTCGCCTGTCCGTCGTCGCTGCAGTAGCCGACGCGCGTCCACCTGGCTACTGCACGTCGCCGAACTGGATCTTCATGGCGGCGAAGAAGCCATCCGGCTCGTCGCCCATCGCGTAGACGCCGATGCCGCCGAGGCCGTGCGCCTTGGCCAGCTGTGCCTTCTCGCTCATGCTGGCGACGTCCTCGAACCAGACCTCGCCCTGCGGCGTGGGACAGTGCGGCGCGACGCCTGCGTCCTGGTGCCCCAACGAGCAGCCCGCCATGTGATCGGTCGACGTCGCGTGCGAGCCGCCGCTGCAGCGCGCCGCCGCGTCCTTCGCCGAGGTGTACCAACCATCGCCGACGCCGTAGTTCGCGATCCCGAGGACGTACTTCTGCGGCGCACCGAGCGCCTCGACGCGCGTCACCACGTCGCTGATCCAGCCCCGCGGCGCCAGCGGGCCGATATGCCCGCCGCCGAGATAGTGGAAGTCGTAGCCCATCAAGTGCATCACATCGACGGTCGCCTGCAAAAAGGCGTAGTCGTACGCGGTGTCGGGGTAGTCGCGGTCCATCGCCGGCAGCGCCAGCGTGAGCTTCTTGCCCGCGGCGTGCAGCAGCGTCGCGGTTGCCGTGAGCAGCGCCTGATAGGGTGCGCGATAGCCCGCCGACCAGAGGTGCTCGTAGTCGAGCTCCACGCCGTCGTAGCCGTGCTGGAGGACCATGTCGGTCAGCGCCTGCGCATGCGACTGGATCGCGGTCACCGACGCCGTCGCCTTCTGGAAGCTCGAGGGATCGTCGAACGCGATGAGCGGCATGACGCGAACGTGGTGGGCCGCGGCGACGGCCATGATCTCGGCATCGTCGGCCATCGCCAGCATGCGTATGCGACCGTCCGGCTGCAGCACCGCCCACACGGGATGGATGGCGTCGTAGTAATCGGGATTGGCGAGGAAGGTGGCCTTGCCGGCGGCGAACGTGTCGGCGCCGATCCAGCCGCAGCGACGATGAGCCGCGTGCGCATCGGCCGGGGTCGCCGGCGAGGGCGCCGGGGAGTCGCTGCCCGCGGCGTCGTCCGCGAGATTCCCGGCCACGGCCGCACCCGCGCTCGCGCCCGATGCGGCGGCCGGGACCGGCGCCACGTCCGGCGCTGCCGGCGTGACCGTGCCGCCGCAGCCGAAGGTGACGCTCGCCGCGACCAGCGTTGCCAGTGACGCTCGATAACCAGTTCCTGGAGTGGCCATTGCGGCCGCTCGTAGAGCAAGCGACACGCCATTGCACACGACCAGCAGAATCGACACAGCGCCGGCGAAAAGCGTGGCGCCGGAGCGACACATAGCGGGCGCCTGTAGCCTCGGGTACGCAGCGCTCGGCTACCCTTCGACCAGACGCTCGCTCTCTGGGTTGGCGAGCGCCGAGCATCGCGCGCTCAGGGCAAGAGCTCGAGGTCGGAGTGCTCGAGGACGAGGTGCGACTCGCCGACCGGCGCCTTGCGACCGTCGAGGAGGCGAAGGCCCCAGTCGCCGCCCCAGACGAGCGTCGCGGTGCCGGCGCTCGAGTCTTCGACGACCGCGGCCATCGCCGCGCAGGCGCTCCCGCCGTCCCGGCTCGACCAGCCGACGACGTCGTACCAGCGCTCGTCGAGCCGCACGCGAGCGGCGCGCCGCGGCGGCTGCTCGCTCTTGAATCGCAGACCGCAGCCTTCGGGCGCGTTGTCGTTCGGCTCGACGAAGACGTCGATGAAGATTGGCGTGGCGGACATCGCGCGCGAGCGTATCAGACGCGCGATCCGCCGCCTACGAAGCGCGGCTCAGCAGCACTTACGGACGGTGTCGAGCAGGAGGTCCAGCTTGACCGGCTTGCGCATGATGAACACGCCCGCCGGGGCGCGCGATGGATCGGAGGTCGTGATGACGATGGGTACGTCTTCGAACAGCGGGTCCGACTTCATCTCGCGATAGAACTCGTTGCCGTCCATGATCGGCATACAGAGGTCGAGGAGGACGATGCACGGCTTGACCGGCAGGCGGCGGATCAGCTTCAGCGCGTCGCGGCCGTTGTTGGCGATGCCGACGGCGTAGCCCTCATCCTCCAAGACGTCTTTGAGCGTCTCGCAGATCTCGAGCTCATCTTCGACGACTACGACGGTCTTGGCGCCGGTCACTTCGCCATCCTACCCGAGCGAGCGC
Organism: Myxococcales bacterium; assembly: GCA_028287105.1. Taxonomy (GTDB): domain Bacteria; phylum Myxococcota_A; class Polyangia; order Palsa-1104; family Palsa-1104; genus JAQBQH01. Next base: position 4,635 of record JAQBQH010000093.1, read on the forward strand.
TCGTGCGCTCGGCCGTCATCCGTAAAAAAGATACACGGGGGACGCATTGAAAGAGGAGGGGCACTGCCTACAATATGGATCTTGCCACCCCACCTCGCCAGGGAGCCTCGATGACCCAGGATGCAAAGGCTCTCTCCTCTCGCGCCTCCTCGTCCGTCGCGACGGAGCTGCTCGCGCGCCCCGCGGACGAGAACCACATCGTTCAGTTCTACGAGAGCGAGGACTTCCTGTGCGAGACGGTCGCCCATTTCCTCGGCGCCGGCCTCGCCGCCGACGAGCCGCTCATCGTCATCGCCGCCACCGATCGCTGCGAGAAGTTTGCGCGGCGCCTGCAGCTGCGCGGCTTCGACGTTGCCGGCGCTCGCGCCAGCGGTCAGCTGACGCTGCTCGACGCACGTGCGACGCTGGCCAAGTTCATGGTCGACGGCATGCCCGACTGGCAGCGTTTCAAGGCCGCCATCGGCGGCGTCATCGCCAAGAGCCGCGAAGGGCGCGACGGCCGCGTCCGCGCCTACGGCGAGATGGTCGACATCCTGTGGCGGGAGGGTAATCCCCAAGCCGCCATCGCGCTCGAAGAGCTGTGGAACGACATCGCCAAGATCCACTCGTTCTCGCTGCTCTGCGCCTACGTGATGGGGAACTTCTACAAGGAAGCCGACGGCGAGCACTTCCACGAGGTCTGCCGCCAGCACACCCACGTCATCCCCACCGAGAGCTTCTCCAACATCGAGACGCCCGACGATCGGCTGCGCGAAATCGGCCTCCTGCAGCAGCGCGCCCGCGCCCTCGAGAGCGAGGTCGCGCATCGCAAGGAGCTGGAGAAGAGCCTGCGCGAGGCGCTCGCCGCGCGCCGCCGCTCGGACGAGACGCTGCGCGACTTCGTCGAGAACGCGGTCTACGGCCTGCATTGGGTCGGCGCCGACGGCATCATCGAGTGGGCCAACAAGGCCGAGATGGAGCTGCTCGGATACGTGCGACACGAGTACATCGGTCACCACATCTCCGAGTTCCACGCCGATCCCGAGGTCATCGAAGACATGCTCGCGCGCCTCACGCGCAACGAGACGCTGCATGACTACGAGGCGCGCCTCCGTTGCAAGGACGGCTCGATCAAGGTCGTCTTGATCGGCTCGAACGTCTTGTGGGAGGACGGCAAGTTCATTCACACGCGCTGCTTCACGCGCGACATCACCGAGAAGAAGAAGGCCGAAGAGGCCAAGCGACAGAGCGACAGCCAGCTCGAGGCGTCGCTGGTGCGCGAGAAGGAAGCGCGCCAGGAGGCGGAGCGTACGGTCCGCTTCAACGAGATGTTCGCCGGGATCCTCGGGCACGATCTCCGCAATCCGCTGAGCGCGATCTCGACCGGCGCCCACTACCTCTTGCGCATGAACGCCGGCGAGAAGGTGGCCAGGACTGCGACGCGCATCTTGTCGAGCACCGACCGCATGACCCGCATGGTCGATCAGCTGCTCGATTTCACGCGCATCCGCGTCGGCGACGGCATTGCGCTGCGGCGCGAGCGGGTCGATCTGCGCGACCTCTGCCGACGCGTGGCAGAAGAGCTGGAAGCCGGACACCCGGAGCGCGTCGTTCGCGTCGAGTGCGAAGGCGAGGCGATCGGCGAATGGGATGCCGACCGGCTGCTCCAGGTCTTCTCCAACCTCGCCGGCAATGCGCTGCACCACGGCGTCATCGATACGCCGGTCGACATCCGCATCGATGCCACCGGCCCGTCGGAGGTGGTGGCGCTGGTGCACAACGCCGGGGTCGTGCCCTCCGACATGCTGCCGGTGCTGTTCGAGCCGTTCCGCGGCGCCTATCGGCAGCAGAAGCCGAAGGGCCTCGGCCTCGGCCTCTTCATCACGCAGCAGATCCTGCTCTCGCACGGCGGCACCATCGAGGTGACGTCGACCGAGAGCGACGGGACGACCGTCCGCGTGCGGCTGCCGCGCACCGACGTCGCGCCGCGGTCGGGGCGATGAGCGGGCCCGCCGGCAAGTTGGTCGTCGTCGTCGAGGACGAAGACGAGATTCGAGAGACGCTCAAGGATGTCTTCGAAGACGAGGGCTACGCGGTCGCGGTCGCGCGTGACGGCGGCGAGGCGCTGACGCTGCTGGCGCAGATCCGACCGCACGTCGTGGTGCTCGACATGAACCTGCCGGTCATCAACGGCGACGCGGTCTACGCGATGCTGCGGACCGACCCGAGGCTGGTCGGCGTGCCGGTGGTCGTCTCGACGACCGATCCTTCGCGGGCACCCGCGGGCGTGCCGCTCGTCCGCAAGCCGGCGAACCTGAAGCACCTGCTCGACGTCGTTCGCAGGTGCAGCTGACGCTCACGGGCAGGTGCGCGGCTGGGAGCCCCGCCGGTCAGCCCTTCAGCTTGGCCGCGAACGCTTCGCCCTGCGTGACGAAGCGCTGATACGCGGGCCGATCGGTGGCTCGTTTGACGTACGCAGCGAACGACGGGCGCGGCTCGACGCCCTTGGTCATCATCCCCCAGCCGAGCAGCGACGCCACGTAGACGTCGGCGGCAGTGAAGCGGTCCCCGCAGATGAAGGGGCCGGGCGCGATGGCCTTCTCGAGCGCGTTGATCGTGTCTTCGTAGCTGCCGTAGCCGATCGACCCTTTGCGCTCGACGGGCGGGCGGTCGAACATCTTGTCCGTCACGGCGGGCTCGACACAGCCCGCGGCGAAGAAGAGCCAGCGCAGATAGGTACCGCGCTGCGGATCGCTCAGCGCGGGAGCGAGCCCGGCGGCGGGAAACGCATCGGCGAGATAGGCGAGGATGGCCGCGGTCTCGGTGACGACGACGCCGCGATGAACGATGGCCGGCACCTTGCCCATCGGGTTGATCGCGAGATAGTCGGGATTCTTGTGCTCCGCCTTCTCGAAGCTGAGGAGCTTGGCCTCGTACGGCGCGCCCACCTCTTCGAGCATCCAGTGGACGACGCGGGCGCGGGACATCGGGTTGTGGAAGAAGACGATGGTGTCGCTCATGAGATCTCCTTACTCCTCTTCGACGAACTTGCCGTCTTCGGCGAAGGTGGCTTCGTGCTTCTTGCCGTTGTCGTGGAAGGCGACCTCGTAGGAGACCGCGCCGTCGGCCTTGGTCTGCTTTTCGGCGCGCTCGGCCTTCGCCTTGGGATACTTCGCGGCGAATCCGGACATCACGCCCTTCGGGAGCGACTCGACGGGGACGGCCTCCTCGGTCAACAGCACGACGCCATCGGGGGTGAGGTCGAGCTCCAGCTTCTTCGCGTCCGCCGACTCGAGGACGACCTCGTACTGGACCTTGCCCTTCTGCTTCTCCTGCTTGCACGAAGTCACCTTGGCGGTCGGATGGCTCTTCAACGCCGCGCTGGTGACGTTGGCCGGGCAATCGGCCTTGGCCCAGGCCGACGAACCGACCAGCAACACGAACGCGACTGCGAATGACGGCATCATCTTGGACATGGTCACCTCCCTCGAGTGATCGTGGGCGGTGAGCATACGCTGTTGCGTGTCGGCGCGCTTGGCGCGAAAGTGCGGGTCGTGAGCTGGTTGCGAAAGACGGTGAGAGGCGGGGCGGTGGTGCTGCTGTTGTGGGCGGCAACGGCGTCGGCGTCACCGGCGCTGTTCACGTCGCGCGTGGCGTACGAGCCGCTCGTCGCCAAGCTGAAGGGGAGTGGCGGCGATCGCTCGCGCATCGTGCGTGCGCGCGCTGCTAAAGATCTGACGGCGCTCCAGAGCGGCAAGCGCTACAAGTTCGTCGTCGACGAGGCGGGCGCGCTGGCGATCGCGCCGCTGCCGGCCGACGCGGCCGTCAACGAATACGTCCATCCCATCCTCGCTGCGGGTGGCGCTGTGCGCACCGCGGGCGGCATCACCGTCGAGCATGCCGACGGCAAGATCGCGGCGGTCGTGGTCGATCAGGACTCGAAGGCCTACTGCCCGACGGCGCAGAGCCTCGACGAAGCGGTGCAGGCGCTCGCGAAGCTCGGCGTCGCGACCAGGCTGGTCACGCGACGAGATCGCCCGCCCGCGTGCGCCGCGCGCTGAGCTCGCGAGCGGCGATCGACTACTCGGAGCGCAGCGCCTGCATCGGATCGACGCGCATCGCGCGGCGCGCCGGCAGCACGATCGCCACGAGCGCGACGGCGGCCAACGCCGCTGCGATGACGACGTAGGTGCCGACGTCCGCCGTCGAGACGCCGTAGAGGAGTGACGAGGCGAGACGGGTCAGCGCCAGCGCCGCCCCCGTGCCGATGACGAGCCCGGTGCCGACGAGCGTCATGCCGTCGCGCAGCACCATGCCGAGGACCCGGCCGGGCTGGGCGCCGAGCGCGACGCGAATGCCGATCTCCTGCGTGCGCTGCGCCACCGTGTAGGCCATGACGCCGTAGATGCCGACCGCCGCCAGGACGAGCGCCACGAGGCCGAACAGCAGCATCAGCGTCAACATGAAGCGGCGCTGACCGAGCGACTGCGCGACCAGCCGTTCGAGCGGCTGCACGTCGAAGATCGGCTGCGCCGGATCGAGCTCCGCGATGGCCGAGCGCGCCGTCGTCGCCAGCGCCGCCGGGTCGCCTTGCGTGCGCACCACCAGCGCCATGCTCGACGCTTCACGGTTCTGCGCCATCGGCCAGTACATCTCGGCGCGCGCCGGCTCGTCCAGACCGTAGCCGCGGACATCGCCGACGATGCCGATGATCGTCGCCCACGGATGCTCCTTCGGAATGGGGCCGAGCCGCATCCGCTTGCCGAGCGCGTCTCCCTTGGGGAAGAACCTCTTCACGAAGGCGCGGTTCACCACGACCACCGGCGGCGCCTGGCCGTCGTCGGACTCTTCGAAGACCCGACCGCCCACGAGCGGCATCCCGACGGCGGAGAACCAGCCCGGGGTCGCCTGACGATTCTCGGCGTCGGGCCGATCGCCGGCATCGGTCGGTACGTAGCCTTCGATGTCGAACAGCCGATCGGTCTGGCCGCCGTCGAGCGGCAGGATGTTGGCGGAGCCGACGTGGGTGACGCCCGGTAGCTGGCGCAGCCGTGCCGCCGCGCGCGCGAAGAAGCGGACGAAGCGATCGCGGTCGGCCTCGGTCACGACGTTGTCGGCGACGGGCAACGAGATGCGCAGCATGAGCGCGTGGTCGGGGCGGAAGCCGGGATCGACCTGCCGCAGGCGCACGAAGCTGCGCACCATGAGGCCGGCGCCGACGAGCAGTACCAGCGACAGCGCTACCTCGACGACGACGAGCGCCTTGCGCAAGCGACCGCGGCCGGAGGTGGTGCCGCGCGTTCCGTCCTTCAGCGAATCGTGCAGATCGGGACGCGAGGCCGAGATCGCGGGCACCAGCCCGAAGGCGATGCCGGTCGCGATGGCGATGGCGGCGGTAAAGAGGAGCACCCGCACGTCGAGCGCAACCTCGGCGACCCGCGGCACCGAGTCGGGGCTGAGGCTGACGAGCGCGTCGATCCCCCAGGCGGCGAACAGAACGCCGAGCGCGCCCCCGGCGAGCGACAAGAGCAGGCTCTCGGTCAAGAGCTGGCGGACGATGCGGCCGCGGCGCGCCCCGAGCGCGGTGCGGATGGCCATCTCGCGCTGGCGGGTGGCGGCGCGCGCGAGCAGCAGGTTGGCGACGTTGGCGCAGGCGATGAGCAGCACGAAGGCGACGGCGCCGAGGAGCACGAAGAGCGGCAGCCGCACGTCGCCGATCACCTCCTCGAGGTAGGGGCGCGCGCGCATCGAGAAGCCCCACTCCGACGGAAAGATGGCGGGGTAGGTATCGGTCTCGAACTTGCCGATGGCCTGCAGATCGGCGGCGATGTTGGCCGGGCTGGCCTCGGCGCGCCGCCGTCCGAGGACGCGCAGAAAGTGGGAGTTGCGCACCTGGAGCCCGTCCAGCGAGGTCGACAGCGGCAGCCAGACGTCGATGCCGCGCTCGAGCTTCAAGCCCTTGGGGAGGATGCCGATGATCTGATAGTCGGTGCCGTCGAGCCGGATGCTCCTGCCGACGGCGTCGGCGCTGCCGCTGAACTGACGTTGCCAGAGCCCGTAGTCGATGATGGCGACATGGTCCCGCCCCTTCAGCGTCTCTTCGGCCAAGAAGTTGCGGCCGCGCACCGGCTCGACGCGCAGGGTCGGCAGCAGCGACGGTGTGACGAGCCGGATGAGGACGCGCTCGGGGGCGGCGCCGCCCGAAAAGTTGGCGTCGCCTTCGCACCACGCGCCGACGCTCTCGAGCGTGCGGGTCTGCGCGACCAGGTCCTGGTACTCCGGATACGAGAACGGCGCATCGAACCGGTTGAGCTTTGCATTTCCCGTATGCACGATGAAGAGCGCGCGGGAATCGGGGAAGGGCAGCGGCCGGAGGAGCACTCCGTCGACCACGCTGAAGATCGCGGTGTTGGCGCCGATGCCGAGGGCCAGCGCGAGGACCGCGGCGGCGGTGACGCCGGGGCTGCGCTTGAACATGCGCAGGGCGAATCGGACGTCGGTCCCGACAGGGCCCATCAACGCCGCTCCCGTCGCGGTCGTGTCATCTCGTGAGTCACGGCGGCCCGTCACAGCGAGCGCCGTGCCATCCGCAAAAGCGCGGAATGACGCGCGACGCGCAGGCGTGGGTGACCGTTTGCGGGACGCCGTCGTCCCACAAGCGGACAGGCGCTCAGCGCGCCGGCGGCGTCGGATGCTGCGGCGTCGACGTCGCTCCGCGCGGATATTCCGCACGGTAGTCGGCGATCCAGCCGGTCACGCGGTCGATGAGCTGGCTCGGTATGAGCTTGTCGCGCGTGGCCTCGCGCGCCTCGCGCGCCGCCTCGAAGAACTCGCCCGCGAACCCGGCCGACACCGGGGTCTGCTTGATGCCCTGTCGCGCGAACAGCGTCGAGAGCAGCGCGGCGTCCTGCGTGCGGCCGAGCTCCTCGAGCCGGGCGGCGAACTTCCCCGCCGCCTCGGTCAGCGTGCTGCGCGCCTCGACCGAGAGCGAGTCCCAGGCGTGGTTCGACATGACCATGCAGCCGGGCAGATATCCGAGCCGGAGCTCGCTGAGGTACGTGGTCTGCGCCGACCACTGATACGCGAGCGCCGCGGTCGGGACGGCGATGAAGCCATCGGTGCGCCGATCTTCGAACGCATGAGCGCTCTCCTCGACGGGCAAACCGATGGCGGCCATGCCGAGAGCGCGCAGCTGCACGCGCAGGGTCTCGTCGAGATCCCAGAACCACAGACGCGTGCGCCTGAGCTCGGCGAGGCTGGTGATGGGCTGCCGGCTGAACGCCATGTCGGAGCCCAGGCCCGCCTCGCCCATGTTGTGAAAACCGGCTGCCGCGAACTCCGCGTCGATGGTCGGGCGCAGGCGTCCGAGCACATAGCTGGCCTCGTCGCGCGACTGGAAGAGCCCGAGCAGGCGCAGCGCCCGCATCGACGGCGACAGCCGCATGCACAAGATGCCGCCGGACATCACGCCGTCGAGCTGGTTCTTGCGCAGTCGATCGAGCATCTGCAGCTCGTTGCCGGCGATCCCGCCGAAGTACCACTTCGAGGTGACCGCGCCGTTGCTGTCGCGCTCGAGGTCGCGCGCCATGGCGCGGAACAGGCGCGCCCACGCGGTGCCGTCGGGCGCGACGGTGGCGAAGCGCAGCGGCGTGGGATCGGCGTGAGCGACGCTGGCGAAGAGCAGGAGGGCGACGAGCAGACGGACGGGCACCGGCGCACGTTGTCATACGGGGACGGCGGCCGTCAGCAACGCTCGTTACGTTCGCGGCCACAAGATCGCGATCATTCAGGTTCCCCGTCGCTCTTGACGCAGCGCGTGAAGGGCGTCGACGGCTGGGATGGCTCTCGATTTGCTTAGGATGAATGAATGGGCAGCCGCGCAGCCGCGATGGACAAGATCGTGAAGATCCTCCGGCTCGCGCGCGGCGCGGGCACCGAGGGTGAGGCGCAGGCTGCTCTCCTGCACGCGCAGCGGCTGATGTACGCGCACGATATCGCCGAGGACGAGCTGGTCGACGGCAGCGACGCGCCGATCACCGATCTCGTCATCGACCACTTCGGCCACTCGGTGCCCTGGAAGGAGTATCTGGCGGCGGTGATCGCCGAGAACTTCCGCTGCGCGTACATCATCAGTCGCGCGCGGTCGGGCGGGCTGGTGCGCTTCGTCCTGGTGGGGCGCGGCGACGACTGTATGGTCGCCGGCGAGGCGTACCAGGCGGCGGCGATCGCGGCCGAGAACCTGTCGGCGCAATTCGCATCCACACGCGAAGACGTGGAGCTGGCGCGCGCGTCGTACCTCACCGGGTTCATCAAGGGGCTGTATGAGCGCTTTCAGGAAAACGTGAGCGCCACCGCGCTCGTCGTCGTGACCGCCGAGGCGGTGATGGCGCACGCGCGCGGTCTGACCAACGCGGGCGACGCCGCCGGCGGCGGCCTGCCGCGCGGCGATGCCGAAGCCACGGCCGAGGGCTACCAGACCGGGTGGGCCTTCGGCTCCAACAAACGCACGCTGTCCGAGTGAGGCGGGCATGGCTCACCGTCGCCACGCGATGAAATCCGACGCCGAATCGAACCCGGAATCGAGCAGCCCGTCGCCGGAAGAGCGGCGTCGCGTCCTCGAGCGCCGCCGCGATCTCAAGATGGCGCGCAGCGCGCACGCCTACGTTCGCGGCAGCACCGAGCGGTTCTACCAGTGGCTGCTCTCGTCGGCGCGGGTGGCGCTGCCGAACGGCCCCGAGGTCTGGATCTGCGGCGATTGCCACGTCGGCAACCTGGGCCCGCTCGGCCGCTGCGAAGGGGCGGCCGTCGTCGAGCTGCGCGATCTGGATCAGGCGTCGATCAGCAACCCGGCGTTCGACCTCGTGCGGCTGGCGCTGTCGCTGGCGATGGCAGCGCGCAGCTCCGACTTGCCCGGCGTCACTACCGCGCGCATGACCGAGAATCTGATCGTTGGATACGCCGATGCATTCGCGGGCGCGACGCCGGACGAGCGCGCGGCCGAGCTGCCGCAGCCGATTCGCCTCGTCATGAAGCGCGCCATCAAGCGCACCTGGCGCCACCTCTTCGACGAGCGGCTCGGCGAGGGGCCGCGACACGAGCTGCCGTTGGGCGCGCGCTTCTGGCGCCTCTCCGACGACGAATGTGACGCGGTCAAGGCCATCGTCGGCGAAGAGTCGGTGCGGCGGTTGGTGACGGCGCTCGAGAGCCGCGACGACGATGCCGACGTCGCCTTCGTCGATGCCGCCTATTGGGTCAAGGGCTGCAGCTCGCTCGGGCTGTGGCGCGCGGCGGTCCTCGTCGAGGTCGGCCGGAAAAAGAAGGACCGCAAGATCTGCCTCCTCGACATCAAGGAGGCGACCGAGACCTGCGCCCCGACGGTTTCGCCGGCGGAGCTGCCGCGCCATCACGGTGAGCGCGTCGTGGCCGGTGCGCGGGCGCTGGCGCCGGCGCTGGGCGAGCGCGTCGTCGCGTCGACGCTGCTGGGAAAGCCGGTGTTCGTGCGCGAGCTGTTGCCGCAGGACCTCAAGGTCGAGCTGGACGAGCTCTCGGCCGAGGAGGGCAGGGCGGTGGCGCACTACTTCGGCCTGGTCGTCGGGCGCGCGCACGCGCGGCAGCTGGACGACGCGCAGCGGGCGGCCTGGATGCAGGAGATCCTGTCGCACCGCACCAAGAACATCGACGCGCCGAGCTGGCTGTGGCAGAGCGTGGTCGATCTGGTGGCGCTTCACGAGCGCGCCTATCTCGAGCACTGCCGTCACTACGCGCTGGACGCGGCGCCGCGCTGAGCTTCTAGGGCTCGGGGGGCGGGGGCGTCGGCAGGCGCGGGAGCTTGACCGGCTTGGACGCCTTCGGCTTCGTCGCCTTCTTGTGACGCGGGTGGGGGCGGCTGTGCGACGCCGTCGCCGCTTTATCGGATGGCGTCGCCGCGGCCCTGTCCGGTGCCGGCGCAGCGGCGGGCTTTGCCGGGGTCGCGGGCTTTGCCGGGGTCGCGGTCTTTGCCGGCATCGCGGGCTTCGGCGGCGCGGCAGGCTTTGTCGCCGCGGAAGACTTTGTCTCCGCGGCAGACTTCGGCGTCGCGGCCGCCTTCGCCGGCATCGCCCCGCTCGCGGGCGCCGCCACCGGCGACGGCGCAGGCACCGACTTCGGCGTGCTGCCCGACAGCCACCAGAACGCCAATGCCACCGCGGCGACGAGGCCCGCGATCACCCACGGCATCGACCCGCTCGATCCTCCCTCGGGCGCCGGCCGCTCGCTCGAGAAATCGGGCAGCCCGCTCTTGACCTCGGTGGCCGGGATCGTCGGCTCCATGGCGACCTTCTCGCGATGCGTCTCCTCGTCTTTCCGCGACATCCCCTCCAGCGTAGCCCATCTACCTGGTCCCGGGCGTGCTACTGAGGGGCCTATGAAATGCCCCTGTCAGAGCGGCGCCGCGCTCGACGCCTGCTGCGGTCCGCTGCTCGACGGCGCCGCCGCCGCGACCGCCGAAGCGCTCATGCGCTCCCGCTACAGCGCCCACGTCCTCGGCAACATCGACTACATCGTCGCGACGCACGACCCGGGGACGCGCGGCGGCCTCGACCGCGCCGCCGTCGAGCGCTGGGCCCTGGAGTCCGAGTGGCTCGGGCTACAGATCATCGCCGCCGCCGGCGGGCCCGACGACGTACAAGGCGCCGTCGAGTTCAAGGCGTCCTATCGCAATGCCCGCATCGCGGTCGTACATCACGAGCGCTCGCGCTTCCGCCGTCACGACGGCCGCTGGCTGTACGTCGACGGCGAGACCGTCAAGGCGTCGCCGCTCCGACGCGCCGCCACCGTCGGTCGCAACGACCCCTGCCCGTGCGGCAGCGGCAAGAAGCACAAACGCTGCTGCGGCTGATGAGCGCCGATCGCTACCGCGCCGGCGTCGGCGTCGCGGCCGGCTTCGGCGTCGGCGTCGGCGTCGCGGCCGGGCGCGCGAACTGCGCCTCATCCACCGGCACGTTGTGCTTGATCGACTGGTACTTGATCGTCTGCGCCTCGCCCGCGATGTTGCGCACGACCGTGAACGGCAGCATCACGCCGTCGACCTTGCGGTAGTCCTCGAAGCTCGTCTCCTCCGGCAGGTCGCCCAGCGGCGTGTGCAGCCGCGTCGACCAGCGCACCAAGAGCCCGCTCTTGTCGTCGAAGTAGAGCCGCTCGACCACGTCGCCGCTCGTGCCCTCGAGCACATGCGCGTTGCCCTTGCCCACGAGCGCGTCGGCGATCACCTTGAGCTCGCTCACCAGCGACGGCAACACCAGCGGCAGCGCCAGCGGGGCGTCGCGCCGCGCGTCGGCCAGATCGCTGCCTCCCAGATCGTGCACGTCGCCGCGCGGCGAGCGCTGCCAGCCGCTCTTGCCGTCGAAGCCCTGCTCGAAGGAGCCATGCTTGGAGATCATCCGTGCCAGCCAGCGGTCGGGCGCCAGCTGCGTCACCTCGAGCGGAATGCCCGTCGGCGGCCCGACGAAGGTCGTCTGCGACACGCGGGTCTTGAGCTTGTCCCACGCCGGCTTGCCGCCCGTGGCCGTCACGAACTTCTGCAGCACCTCGTCGACGCGCACCGACGCCGGCGCCGGCGCCGCCTTGGCCGCCTCCTCGTGACGCGCCATCGGCGGCGTCGCCAGCGGCTCGACCCGTCCGGCGTGGCAGGTCGCGCAGGTGACCTCCTGGTGCCCGCCGAAGAAGTCGCGGTTGATCCGCTGCTGCATCGCGATCATCTTGCGCGTCGTCCGCTTGGCCTGCTTGTCGTCCTTCTCCATCGGCCACTGTCCGTCGGCGACGCTGACGTGGCAGTGCTCGCAGCCGACGCCGAGCGCGCGCGACATGAACTCCATCGCCGGATCGATGTCGTGGGCGGGCATGCCCTTGAACGACTGGATGTTCTTGAATTGCTGCTCGGCCTTCTTGGGCGGCTCGGTCGCCGTCGCGAGCGTGGGGCAGCCGAAGGCCAGGACGAAGAAAACGAAAGCGCGCATGCCCTCCACCTACCCTCAAGTCGTGGGCCAGGGCAATAGCGAAGCGCTCAGCCGACGCGGCGCGAATTTTGCGAAACCGCGCGGCCGCCCCGGTCACATCGGTCTGCGAGGGCGACCGATGACCGGATTCCTGCAGGACCTGCGTTTCGCCGGACGACTGCTGCTGCGCGCCAAGGGCTTCACGCTCATCGCGCTCGCGGCCCTGGCCCTCGGCATCGGCGCGACCACCGCCATGTACAGCGCCGTCGACGGCATCCTCATGCGCCCCTTGCCCTATCCCGAAGCCGATCGCATGGTGCGGCTCTGGGAGCTGTGGGGCTCGGGCGGCACCGGCTCGGTCTCGTGGCCCAACCTGCAAGACTGGCGCGCGCAGGTAAAGACGCTCGAGCTCTTGAGCGGCGTCGTCATTCGCGACTACACCCTCGTGCGCGACGGCCGCGGCGAGCGTGTCATGGGCGCCGCCGTCACCAGCGATCTGATGCCGCTCCTGGGCGCGCGCCCCGCGCTCGGCCGCAGCTTCTCCGCCGACGCCTTCGTCCACGGCAATGAGCTCGTCCTTGGCCACGAGCTCTGGCTGCGCCGTTTCGGCGGCAAGGAGGAGGCGCTCGGCCAGACCGTCCGCCTCGGCACCGATAGCTACGTCATCATCGGCGTCATGCCCGCCGGCTTTCGCCTACCCGACGGAACGCCCGGGGTCTACTTGCCCTATGTCCCCGACGCGCAGGCCGCCGTCCGCGGCAATCACTTTTTGAAGGTGGTCGGCCGGACCGCCGGCGGCGCGTCGCTGTCGCAGGCCAAGGCGGAGCTCGACACGATCGCGCGGGCGCTCGAGCAGAGCTATCCCGACAGCAACAAGCAGCGCGGCATCCTCGTGCGCAACTGGCAGGAGTCGATCACGGCGCGCCTGCGCCCCTCGATCTGGCTCCTCTTCGGCGCCGTCGTGCTGGTGCTGATCATCGCCTGCGCCAACGTCGCCAACATGCTCCTGGCGCGCGCGGCGGCGCGACAGTCGGAGCTGGCGGTGCGCTTCGCGCTCGGTGCCAGCCGCATGCGCGTCGTGCGGCAGCTCCTCACCGAATGCCTGCTCCTGGCCGTCCTCGGCGGCATCTGCGGTCTGGTGCTCTCGATCTGGGGCATCGACGCCACGCGCGCCGCCTTGCCGCCCGATTTCATCTTCGAGGCGCGGCTCGACGGGCGGGCGCTCGGCTTCGCCACGCTCGTGGCGCTCGGCAGCACGTTCGTGTTCGGGCTGTGGCCGGCGCTGCGCGCGGCCCGCGGCGATCTGTCGGCCGTCGTCAAAGAGGGCTCGCGCAGCGTCGCCGGCGGGCGCTCGCGCATGCGCTCGGCGCTGGTCGTGGTCCAGGTGGCGCTCTCGTTCGCGCTGCTCGTCGGCGCGACGCTCCTCGGACGCAGCTTCTTGCGCGTCGCCGGCGTCGAGCCGGGCTTCGACGCGCGCGGCGTGGTGACGCTGCAGATGGCGCTGTCGTCGGCGAACAAAGATCCGGCGCAGTTCTTTCAGCGCGTGGTCGACCGCGTACAGTCGATGCCGCAGGTGACCGCGGCCGGCGTCGTCGACTTCCTGCCGCTGTCGGCCAACAACATCAACGGCAGCTTCTTCATCGAGGGCATCAAGATCGACGACCCCAACAGCTACACCGAGTACATGATCGCCTCGCCCGGGTACTTCGAGACGATGCGCATGCACGTCGTGCGCGGCCGCGGCATCGTGGCCGGCGACACTGCCACGGCGCAAAAGGTGTGCGTCGTCAATCAACGCATGGCGCAGAAATATTGGGGCAGCGAGGACGTCGTCGGCAAGCGCATGAAGCTCGACTGGGCGGACAAAGAAGATTGGCTCACCGTCGTCGGCGTCGTCGGTGACATCAAGCGCTGGGGGCTCGACGGCGACGCGACGCCGGAGACCTACGTGCCGTTCGCGCAGCGGCCGTTTGGCTCGATGGCGCTGGCGGTGCGCGGCCAGGGCACCCCGGCCGAGCTGGCCGCCGCCGTGCGGCGCGAGGTGCAGTCGATCGATCCCACCGAGGCCACCTTCGACGTGACCACGATGGCCGAGGCGGTCGACGATTCGTTGCGCTCGCGGCGGCTGCTGCTCGACTTCACCGGCGTCTTCGGCGCCATCGCGCTGGCGCTGGCGGGCATCGGCCTCTACGGCGTCCTCATGGTGCAGGTGGCGCAGCGGACGCGCGAGCTCGGCATCCGCATCGCGCTCGGCGCCCAGCCTCGCGACGTGCGGGCGCTGGTGGTGCGCCAGGCGGTGGGGCTGGCCGCCCTCGGGGCGGCGGTCGGCAGCGTGGCTGCGCTGGCGCTCTCGTCGCTGTTGACCAAGCTCCTCTATGGCGTCGGCGCCACCGATCCGCCCACCTACGTCGCCGTCGCCGGCACGCTCATCGCGGTCGCGTTCGCCGCCTCATGGCTGCCGGCGCGGCGCGCCACCAGCATCGATCCGATGGTCGCTCTGCGTGCCTGACGCTCCGTCCGACTGCGACACCTTGTCCTCCCACAGCTCGACGCTGGTCACCGCCAGCACCATGACGAACGGCCCCCAGAAGATGCCGGTCAGCCCGTAGGTGGCGACCCCGCCGAAGAGCGCGAGGAAGAGCAGGAGCGAGTGGATCGGGACGCCGCGCTTGGTCAACAGCGGGCGCACGAAGTTGTCGATGGTGCTGATGACGGCGACGCCGTAGATGGCCAGCCCGATGGCCGCGACGGTGTGGCCGCTCACCCATAGCCAGCCGGCTAGCGGCAGCCAGATGAGCGCCGGTCCGACGAGCGGGATGAGCGCGGCCACGAAGGTGACGGCGCCGAAGAGCAGCGGCGCGGGCGCGCGGCAGACCAGATATCCCACCGTGGCGACGGTCGCCTGCGTCGCCGCCGTGCCGAAGTTACCGACGAGGATGCCGAGCGCGGTCTGGCGAAAGCGGTGGAAGAACAGCCGCACGTCGCGGTCGGGCAGAGGGACGATGCGCACCGCGCGCGCCGCCCAGTCGCCGCCGTTGAGCAGAAAATAGTAGAGCGCGACGCTGAAGAGGAAGAGCCCGATGAGGACGGTGGCGGCGGCATGGCCGACGACGCCGAGCGATCGCGTCGCCGCCGCCGCGATCGTGGGCAGCCAGCCGCCCGCCTTGGCGCCGATGGTGTCGAGCCCCGTCTCCACGAGCGGACGGAGCGGCCCGGTGCGCGCGAGGAAGCTCTCGAGCGCCGTGTTGTCGTCGCTGCGCAGCGCGCTCGTCAAGGACAAGAGCTCCGAGGCGAGGCGATGGCCGCCGAACCCGAGCAGCGTGCCCACCGGCCCGAGCAGCGCCAGGAGGATGACTGCGACGCTGGTGAGCGCGGCCAGCCGCTTTCGGCCACGCAGCTTCGTCACGAACGTGGCGAACAGGTTGGCCAGGAGCGACGCGGCGGCGGCGGCGGCGGCGACGACCAGCATGAGCGGCTTCGTCATGTGATAGGCGAGCACGACGGAGCCGATGACGAGGACGCCGAGGGCTATCTTTTCGGTGCGGCCGTTCACGTTCATGTCGAGCTCTCCACGGTGCGCGGCGCTTCCGGCGGTCGGGTCCAGAGCGACGCGCCGATGGTCAGCGCCAGGATCCCGACCGTGACCGCGAGCGAGATGAGGGGCGAAATCTTCACCACGTCGGCCAGGCCCATCTTGAGGCCGATGACGATGAGGATCGCGCCCAGACCATAGTGCAGATAGCGCAGCCGCCCGAGCAGGTCGGAGACGGCGAAGTAGAGCGCGCGCAGGCCGAGCAGCGCCAGGATGTTCGACGAGAACACGATGAACGGATCGTCGCTGATGGCGAGGATGGCCGGGATCGAGTCGACGGCGAAGAAGATGTCCGACATCTCGATCACGAACAGCACGAGGAGCAGGAGCGTGCCGGCGCGGCGACCGCTCTTGCGCGTGAAGAAGCGTCCGCCGTCGAAGGTCGGCTCGATGGGAACGATGCGGCGGAACAGGCGCACCACCAGCTGCTCTTCGATCGGCGTCGTCGCCTTCTTCTTCGAGGGCCAGAGCGTGCGGATGCCGGTGTAGAGCAGAAAGGCTCCGAAGATGTACATGACGAAGTGGAAGCGGTGGATGAGATCGATGCCCGCGACGATGAGGAGCGCGCGAAACACGAGCGCGCCGAAGATGCCCCAGGTCAGAACGCGGTGCTGCTCGCCGGTCGGCACACCGAACTGACGGAAGACGAGCAGAAAGATGAACAGGTTGTCGATGCTGAGCGACTTCTCGATGATGTAACCGGTGTAATAGGCGATGGCGTCGTCGGAGCCGCGATGCGCCCAGACGAACAGCCCGAAGGCGAGGGCGACGCCGATCCACAGCGCCGACCAGGCGAGCGCGCTGCGCGGCGGCATGGCGGCGTGCTGGTTGCGATGGACGCCGAGATCGATGGCGATGAGACCGAGAACGAGGACGATGAAGCCGGACCACAGCAGCACTGAGCTCACGAAATCCTCCAAGCTGGGCGACGCGAGCGACGGTGGGGATCCACCGCTGCAAGACTGTCGCCGTCGTTGATTGCGAACGACTGACTAGGCTTGGAGAGCGCGAGGCGGGCGAAACAGGGACGAGGGAGCGGGGTGCGGCGGGCCAATCCGCGGCGCTGCGGCCGCAAGGCTGCCGCTCGACCGGCGCGAGGGGAGCGCCGGAGCGGCGCTGGCGACGGCGCAATCGGGCGCGTCGTCGGCGGTGACTTCGCCAGAGGCGGGCGCGGAGCCGGGGTCGGCCGCGTCAGACGCGGGGTCGGAGGCGGGGGGAGCAGGCGTCGGGTCTGCGAGCGTCGCTGCCGTCGCGAGCGCGGCGACCGTCGCGGGCGGAGTTGCGCCGGCGACGCCGAAGAGCGCGACGAAAAACCCGACGACCATGAGAAGGTACAGACGCACCGTCAACCATGGATCTACCGCGGAACGCGGAGATTGCAAGGCACCCCCGACGCCGTGCCATGATGAAGGCCTCGTGAGCGACGCCAAGCTGCCCGATCTGTCCGCCCTCGTTCCCCCGCTCGACACGCCGCGCCTCACGTTCCGCGGCCATCGCCTCGAGGACTTCGACGAGTGCGCGGCGCTGTGGGCCGACCCTGTGGTGACGCGCTTCATCGGCGGCAAGCCGGCCAGTCGCGAGGAGGTGTGGGCGCGGCTCATGCGTTACGTCGGACATTGGGCGCTGCTCGGCTACGGCTACTGGGTGGTGCGCGAGCGCGCGTCGGGACGCTTCGTCGGCGAGGTCGGCCTCGCCGATTTTCGGCGCGCGGTCGATCCGCCGCTCGACGGCGCGCCCGAGTGCGGCTGGGTGCTGTCGCCGTGGGCGCACGGCCAGGGCTTCGCGACGGAGGCGGTCTCGGCGGTGCTCGCGTGGGGCGCCACCCGTTTCGACGCCGGCGTGCGCACCGTCTGCCTCATCGATCCCGGCAACGTCGCGTCGATTCGGGTCGCCGCGAAGTGCGGCTACACGGAGCTTGCGCGCACGACCTACAAAGGCGAGCCGACCATCCTCTACCAGCGCTGAGCTCTCGACGGGGTGCGGCATCTTGTCGCATTGCGCACCTGGTCTCCCTCCGTCATACATCTGGACGGGGGGAGTTGAAGGTTGTTTAGATGTCGGTCGGGACCCTCCATGGGCGCAAGGGGAATCAAGTCGTTGCGCTCCAAGATCCAGCCAGTTTTCTGTACTGTCCCTTCGACGCGCGCATCAGTCCGCACAGCGACCTGATCCAGGCCCGGTCGATCGTTTGGGCGCGGCGCTTCGGGGTCTGCTCGACCGAAGGCGCCTTTCAGAAGCTCGCCGCGGCCGGAATCGCGCGGCTGGTCGCGCGCGGATTTCCCGGCGGCTCGCCCGAAGGGCTGCAGATCGCCGCCGATTGGACGACGCTCTTCTGCCTGCTCGACGATCGCACCGAGGCCGCGGGTCTCAACATGATCCGCCTCGCCGAGCTGCTGTCGGAGATGACCCACGCCTATCGCGGCGTCACGCCGCGCGGCGGAGACAGCTTCTCGCGCGCGATGAAGGATCTCGGGCAGCGGATGCGCGCCACCGCCGGCGACGCCTGGGGCGAGCGCTTCGGCCTCATCCTCGAGAGCCTTTTTTCCGCGTTCCTGTGGGAGAACGTGAACCGCTCGAACGGGATCCGACCGTCGCTGTCGGCCTACGTCACCATGCGCGAGCAGACGGTGGGCCTGCATCCACAGTTCGCGCTCGCCGAGATCACCGACGGCATCAAGCTCTCCGACGAAGAGGCCGCGCGGCCCGACGTGCAGCGGTTGGCGGCGATGACCAGCCGCCTCATCGGTTGGGTGAACGACATCTTCACCGTCGACAAAGAGCAGGCCGAGGGCGAGGTGCACAACCTCGTCCTGGTGATGGTCGAGGAGTGCGGCATGTCGCAAGCCGAAGCGCGGCACGCGGCGGTCCAGCAACACAACGTGGAGCTACGCGCGTTCGTCGAGCTGGAGCAGACGGTGCGCGCCAGCGTCGAGCCGGCGAGCGAGCTGGTGCGCTACCTCGACATGCTGCGCGCGTGGAATCGCGGCCACCTCGACTGGGCGCGCGAGACTTCGCGCTACCGCGCCGAAGTCGCCGCCCAGCGGCGCGTCGGTCACGCGTAGCGGATTTCGAAGCGGAAGCGGGCGCCGTCGGCCTCGGGCTTCAGCGGCGACAAGCTCACCTCGATGCGGTGCCCGCCCGACATCTCGACGGCGGTGGTGATGAAGCCGCGCCAGCAGCCCGCCGCCCAATCGCTGTATTCGGCGATGAGCCCGCGCCCTTCGGCCACGTAGCGCCCCTTGTCGTTCGAGACCGGGAAGCACTCGCCGAACTGGACATAGAGGCGCCACAGGTGCGGCAGCTTTCCCAGCACGGTCTGCGGTGAGAGCATCTTGAGGAACAGCTTGTAGACGCCGGTCAGATCGGTGCGCGCGTTGCGGGAGGCGATGTCGGTCGCGACGTCGATGATCTTGCGCTTCTTCGCCACGGCGACGGTCACGAGCGCCGGATGCAGCACGTCGAGCTCATACCAGCTCGACGGGAGGAGCACCTGCCAGCGCTTGCCGCCACTCTCGGTCAGCTTGGCGAAGGTGCCCTTGCCCATCGTCTCGTCGACGTAGTCGCGCGCCACGAGGATGTGGGTGCCTTTGACCAGCGGCTCGATCTTCGACGTGGAACGCACGCTGCCCCCAAGGAACGCCAGGCTAATCGCCGGCGCGGGCTCAGCGTATCAGGGCCTGGGCGCCAGCGGGATGCGGCATATCGCCGCACCCCATCGGACCGTCGGGCGACAGGTCCGGCCGGGCTAGGCGAGGGTGAGGCGGAGGCGATGGACCTCGGCGTCGGCGACGCGGAGGCAGAGGTAACGCTGGTAGCGGAGGAGGGCCGGGGGGCGCTCGATCACGGCGACCGACCCCGGCAGCTGGGGGACGTAGAAGAGGGTGGCGCCGCCGTCGGTGTAGACCAGTTCGGCTTCGCCGGTGGCGGCGGCCGAGAGATCGACGATGAGCTCGACGTGCGCCGCCGGCGGGCGCTCGCGCGCGTCGTGTTTGAGGAGCTGATAGTCGCCGCGGCGAAGGCGCAGCCACTGGAACGCGCGGAGGCGCAGCGGCCGAGTCGTTCGGTTGGCGAGATCGAGGAGGCGCGCGAACAGCGCGTCGTCGGCACCGGCGTTCGCGGTGGCGAGATGGAGACGGTCGGCGAGATCGTGGGCCGACCAGCCGGCCGCGTCGAGCGTGGCGCGGAGCTGCGCACGCTCGTCGGTGGATAGGACGTCGCGGTGGAGCGCGAGCATCAGTAGAACCAGCCGGCGAGCGAGATGCGCGCGCCGCCGGTCACTTCGCGCACCTGGTGCAGCGTCGTCAGGCCGACGTCGAAGAGGAGCAGGCGATTGGGGCGCGGCGCGAGCGTAGCCGCGATCTCGGTGGCGACGATGTCGCCGCTGCCGTCCGTCGTGCAGCGGTAGAGGTCGAGCTCCCCGCCGGTGAAGGCGCCCTCGGGCGAGAGGTAATAGACGTAGGCGATGCGGCGGTCGACGCCGGGCCGGTGGTCGGTGTGGGGCAAAAGGTAGCTGCCGGCGAGGTAGACGTAGCTGTTGCCGTCGACGCGTTGCAGTCGATAGCCGGTGATGGCGGCGAGCGCGTCGCGGACAGCGGGCCCGCCGAGCGCTTCGAGAAAGGCGCGCGGCGTCGGCTGCTGCGGCGGTCCGGAAGCCATCATCTCGAAGATCTCGCCGCGGTTCGGCCAGTGCGGCTCCTTGGAGACGCCCTGGCGCAGCTCGTCGAGCGCAGCCCGAGCCACGAGGTCGTCGATGGCGACGTGGCCGAACGGTGTGGCCGAGCGCCAGCGATCGGTCAGCGACGGCAGATCCCAGCCGCTGGGATCGATCATCGGCGCGAGGTCTCCGGCGCGGTCAGCGCCAGGGCGGTCGTCGCCGCCAACAGCGCGACCAGGAGCAGGACGGCGCGATGGAAATCGGGCGCCGCGCCTTTGACGAGCGGCATGGCGACGATGACGACGACGCCGCCGGCGTTGCCGGCCATCATGAGGATGCTGGTGGCGCGGCCGGCGTTGGCGAGACCCGAGAGCTGCGCGCACATCTCGAGGAGCAGCGCGAACGCCGGCATGAAGAAGAAGCCGTGGAGCGCGGCGGCGATGAAGACGACCGCGGCGCGGTCGCTCGTGCAGAGCGGATGGATCGTGGCGAGCGCCATGGCCGCGCAGAGGATCAAGAAGGGACGGCGGCGGCGCGCGCGATCCGAGAGCGCCGGGATCACCACCGCGCCGGCGATCCCGGCGACGATCAGCGCGCCACCGACGAGACCGGCGCGCTCGGCGTCGAACCCGTGCGGGGCCAGGATGCCCTCGAGCCAGGTGGTGAGACCGTTGAAGACGCCGAGCCCGAGAAAGGCGAGGACGAAGAGCGTAACCAGCGGCGCTCCGCCGAGGCGTGCCGGCGCGGCGTCGCTCGTGGCAGCGTCGTCGGCGACCCGCGCCGAATTGGGGTGCACGACCGCGACGAAGACGATGGCGACGGCGATGCTGATGGCGGCGAAGATGGCCATGGTCGCGCGCAGCCCGACGGCAGCGACGAGCGCCGGCGTTGCGGCCATGCCGGCGGCCATGCCGAGGAACATGCCCATGGTGCCGAGGCCCGTGGCGATGGCGCCTTCGTCGTCGCGGAACCAGTCGCTCACGAGCTTGGAGATGCCGTTGACGATGAACGGCTGCGCGACGGCGATGCCGAGCTGTCCGGCGAAGAGGGTCCAGAAGCTGCCGTCGAAGATGCGCACGCAGGCGGCCGCCGCCATGAGCGCCGCGCCGGCACCGACGGTGAAGCGATAGCCGCGCGCGTCGACGAGCGCGCCGGCCGGGAGCGAGAAGACGACGTAGAGCGCGGGGAAGACCAGCACCAGGGCGCTGGCGAGGAGCTCGCTGACGCCGTAGCGCGACTGGATCATCGAGAGCAGCGGGGCGAAGTTGAGCCACAGGAGCTGGCTCAGCGCCACCACCAGCGAATAGACCCCGAGCGTCAACCAGCGTCGAGAAGAGGGCATGGTCAGCTCCTCGGCGGCGGCTCGATCAGCTTCTCGAAACGCTTCTTGTCGCGCGCCTTCAAGTAGGCCTCGTGCGGGTCGATGGTGCGACGTTCGGCGAGCGCCAGGAGCGCGTCGTCCATGAGCTGCATGCCCTGCGCGCGGCCCGACGAGATGAACGAGTTGATCATCGGCGTGTTGCCTTCGCGGATGAGGTTGGCGAGCCCGCCGCCGCCGAACAGGATCTCGTTGACGGCGACGCGCCCCTTGCCGTCGATGGTGCGGAGTAGGAGCTGCGCGACGACGGCGACGAGCGACTCGGCGAGGCTGGTGCGCACCTGCGGCTGCCGCTCGGGCGGAAAGGCGTCGATGATGCGGTCGACCGTCTTGGCGGCGCTGTTTGTGTGCAGCGTGCCGAAGACGAGCGCGCCCATCTCGGCGGCGGTGATGGCGAGCGAGATGGTCTCGAGATCGCGCATTTCGCCGACGAGGATGACGTCGGCGTCCTGGCGGATGGCCGCGCGCAGGGCGGCGGCGAAGCTCTCGGAGTCGGTGCCGACCTCGCGCTGCGAGACCACCGAGCGCTTGGACTTGTGCACGAACTCGACGGGGTCCTCGATGGTCACGATGTGGCGCGCGTAGCTCTCGTTGATGCGATCGAGGATCGACGCCAGCGTCGTCGATTTGCCGGAGCCCGTGGGTCCGGTGACGAGCACCAGGCCCGAGCGCAGGTCGACGAGCTTGGCGACCGCCGCCGGCAGGTTGAGCTCGGCGAGCGGCACGATCTTCTCGGGGATGATGCGGAAGACCGCGGCCGCGCCCTTTTCCTCGACGAGGAAGTTGCAGCGGAAGCGCGCCACCTCGGGCAGGCCGTAGGCGAAGTCGAGATCGCTCGTGCCCGCGAACTCGGCGCGCTGCTTGTCGCTGGCGATCTCGTTCATCATCGCGCGCAGCTCGCCGTCGCTCAGCTCGGGCCAGCTCGGCACCGGCTCGAGCGAGCCGTGCAGGCGTACGTGCGGGCGGAGGCCGGACCCGAGATGCAGATCGGATCCGCCCGAGTCGCGCAGGTAGCGGAACAGCGCGTCGAGGCGGGCCATCAGCCGAACGCGCCCGGCGTGTCGGACGCGGCGCGCGCGTCCTGCATCGTGATCATGCCCGACGCGACCAGCTCCTTGAGCGAATCGTCGAGCAGCCGCATGCCCAGCGCGCGATTGGTCTGCATGACGTTCTTGATCTGGAACTGAGCCTGGTCGCGGATGAGGTTGCCCACGGCCGGGATCACCGTCAGCACCTCGACGGCGGCGACGCGCCCGAAACCGTCGGCGCGGCGGACGAGCTTCTGCGAGATCACCGCGCGCAGCGACGACGCGAACATGACGCGCACCTGCGCCTGCTGATCGGGCGGGAAGACGTCCAGCACGCGGTTGATCGTGCGCACGGCGCTGTTGGTGTGCAGCGTGCCGAGGACGAGGTGGCCGGTCTCGGCGGCGGAGAGCGCCAGCGAGATGGTCTCGAGGTCGCGCATCTCGCCGATGGCGATGACGTCGGGATCTTCGCGCAACGCCGCCCTGAGCGCGCGCGAGAACGACCCGGTGTGGGTGACGACCTGCCGCTGCCGAACCAGGCACTTCCGCGACGGATGGATGAACTCGATCGGATCCTCGATGGTGAGGATGTGGTCGGAGCGCTCGCGGTTGATGATGTCGAGGAGCGCCGCCATCGTCGTCGACTTGCCGCAGCCGGCCGGCCCCGTGCAGAGGATGAGGCCCTGGTGGTGCGTGGTGAGCTTGGCGAGCGTCTCCGGGAGGCCGAGGCTCTTCAGCGACGGCACCTCGCCGGGAATGACGCGAAAGACGAGGTCGACGCCGCGCTGCTGGCGATAGGCGTTGGCGCGGAAGCGGCCGAGCGCGGGCGCGCTGTAGGGGAAGTCGAGGTCGTTCTTGTCGCGGAAGTGGGCGCGCTGTCCGTCGCTGAGGGCGGCGTGGGCGAGGCGCTCGGTCTCGGCGGGGGGGAGCGGCGGCTGGCCGTCGAGCGGCGCGAGGACGCCGTGCAGCCGCAGCATCGGCGGCATGGTGGCGTGGAGGTGCACGTCGGAGGCGCCGCGGCGCACGCCTTCGGCGAGGAGCGCGTGGAGGCGCTCGAGATCGGAGCGCGACGAGGCGGCGAAGGACGGCGACGCGGCGAGCGGCGGCGCGATCGGTGGCGGCGACGCGGCGGGGACAGCCTCGAGCTCGGGCGGCGGTGAGATGACGATGCTGGAGCGTCCGGCGTGATCGCTGCGCGGCTCGGGCGTTACGGTGTCGAGATCGAGGCCGATCGAGGGATCATCCGAGACCTGCAGCTCCGCGGCGCGCTGCCGTTCGGCGAAGTTGGGGATCGAGACGACCGGGATCTCCGTCGCCGCCACCGAGGGCGGCGCATTCAGCGCATTCGGCGCATTCGGCACATTCGGCACGTTCGGCACGTTCGGCACAGAAACGGCCGGCGTCGGCAACGCAGTCATGGGCGCTACCGTCGTCGCCGCCGCCTCGCGCCGGATGAGCTCGCTCTGCTCGACCGTCAGCTCGCCGCGCTGCTGCAACACCTCGAGCAGCTTGCCCCGCGAAGCGATCGGTGCCCGCAACGCCTGCGCCAGCACCTCCTGACTGACGAAGCGATGCTGCAGCAGCAGCTTGCACAACAGCTTGAGATCAACCGGTGCGCTCACCGCGCGCGCTCGCCCGCGCCGGCCCTACGCACGCGCTGAGCTGCCCTCACCCGGCAACTGTATCATTTTGGCTACAGTCCGACGAATTGAGCGACGAATCACCGCACGTGAAGAAACTAGGTTGACGTTGCATTGTGTCAGCGCTAATGGAACATGTTCTTGAGGGCGGCGATGCGGGGGAATCGGGTGGGCACGGGGGGGAGAGCGCCGACGGGGGAGCTCGAGCTGGGCTTCTTGCGCCGGCTGCGTAGCCGCACCGCCGCCGAATCCGTAGCGCGGTTTCTTGTGCGCGACCGTTGGACGAAATTGCGACTCGCGCCCGAGCGCTCGACGGGCGTGCCGCGCGCCGGGCGCGAAGCGCTCTTTCAGCCGTTCGTCGCCAGGCGCCCCGGCGGCAGCGGCCTCGGCTTACCGGTGGCGCGATCAGTCGCCCGGCAGCACGGCGGCACCGTCCGCTTCGTCGACGGCCCAGGCGGCAGCGTCCGCTTCGCGTTTCCGCACGCCGGTGTGCGCGCCAGCGCCCGCCAGTGAAACGAGACGCGTTGCGCGTGTATCACTTCCTGTTGCCGCCCGACGATTGTCCGCCCTTCTTGCCCGCTTGCGCCGCCAGCTCGCGGTCCTGCGAGAAGCTGCGCTTCTCCGCGGGCACGCTCTCGCCGCCTTTGCGCGAAATTGCCCTGCGCTTCTCCGCATCCATCGCGGCGAAACCTCTCTTCTCGTTGCCCGGCATCAACCCCTCCCGTCGTGCAACCAACGTAGTGGCGAAGCCCTTGCGACCAAGTAGGAGCGCGCGTGTATTTGCGGCCGCCGTAAGCGTGGCCGCGCGCGAATACGGGCTGCGTGGGATGGAGCAATGAGACGGTGCGTGCGAAGAACACGCGCCGGAGGATCCGTGATGCCGATGAAGAGACCGAGCTCCCCGATGCTTCACGCCGCCCCCGCACGCCGCGAGCTTGTCCCGCTAGCGGTCGTGGCTGACCACGTCGCGCGCGAGTACCTCGCCGGGGCGGAGCTGCGCAGCGTACGCCTGAAGCTGCGCCTGCGCTCCACTCCGCTGGTGCTCGGAGACACCGCTGCGCTGTTTCGCGTGCTGGCGAACCTGCTCGAGAACGCGATTGCGTCGGCGCCGCCGGCGACCACCGTGCTGGTGGAGATCGACAGCGCCGGGCCGCGCGCGACGATCGACATTCTCGACGAAGGTCCCGGGGTGCCGCTCGAGCTGCGCCAGGTCGTGTTCCAGCCGTTCTACACGACGACCGCCGATGCGGGCGGGCTGGGGCTGACCGTGGCCCGCTCGATCGTGCACTCGCACGGCGGGCAGATCGGCTTTGTCGACTGCGGCTACGGGCACGTGCGCGTCGAGCTGCCGTGCGCCATCTCGCCGGTGGCGGAGCGGCTCAACTAGTGGCTGTCCGGCTGTCCCTAATCTGTTCGCGGTCTGCCGGCGGTATGTGGTTGTACCACCGTCGGCGGCACGCAGTGGGGCCGCTCCCGCCGTCGGAATCCGTCGCAGTCGCCGCTTCGCGGCGTGCTCCTCCATCGTTCGGCCTTACGTCGCGCTGCGCGCGACGAGCCTCACTCTACGCC
>JAQBQH010000098.1 GCA_028287105.1 Myxococcales bacterium
GGCGTAGAGGGGCCGCGTCGCGCGAAGCGCGACCTGGCGGCCCCGATGGAGGAGCACGCCGCGCAGCGGCGACTGCGACGGATTCCGACGCCGGGAGGTCGCCTCACTGCGTCCGCGACCCCAGCCGTCCCGAAGCTAAGCTAGCGAGCGAAGCGGCTACTGCAACGGCGGCGGGACCGCCCAGAAGGCGCTCATGTTGTCGGTCTTCGCGTCCTGATCCGGCAGCCAGTACGGAACCTGGCTCGCGTCACCCGCCGCCACCTTCGACTTGTCGATCGCGGTGACCCACATCTGCCGCCGCTTGGTGTTCTTGGTGCCGACCTGCGCATTGCCGTAGTCGCGCAAGCTGTAGAAGACCATCCAGTAGTATCCGCCCGCGTCGTAGGGGCTGAAGTTCGGCAGGAAGCAGTTGCGTGCCGCCGCGCAGGCGTTGTCGAGCCGCACCGCCGTCCCACCGCTGCGCGAGATCATGAACAGCGCGCCCGGATAGTCGGTCACCGTGCCGTTCTGATTGGTCAGGCGCGCGCGGCTGTTGACCCCGGCGGCGTACGCGATCCACTGCGAGTCCGGGCTGAAGGTCGGCCACGACGGCGCCTTGAACGCCGGATCGCCCGTCGAGTTGGACACCAGCGGCATGGGCGCGGTGAACGTATCGCCCGCCGACGCCCCGATGAGCTGGAGATCTCCGGTCGTGTAGTCGACCGCCGATCCGCTCGCGATGTTGTTGACGAACGCTACCAACGTACCGTCCGGCGACCAGGTCGGATGCGCCGCGTTCGCCGTCGGCAGCCCCGGTCCGTACGCCGGCAGCGACATGCCCGTCTTGGGATCGACCAGCGACAGGCTCGAGCCGTTGTTGACCAGGAGCCGCGTTGCGTCGGCGTTGAACGTCGAGAACAGCGAGTTGTAGGTATTCACCGGCATCACCGTCGGCGCGGGATCGCCCGAGCGCACCTTCGGATCGGAGAGATCGAACACCGCGCCGGTCATGCCGCCGCCCCACAGCTCGCCGGCGAGATAGCGCCCGTCGCGGCTGACGACGTGGCAGGCGACGCAGCGATTGGCGGCATCGGCCGGGTTGACGGGCGGCTTGGGAATCGCCGGCATGCGTCCCGTCTCGTCGATGCGCTGCATCTTGCCTTCGGAGAGATCCCAGTAGTAGATGACGCCGCCGACATCGGCGCGCACCATGTTGATCCGCACGGCCGCCCCACCCTGCGCGCCCGACGTCGCATCCCAGTGGTCGACCGAGACGCTGATCGGCTGCGTGCCGGCGCTGTTGACCAGGAGCGACCAGTCGGCGAGCGACGGCTGCCAATCGAAGGTGAAGCCGGCACCGGCGGAGAGGATGCTCTCCACCGACGCGCCGCCCGCGGTCAGGCGCACGCGATACATGCCGCTCGCGCCGCCGCCGCTCTCCCACTGCACGTCGGGCGCCTTCACCGACGACGGCATGACGACGCCGTCGAGCGGATAGACGACGAACGGCGACTGCGGGCCGGTGACCGGGTTGGGTCCGAACGTTCCCGAGGCGTCGGGCGGTACCCCGGTGCCGAGGTGAACCTGGTGCACGGTCACCGTCACCGTCGCCATCGCGCTCTTGCCGCGCGCCTGCGCCGTCAGGTGACCGGTTCCCGCGCTGCCGCCGCCGGCGGTGAACTGCGCGCCCGCGAGCGTGCCGAGGAGCTGCGCGTCGAGGTCGAGCGCCAGCGTCGCGTCAGTCAACGTCTCGGAGTGGCCGTCCGCGAACTTGGCCACGACCGCGAATCCCACCGGCGTCGCCGGCGCACCGTTGTCGATGGCGATCGTGGCGCTCGGCGGCTGCACCTCGATCGAGGTCGGCACTGCCGTCCCCGGGGGCGGCTGCCGCCCTCCGGCACAGCCCACCACCACGACACCCCCGGCAATCACGATCGCAAACAGCGCCAGCTTCGACTTCATACGTGGGTTCTCCTTCCACTACGCGCGCGTGGTGCGCGCAAGTCCTGCGCCAACCACGCGCCGGGGTGTTACGCCCAGTTTCGCATACTCGATGTCGCCAGCGCGATCCATTCTGGCGGTTCGAGTGGATCCCAAAGGATCCACCTCGACGTCCGCTGGAGCCAACACCACTCATTGTTAGTGATGGCACGTGCGTTGCGAGGCCACGCGCGCGTGCGGAAACGATTGTTCGTCGCGATTGGCTGTGGGCTCGGCGCCATCCTGTGCGGCTGGCTCTATCTGGACCACGTGGAATCGACGCTGCGCGGCGGGCGCAAGGTAGCGGTGCTGGTCGCATCACGCGAGCTGTCCCCCGGGACCCGGCTGACCGAGGCCGACTTGGCGCTGCGCAGCATTCCGGAGGCGTATCTCCATCCCGCCTCGGTGCTGGCCACCGCCACCGACGAGAAGAAGGTCCTCGGGCGACCGGTGCTCGGTCACCTCTTGCAGGGGCAGCCGGTGCTCTGGACCGACTTCGAGGCCGAGCGCGCGAAGCTGGCCCGCGGCCTCTCCGCCGCGGTGCAGAAGGGGCAGCGCGCCATCACCGTCCCGGTCGACATCGCCGGCTCGTTCGCCAATCAGCTGCGGCCGGGTGATCGCGTCGACGTGCTCGGTACCTTCAGCCGGACCAACCACGAAGTCACCGTCACGGTCCTGCAGAACGTCCTGGTCCTTTCGGTTTCCGGAAAGAAGGAGGACCTCGACGGCGAGCCGCAGCTGGTCATCCACGCGGTCACGCTCTCGCTCGACCTCGACGAAGCCGAGGTGCTCGCCTTCGCGCGGCGGCACGGCGCCATCGATCTGGCGCTGCACGGCGCCGACGACATCGACGTGGTCGCGCAGGTGGCGCAGAAGGACTTCGCCGATCTGTTCGAGGACGGCAAGCGCGCCCAGCTGGCGTCACGACGCGTGCGCCGAATCCAACCGCTCATGCCCGACAAGGGGCCCGACGGCAAATGACCTTCGAAGTCGAGATCAGCGGTCCCGGCGGCGAACGGCTCCTGCCGTTCTCGCGCGAGGTGCTGCTCATCGGCCGCGACCGCGCCTGCGACGTGCGGCTCGACGATCGCACGGTCTCCCGGCGGCACGCGGCCCTGCGCCTCGCCGACGGCGGCGTCGTCGTCGAAGATCTCTCGACCAACGGCACCTACGTCGGTGGGCTGCCGATCCTCGGCGAGACGCCGGTGCCGTTCGGCAGCACCATCGACGTCGGACTGTTCTCGCTGCGCGTCATCTCGCGGCCCGAGCCGGCGCCGGCGCCGCAGCCACCGGCCCCCCTCGAGCCGCTGGCGATCGTGGAAGCGGCGCCGCAACCGGCCGAGCGGGAGGAGACCGTCCCCTTCGTCACGCACGCCGTTCGCATAAGGCAGGTCGTCGACGTCGCCGAGACCAGCCGCTGGCTGCGCGACGTGCTCCTCGACAGCCTCGATCTGCGCCGGCTGACGCCGCGTGAGCTCGAGGGCCCCGAATTGCGCGTGCGCGTCGAGAGCACGCTCGATGCGCTCATCGACGATCAGGCGCGCCGCATCGGCCCCGACGTCGATCGCAAGGCGCTGCGCAAGCTCATCCTCGACGAGGTGCTCGGCCTCGGCCCGCTCGAGGACTTCCTCGCCGATCCCACGGTCGCCGAGATCATGGTGACCGATCGCGACACCATCTATATCGAGCGCAAGGGCTGCATCGTGCTCACCGGCGCGCGCTTCACCTCGGATGACGCGCTGCGCTCGGCCATCGAGCGCATCGTCACGCCGCTGGGCCGCCGCATCGACGAATCGACCCCGATGGTCGACGCGCGCTTGAAGGACGGGTCGCGCGTCAACGCCATCATCCCGCCGCTGGCGTTGAAGGGGCCTTGCGTCACCATCCGCAAGTTCCCCAAGAGCCGCTTGACGATGAAGGACCTGCTCGCGTTCGGATCGATCGAGCCGCGCATGGCGCGCTTCCTCGAGCGCTCGGTCGTGGCGCGCCGCAACATCATCGTCTCCGGCGGCACCGGCTCGGGCAAGACCACGCTGCTCAACGTCCTGTCGTCGGCGATTCCGCCGCAGGACCGCATCGTCACCATCGAGGACGCCGCCGAGTTGCAGCTCGGCCAGCCGCACGTCGTCTCGCTCGAGACGCGCCCCAAGAACATGGAGGGCAAGGGCGAGTACACCATCCGCGATCTGGTGCGCAACGCGCTGCGCATGCGGCCCGATCGCATCATCGTCGGCGAGTGCCGCGGCGGCGAGGCGCTCGACATGCTGCAGGCCATGAACACCGGCCACGATGGCTCGCTCACGACGGTGCACGCCAACTCGGCCAACGAAGCGGTCATGCGCCTCGAGACGCTGGTGCTCATGAGCGGCCTCGAGCTGCCGACGCGCGCCATCCGCGAGCAGATCGCGTCGTCGATCCATCTCATCGTCCAGCAGGCGCGCTTCTCCGACGGCAGCCGCCGCATCACCGACGTGTCCGAGGTGGTCGGCATCCAGGACGACGGTACCATCCGCACCGAAGCGATCTTCGAGTACGTGCGCACCGACAACGACGCCGACGGAAAAGTGCGCGGCGACTATCGCGCCACCGGCTACATGCCCTCGTACGTCGAGCAGTTCGTGACGCTGGGGCTGGTCAAGGACGGCAAGTACCTATGACCGCGGCCTCGGCGATCTGGCCCGGGCTGGCGCTCCTCGGCGTCGGCATCTTCGTGGCCATCCTGGCGTTGTGGGATCAGGTGGTCGGCGAGGCGCAGGCGCAGTGGGCGCGCTACGCCGCCTGGGCCACCGACGGGCTCGATCGACTGCACCTCAACCTGGGCGCCGCCGATTTGGCGCTGCGCCACGTGGCGCTGGTCGCCGGCGGCTGGATCCTCGGCACGCAGCTCTCGGGCGTGTCGGCGGGATTGGCGCTCGCCTTCGCCGGGCTCATCGGCCCGAAGATCTGGATGACGCGCGCCATCGAGCAGCGGCGCAAGGCGCTCGATGCGCAGCTCGACACCGCGCTGCAGACGATCGCCAACAACATGCTGGCGACGCAGAGCCTGGTCGACGGCTTCCTCGCGGTCGCCACCCATCTCGAGCCGCCGGTCTCGCAAGAGGCGGCGCTGGTGGTCAACGACGTGCGCGTCGGCGCGCGCACCGAGGAGGCGCTCGCCAACCTGAGCGAACGCTGTCAGAGCCTGCAGGTCGACGCCGTCGTGGTGGCGCTCACCATTGGGCTGCGCACCGGCGGCGATCTGGGCAAGGTGCTCAAGACCATCGCCGGCGTCGTGCGCGAGACCCTGCGCTGCGAAGGGCTCATGGCCGCCAAGACCGCCGAGGGGCGCGCCTCCGCGTGGGTCATGGGAGCGATGCCGGTGGTCTTCACGCTGGCGATGCACTGGGTGAGCCCGCAGTGGCTCGAGCCGCTGTTCAACGATGTCGTCGGGCAGGTGATCCTCGTCGCGGCGGCGATCCTGACCCTCCTGGGCATGGTGCTGGTGCTCAAGATTTCGAAGATCGATCCATGAGCGCGGCCGGCGCATCGCTATTGGCTGGAACGCTCGGGCTGCTCGCGTCGGCGGTGGGGCTGGTGGCGTGGGTGCTGATGCCGGGCGAGCTGCGCCCGGTGCCGCTGCTGGGATATCGCGAGACCAAGCGCAAAGAGGGGCTGGCGCGCTCGCTGCTGCTCCGCTCGTTGTGGCCGCTCGGACAGGCGATGACCTGGTACGTGCAGTTCATCCCGGGCACGGTGTGGCGCAATCGCCTCGGCCATCGCCTCGTCGCGGCCGGCGAGCCGCTCGGGCTCACCGTCGACGAAGCGGTGGGGCTCAACCTGGCGGTCCTGGTCTACGCCATCGGCTGCGCCTTCCTGCTCGATCAGATCTCGCACCTCGGCGTCGTGCTCTATGTGCTCTTCGCGCTGGTCGGCGTCATGATGCCGTCGCTCTACCTGACCGAGATTGCGCAGGAGCGCTTCAAGTCGATCAACCGCGGGCTGCCGCCGGTGCTCGATCTCGTCGTCATGTCGATGACCGCGGGCGGCGACTTCATGGGCTCGGTCGGTCAGGTCGTGGCCAAGTGGAGCCGCAAGCGCGACCCGCTCTACGACGAGCTGTCGCGCTTCCTCAACGATCTGATGCTCGGCAAGACGCGGCGCGAGGCGCTCGACGCCTTCGCCGCGCGCGCGCCGACCGAGCTGGTCAAGACCTTCGTCGGCTCGGTCATCGAGGCCGAGCAGCGCGGCACCCCGCTCGTCGACATCCTGGCCATTCAAGCGGACGTCGCGCGCACGCGCCGCTTCCAGCGCGCCGAGCAGATTGCGGGCCGCGCCGGCGTGCTCGTCAAGCTGCCGCTCATCCTGATCCTGGCCGCCTGCATGTTGGTCATGTTCGGCGGCGTCATCGTCAAAGCATTGCGAGGACAGCTGTGGTGACCCAGAGCGAATCGACCTTTCCCTTCGTCGTCGCGGTGTCGCTGTTCGATACCCCCGAGGAGCAGTTCATCTTCGACCAGCCCGAGGTCATGGTCGGGCGCTGCGCCGATGCCGACCTGCACATCGCGCATCCGGCGTTTTCGCGCCGGCAGCTGACGATTCAGCGCATCGTGCCGCGCATCGGGCGCCCGCGCTTTCGCATCGTGCCGCATGCGACGACCAACCCGGTGCTCGTCAACGGCATCCCGGCGGTCGAGGGGAGCATCGTGTTCGGCGACGTCGTGGCGGTGGCGGAGACGCGCATCGTGCTCCGCAAGGCGCGGCGGCGGAGCGCTCTCAAGGTGACGCCGCTGCGCATCGCGCTGGGGGTGATCGGCGTGTTGTCGGTGGCGATGGTGACGCGGCTGGCGCTGATGCCGGTGCGGCCGGGGCCGGCGATGGTGATGCCGCAGTTCAAGCTGTTCTACAACCTGCCGCAGGTGAGCTGCGCCGATGCGACGACGTGCATCGAGCGGGCGCGCACCGCGTACACGCACGCCAAGACGTACACGAAGCAGGCGGCCTCGGTGCCGGGCGGCTGGTATCACGCGACGATGGAGCTCTATCGCGCGCACGAGCTGGAGCGGCAGTCGGGGCGGCGTATCGCGGGGCTGGAGAACGTGCGCGCCGAGCTGACCACCGCGGCAACGTCGGCGGAATCGATCTACAACGATCTGCAGTTCCGGCTGGCGCGCGATCTGCGCGCCAACGATCCCGATGCGCTGCGCGAGACCATCGCCATGCTCGTCCTCGTCGTGCCGGACGAGCAGCATCCGTTGCGGCAGAAGCTGAACGAATATCTGCGCGAGCATCCGCTTCCGCCCAAGCCGGGAGCCAAGCGATGATCTCGGCGCACATCTTTCATCAGACCGTCACCGACTTTCTCGAGCCTATCGCGCTGTTTCTCGCCGACGACTCGGTGTCGGAGGTGATGATCAATCGCTTCGATCGCATCTACGTCGAGCGCGGCGGATGCATCACGCGCACCGACGCGACCTTCGGCACCGAGCATGCGCTCATGGCCGCCGTGAAGAACGTGGCGCAATACGTCGGCCGCATCGTCGACGCCGAGCACCCGATCCTCGACGCCCGCCTCCCCGACGGCAGCCGCGTCGCGGTCATGCTGCCGCCGGCCTCGCGCGCGGGCGTGTGCATGTCGATCCGCCGCTTTCCCAAGCAGCGTCTCACCGTCGAGCGGCTGCTCAAGGTGGGCGCGCTGACCGAGGCGTGCCGCGACTTTCTGAGCGCCTGCGTCCTGGCCAAACGCAACGTCGTCGTCGCGGGGGGGACCGGCAGCGGCAAGACGTCGATGCTCAATGCGCTGTCGTCGTTCGTGCCGGAGGGCGAGCGCATCCTGGTGCTCGAGGACTCGTCGGAGCTGCAGCTGGAGCAGGAGCACGCGGTCTACATGGAGTCGATCCCGCCCGACGCGCGCGGGCGCGGCGCGGTGAGCATTCGCGATCTGTTGCGCGCCTCGTTGCGTATGCGGCCCGATCGCATCGTCGTCGGCGAGTGTCGCGGCGGCGAGGCGCTCGATCTGATCCAGGCGATGACGTCCGGTCACGGCGGCTCGCTCTCGACGGTGCACGCAACCTATCCGCACGACACGGTGCAGCGGCTCGAGACCTTGTGCCTGATGTCGGACGTGGCGTTGCCGCTGGCGGCGCTCAGACAGCAGATCGCGTCGGCGGTGAACGTCATCGTGCAAACCGGCCGTTACAACGACGGCAGCCGTCGCATCACGCACGTGGCCGAGTGCCGCGGGCTGACGCCGGAGGGGCAGTACGACCTCGGGATGCTCTATCTCTTCGAGCAGGACGGCTGCGAGCCGGGCAGCGGGCGGGTGCGCGGGCGGCTGGCCTGCACCGGGCGGCGGCCGAGCTTCGCGGATGACCTGTTGTCGCGCGGGCTGTCGCTCGATCCGGAGATGCGCGCATGAGGGCGGAGGCGAACGACGAGGCGTTCCTCGACGACAACGAGCCGGTGGGGCTGTTGCGCGCCAACGAGGCGGGGCACGCGGAGCGCATCCTGCCGCTGTTCCGGCGGCCGGCGCGGATCGTGGTGGGGCGCGAGGCGGCATGCGACTGGCGCTTCGAGCGCTACGAGGGGGCGCCGCTCGAGCTGTCGTGGGACGGCGTGCGGCTCAAGGTGGCGGGGCGGAAGGTGAAGCCCGACGAGCTGGTGACGACGGCGGGCGGCGTCGAGATCGTCTTCGAGCTGATGCTGTTCTCGGAGGAGGTGACGCAGATCCGGCGCATGCCGCTGCCGCCCGCGGGGCCGACGATGACCGCGGAGCCGGAGGCCAAGACGGTGATCGAGGTGCGTTTGCCGGAGCCGCAAGCGCCGCAGCCGCAAGCGCGCGTGCCGCAACCGCAGCCGGTCGCCGCGCAGCCGAGCCCACCCTTATCCACCATCGCATCTCCGCTGGCCGCGCCACGACCCGCGGACCCCGTATCGCCGCCGCGGCCGTGGCGCTGCTTCGTGCCGCCACGCAACGGCGCCGCCGACGACGAGCCCACCGTGCTCTGGCCCGGCGACGACGCCCTCCGCCCCACCGCCGACCTGCTCGACCGCCTGAGCCGCTGGAGCCTGCGCCGCCTGCCGCGCCGCAAGCTCGCCCTCTACGCCGCGCTCGCCGTCGTCGTCGTCATCGAGATCGCGCTGCTCCTACGCCCGCGCAAAGCCCCGACCGGCCCGAGCGCGCAAGCGACCAGCTTCACCGCCGACGCCGCCGCCGCCGCGCCCGTGCGCGCGATGCAGCCGGACAAAGATCTGGAGAAGATCTTGAAGGAAGGCATCCGCGCCTATCGCTCCGGCCACACCGCCGACGCGATCGATCGCTTCGGCCGCATCGACCAGGCCACCGGCGACCCGGCGGCGCGCCTCATGCTGTTCGTCCTGCGCACGCGCGGAGCGGCCACGCCATGAGGCCACTCCTCGGCTGCGCATTGGTCTTGGCCGGGGCGCTGCTGGGCGGTTGCGCCCCCGAGGAGGTGGAGCGCTTCCAGCTGCGCATCACCGCGCTCTCCGACGAAGGCCAGCCGCTCGAGAAGCTGCCGGTGCGCATCGACGATGAGGTCATCGGCCGCACCGACGGCGCCGGCCGCCTCGACGTGGCGCTCCCCGGCCCCGAGGGTCGCCGCGTCAACGTCGCCGTCGACCCGCCCGCGGGATTTCGCGGCGGCACGCAATCGCGCTCGGTGCTGCTGGACCGCCTGGTGCGCCGCGCCGACGGCACGCGCGCGCCGCTCGAGGTCGAGACCCACTTCTCGCCCACCGCGCGCAGCTACGTGCTCCTCGTCGACGTCGGCATCCCCGCGCTGCCCGTCGAAATCTTCGGCGTGAAAAAAGCGACCACCAACTCCGAAGGCGTCGCCATGCTGCTCGTCCCCGGCGTCCCGGGCGACGATCTTCAAGTACGCGTCACGCGCGGCCAGCGCCCCGACCTCTCGCCGCCGTTTCTCGGCGAGACCTTCACGCTGCCCGACCACGCCAGCGTCTGCATCCTCGATGGCCGCTTCAACGTGGCGCATAAAGCCGTCGCGCGCGCGCACCGTCCGTCGCGCCTCTGACTGAATCCTATCGACGACACTTGCGCAGCCCGTCTGTGCACGAGTGGATCCGATCGGACACAAAGCCCCTTGCAATTCGCGGCATCTGACCTGGTCCGAATGTTGAACAAGACGCGCCCCGAATGCGACGCCGACGCACGGACAGCGGCACCGTCACCGTCGAGTATTTGATCCTCACGATGCTGGTGGTCATCTCCTTCGCCATCGCCGTGGTCTCCGTCGCCAATCACTTCGTCGGCTATTACGACGCCGTCGAACACGTGAACAGCCTTTCGCTGCCATGAAAGAGGAGAAGACCATGATGAAGAAGCCGAACCTGTTGGTACGTGCACGCCGCTCCAAGGGCGCCACCACCGTCGAGTGGGTCGTGCTCGCGATGATCATCGGCGTGGCCATGATCGCGGTGTGGCAGCAGTTCAAGGGGAAGGTCGCCGACACGCTCGACAACGGCGGCCAGAAGATCGAAGCGCTCAAGCAGTAAGCAGCACGAAAACCGCTCCACCGAGGAGGCGCGCGTGCGCAACCGGGCGCGTCGGCGGGATCGAGGCGTGGCGTCAGTCGAATGGCTGATCGCGAGCGTCCCGTTCCTCGTCGTGTTCATGGGCACGATGCAATACGCGCTGGCGTCGCTGGCGCGCGTCAGCGTCGAGTACTCCGCGTTCTCGGCGGCGCGTGCAGCCGTGGTCTGGCTGCCACGCGAAGAAGACGGCACGGGCGGCGATCCGTCCACCGCGGCGGCGTTGCCGCTCGTGCCGTTGTCTCCGCGTGTCGATCAGGGGCGCGTCACCGTGGCCGACTATCTCGGGCACTCGCAGATCGCGGGCGAGCTGCTCGAGCGCGCGGTCTACGCCCGGCGCGCCACCGTCGTCGACATCCAGCCGCAGAACCCGGCCTGGAACGGCGACGTCACCGTCGAGGTCGCCTATTTGTATTCGTGCAAGGTCCCGGTCGGTAAGCAGATCGTCTGCAAGCGGTTCGGCGATCTGCCGGGCGGATATCAGGGTCGCTTCAGCGGCTCGTTCCCCGGCTGGTACCTCTTGATGCGCGCGCGCCACACGCTCACCAACCAGGGTCGCCCTGGCGGTGGCGCATGACGCCCGCGCGGCGCCGGTTGTGGCGCAGCCTGGCGCGCGACGAGCGCGGCAACGTCTCGGTCATGTTCGTGTTCGGCGCCATGCTGCTCGTCGCCATGGTGCTCGGCATCGGCGCCACCGGTCAGAAGCTGGTGCAGCGCGAGACGCTGCAGAACTCGGCCGACGCGGCGGCGCTGGCGGGCGCGGTGGTCAAGGCCAAGGCGCTCAACTACGTCGCCTTCTGCAACCTGGTCCTCGCGGCGCTGCTCGCCATCGACGTCGTGCTGCGCGGTGTGGCTTTCGGGCTACAGCTCTTCTTGCCGATCGCGTCGTCGCTGTGCGGCTCGCACCACTACGATTATTGCGCCTACCTGCCGCACGCGACCCAGGTGCAGATGCGCTACCAGATGGCGGCGCAGCAAATGGAGTCGATGATGGCGCAGCTCGCCCGCGGCGAGCGCACCGTCGCGGCGATGGCGCCGGCGCTGGCGGTGGCCGAGTCGTATCGCGCCGGCACCGATCAGGCGTTCCAGCGCAACTACGGCTCCGGCCTCAGCGTCACCACGGTGGCGCCGTCGGCAGAGGCGCTGCCCGTCGAGGACGAGAGCTCGGGCGCCTTCTTCGAGCACTCGCAGGATCCGTTCGGCAAGATCGAAGCGATCGGGCTGGTCTATCTGCACCTCGTCCTCGGCGACAGCCGGCCGGGGAAGCACGCGTTCGGCATGTCGGTCGCGGGCGTGCAGATGAAGAATTCGCCGGGGACGGTGCCGAGTGGATCGCTGCCGCTCAAGCTCTCCGGCGGCTGGAAGGAGCGGCGCTTCTTCCGCACCGTCTCCTCGCTCGGCGACACCGACGTGGCGTGGCGGCGCAAGCAGGTGGGCGTGGCGGCGCTGAAGAAGAGCCGCGAGAGCGAGAACCAGACGCTCGGCTCGGCGCAGGCGGAGTTCTTCGCGTTCAACGGCCACGCCGATCTGTGGCACGTCGACTGGCGCGCGCGCCTGTCGCTGTCGACCCCGTTCTTGCCGATCCCCGAGGGGCTGCGGCAGTTCTGGGTGCACTGATGCGGCGCACGCGCGGCACCGCCACCGTCGAGTTCGTGCTGATCATTCCCGTGGTCGTCGTGATCATCGCGGCCATCGGCTACTTCCGCGAAGGGTACGTCACCGAAATCAAGACGCTACATCACACCGAGACCGAGACCTGGCGCATCGCGATGTCGAACGATCGCGGCACTTGCGGCTCGAGCGCGCGACACGCGTTCTCGGGCGTGCCGCTCGGGGAGGCCGGAGACGCGGCGCGCGAGGTCGCGGCGGGGTCGATGCGGCAGTGGTCGTTCCTGTACGTCAACGGCGGCGTGCGGCGCGCGGAGACGCAGGCGATCCCGCCGCCGCTCGGGCCGCTGCACGGCCGCTGGACCACCACGCATCGCGCCGACTACATGCCGTGCAACGAGACCGTCGGCGCCAACGACGGCGCGCTGCCGGGCGCATTCGACGCGCTCTGGACGA
>JAQBQH010000394.1 GCA_028287105.1 Myxococcales bacterium
TAGCTTGACCGGGCTCTATTGGTACGCGTTCGGCGGCGGCACCGGCTTGCTCGGCAAGAACGGCACCGGCGGCGGCGGCGGCGGCGGCTCGGGCGGCGACGACGCGGGCATCGACTCGTGGGGCGCCGGCGGCGGCGGCGGCGGCGCGGGTGGATGTCGCTCGCGCGGGGCCGGCACGGGCGGCGGTGGCGGCGGCGGCAGCTTCGGGCTGTTCGCGGTGCAGTCGACCATCGATGCCCAGAGCTGCGCGTTCCAGATCGGCAACGCCGGCAACGGCGGCAGCGGCGGTCGCGGCGGCACCGGCCAGAACGGCGGCGGCGGCGCGTCGGGTGGGCTCGCCGACGGCGACTCCAAGGCGGGCGGACCGGGCGGCAGCGGCGGGCACGGCGGACACTCCGGCGGCGGCGGCGGCGGCAACGGCGGCATCGCGTACGGGCTGTACTCGTTGTCGTCGACGGTGTCGCAGACGTCGACGTTCACGGGCGGCGCGGCGGGCGGCGCGGGCGGCGCGGGACCGGGCGCGTTCGCGGCACCGGGCGGACCCAACGACGGCAACGGCGGCGCGGGCGGCCTGTCCGGTTTGACCAACGGCCTCGGCAGCTGCGCGGCCGCTGGCGGCTGCTAGCTTCGCGTCGTCACCGCGACTTCGTTACAGCCGCTTCGTTACAGCCGCTTCGTTACTGCATCCCGTTACTGAAGCTTCATCCAGCTCGCGTGCACACCGCGCGCGATCAACGGCTCCTCGACACCGACGATGTAGTCGGCGCGACGATTCGCCGCGTTGTCGGTCTCGTCGGGCGTCTTGACCCGCAGCGCGTCTTCGCCGAATCCAGCGAAGGCGATCGGCAGCGGTAGGCCGCGCTCGTGATACCAGGCGGCGATCGCGCGCGCGCGCGCCAGTGACAGCTTGCGATTGTCGGCGGCGCTACCGACGGTATCGGTGTGGCCGGCGACGAATAGCTTGACCGGCAGATTGGCGTCGGCCTTGCGCACGTCGGCGACGGCGTCGACGATCTTCTTGTAGCCGGCGTCGAGCTTGGCCTCCTCCGACGGGCGGATCTCGGATTTGCCGGTCTCGAAGACGACCTCGTCGTGCGGGATCTTGACGCTCCACGGGACGAGGCGCACGCCGGCCTTGGCACCGTCGGTGGAGGTGGCGCGCAGCTCGAGCGCCAGGACGTTGCCCGGCCGCGTCGGCGTCCAGCGGATCGGAAGCCAGCTGCCGGCGCGCTCGCCCTTGTAGTCGGCGGTCGCGGTGGCGAGCTCCTTGCCGTCGTCGCCGATGACCCTGAGCTCGGCGTGGCCGGCGCCGCGCGAGAGCGTGAACTCGAGCGTGTGCGCGTCGAGGTCGAGGTGCTCGCGCGTGTAGCCGATCTTCATGGTGTCGGCGACGACGATGTCGAACTTGAGCTCGTAGGACATGCGATTGCCGTCGCCGAGCGTGGCGACCAGGTTGCCTTCGTAGTGCCCGGGGCCGGGGAGCGCGAGCTGCGCGCGTTGACCGGCGCGGAGGGCGCCGTGCTCGAGCGTGACCTTCTTGCCTTCGTGATCGAGCTCCGCGTGCACGCGGACGACCGCGACTGGCGCGGTGACCGCGACGTTGGCGCGCTCGCCGGCGCGAAGCTGCGACTTGACCTCGATCTGCAGCTGCTGCGCGCGCGCCGTCGCGGGAACAAGCGCGGCGGAGAGCGCGAACAGCGCGAGGACGACGCGGCGTCGGAGCATGCCCCATGTTAACCTTTGTCGCGGCATGAGCGACTTTCAACGTTTCCGTGGAACCGATCGCTATCTCACTTCGAGCGGGCTCGAATCGGCAGTGAACTGCGCGCTGGCGCTCGAGCGGCCGCTGCTCGTTCGCGGCGAGCCGGGCACCGGCAAGACCATGCTGGCCGAGTCGATCGCGGCGGGCCTGAGCCTCAAGCTCATCCACTGGCCGGTCAAGTCGACGACACGCGCGCAGGACGGGCTCTACGTCTACGACACGGTGGCGCGCCTCTACGATTCGCGCTTCGGCGACGGCGACGTGCGCGACATCAAGCACTACATCCGCCTCGGTGCGCTCGGTGAGGCGTTCGCGGCGCCGTCGCGCCTGGTGCTGCTGATCGACGAGATCGACAAGGCCGATCTCGAGTTCCCGAACGACCTCCTGCATGAGCTCGACCGCATGCGCTTCCACATCTCGGAGACGAAGGAAGAGGTGGTGGCCAAGGAGAGGCCGATCGTGATCATCACGTCCAACGCGGAGAAGGAGCTGCCCGACGCCTTCTTGCGTCGCTGCGTCTTCCACTTCATCGAGTTCCCGGATCGCGAGCTGATGGCGCGCATCGTGCGCGTGCACCATCCGACGCTCGAGACCAAGCTGCTCGAGCGAGCGCTGCAGTCGTTCTATGCCCTGCGCGACACGAATGGCCTGCGCAAGAAGCCGTCGACGTCGGAGCTGATCGACTGGATCGCGGCCCTGCGCCGGGCGGGTCTGGGCTCGAAGGACCTCGACGCCGGGATGCCCTTCCTCGGCGTGCTCCTCAAGCGCGAGCAGGACCTGTTGGCGGTGGCCGAACGCACGGCCGGCGGGCGCGGCCTCGGCTGACCTTCGCCGGGCGCACCTCGGCTGACCCTTCGCCGAGCCCCGACACATCCCGCATTCCCCCCGTTGACGACCACCAATTTCGTGTAAAGATTAACGTTCGTTTCACCATTAGGGGGCGAAACGGTTTCGACGGAGGTGTACTGAAGGGAAGGTCGCGTGCCGAGGGGCTCGGTAACCTCGTAAATCCTATCGAGACGTATAAACGCGAACGATAACGCGTACGCTCTCGCCGCTTAATAACCGGTAAAGAGAGCCGTCTCCCCCGGAATCGACCGCGGTCCGGGATGGGGCGCAAAACTAGCGGCCTAGCGACGCACGAGAGCTGATCGCGTGCGGGGCGAAAACTCAGGATCGGCTGGCGTCCGGTAGGGCCTACCGATGGGCATGGCCGGACGCGAGATCAAGTTCATCGGAAA
The DNA here is from genome assembly GCA_028287105.1 of Myxococcales bacterium. Classification (GTDB taxonomy): domain Bacteria; phylum Myxococcota_A; class Polyangia; order Palsa-1104; family Palsa-1104; genus JAQBQH01. Next base: position 3,004 of record JAQBQH010000394.1, read on the forward strand.
CGCACGTAGGGGCCGCTCTCCAGCACTTTCGGACCCGGGTTCGACTCCCGGCGCCTCCACCAACCAACATCTCGCAAGGATGTTGGTTTTTCTTTGTCTGTACCAAGCACTGTACCAAGCCAACACAAGATCATTGGCGATTCTCGCCACCTTCGGCCTCCGGCAGGCTCACTACTCGGCCGCGCGGCTGTCTGCCGATTCTGAGCTTGGCCACCTCTGCGCAGAGCGGCGACCACGACAACGTGACGTAGCTGTCGATCGCACGCTCTGGCTTGCCTGGATTGTGCGTGCACCGCTCCAACAGATCCTTCCGCGCGCATCTTCGATCGCGAGTGAGATCATTGTACGGCGGAGATCGTGACCGCGCCGATGGCGTAGGCCGAGTGTCTTGAGGTCAGCGCGCAGCGCTTGTGAGAGTCGTTCTTCGTTCGCATCTTGCCGAGCACCACGCGCGCACTCTTTGACATCGGCACAATCAAGTCGTCGGCCGTCGGCGACCTTCCCATCATCGCCTGCCAACCGCTGAGCTTCCACTCCGCGAGCGTCGCAGCAAGGACAACGTGCACGGGCATCCGGCGCACTCTGTTGGTCTTGGTTCTCCCCTTGTCGTATGAAGTCGCGATGAGTAAGGCACCGAGCGGTTTAACGGTGTTATCCCAGTGCCGCCAGCGAAGTCCTGCCGCCTCTCCGTGTCGCAGCGCCGCCAATCCTTCGAGCGCGTAAAGCATCTGGCGATCAGATGGGATGTGCGGATCTGAGATCAACATCTCCAGCTCGCTGCGTGAGTAGATAGCCGTTGGCCGCCACTCCGGGTTCTTGTCAGCTATCTCTCCAAGCTGATACTTCGTCAGGATGCACGGTGACGTGACAATGAGATCGGCGATCTGAGCGTCGCGGAATAGGGCCTTCAGCACTGAATAGATGTTGTAGATGGTCTTGGAGGCTAGCTTCTTGCTCGTGCGCAGCGCATGGACGAGATCGACGAGGTGACGAGGGCGAACGGAATCCAGATGCAGCTCCCCCATGCGGGGCAGGACGTGGTGACGGAGACGCGCCTGATCGTTGCGCCAGTCTGCGAGGCCAATTTGCTTTCGCCGCTCGATCCAGCGCAGTGCGTATCGCCCCACCGTCATCGCTCCATGCTCGCGCTCGCCAGTGTCGAGTCCGGCGCTGACGCGTGCTTCAACTTCGCGAAGTAGCTGACGGGCCTTGCTCTCCTCTCCGACGGCGAAACCAGACGATGCATTACGCCAAGAACCGTCGATGGCCTTGTATTTGATCCATAGGCGTTGCCCTCGGGGAAAAACCGACCCCATCGCAGCCTCCTCAGTTGTTGGTAATTGGTGATCGAAACCGCTAAGTGCGCCGCAAACGCCTTACGATCTTTTCGGCGCGGTCGGCCACATCGGTTGGCGGCGCTTTCCGTTGAGGCGAGCGCGCAAGGTAGTCGTCCACTTCACTCCGCCTCACGCGCACGTGCCGGCCCGCATGATACGCACGCAACGATCCGCGCCTAATCCAATCGCGGATCGTTGCCTCGTGAACTTTAGCAATCGCTGCGGCAGTTCTGACGGCTAGATATTCGTCGGCGGAAGGCTGTTCGACAGCCACCGCCGGAATGCGCGGGGTAGGCGCCAGCGCATCCTGAACCGCCAGCCTCACGGCTTCGGCGATCAACTGAACCAACGCTTGCTCGTCGAACACCCGACTCACGACCGCACCGTGAACGGATTTAGACGACGACCCAGATTGACGCTCTTAGTGCACCGACGTGCACGCGACGCCATCACGCGGCAACTGTCAGAGCAAAACCTCGCGTCCGATCGCATTCCAAGTTGCAGCGGCCGATCGCAACGCTCGCATCGCCTCGCAGTTAGCGCCTTCGAAGCCATGGGAGGCGCGTGGCGCCGCGTATCGGGAGGTGGACTGCTGTCCGTCGCCTGCGCAAGGCCAAGCCGACGCAAGAGGCGTCCAGCTACCTTTTGCCACCGTCTCGCAAACACCTCGCGAGGATGCGGCACAGTCCCTCGGTTCTCATCAAGCTCGATATCTTCCAGCAACTGACCGAAAGAAGGCGTCCGTTTGAGCGCCGTTAGCCCAAATCTCTTCGCGTGGTCGACCAGCAATCGTCGCTCCAACGGCAATCTGTCACGCGTCAGGAGGAGCAGGCGGAGGGGTACGAAAGCCAGGCCGCAATCAGCGCAGAGAAACATCTCGCAAAGGCACTCGACGCAGTTCGGATTTTCTATCGGGGGCCAATTACGCTCTCGAGCCTCCGGAAGGACTACGACGCGTTGGCAAACGGTGTCGGTGCGCTGTCAGGAGACGGACGGCTCGTCGAAGCATCTCACCGCGATCAAGACGATCATTGATAACACGAACACCTACTTACAAATGGAACAAGCCGCAATCGCGGCCGCGCTAAAAGAGTCGTCTAACAAAATGAAAAGCGAGCTGGACGCCTTGACGGGCGTCCATACCGACCTGGAGAGCGCCCTCGCGCCGAAAATCGCCGACCTCCAGAAAGCGGGACTCGCTGCCAGCGTCGCAGATCTGAAAAAGGTGGTAGACCGCCGCGGCCAGCTCTCAAAGCAGATCAATCAACTTGACCAGAGCCTTCCAGACGTCACAAGACTGCGGAAGGAGCGCGGTGAACTGCTATCTGAGTTAACGGCTACGCGCGAAGAAACCGTGCGCCGCCGTAAGGATCAG
>JAQBQH010000150.1 GCA_028287105.1 Myxococcales bacterium
ACGCCGAGTGCCGCCGAGCCGACGCCGCCTGTCGAGCCGACGTTGCGCGCCGAGCCGACGCCGCGCGCCGAGCCGACGCCGCCGACGGCAGCCGATCGCGCCAAACCGCCCGTCAACCTGTTCGCACCCTCCGCGCTCGCCGGCGCCGCCGGAATCAGCATCGCGCCGACCGCCGCCGATCGCGCCTGGCGGCCACGCCGCGGCCTCGGCGGTCAGAGCGGCGCGGGCGGCATCGACGTCGGCAGCTTCCTCGCCGAGGACTCCGCGCGCCAGCGCGCCGTCAAAGGCGCAGTCGCCCCCGAGTTGCGCACGCTCGAGCGGCGCCTCGACGAAGTGTTCACGCCGACCTTCATCCAGGCCGACGTCTCCAACCGTGGCGAGCTCTTCTTCAAGCAGCTGCGCGGCTTCTGGAAGAACCCGCCCAAGACCGGCGAGCTGGCCCGCACCACCGACCCGACGAAGGAGACGACGGAGGAGAAGCTCCGCTCGATGCGACCGGAGCAGGCGTTCTTCCTCGGCCGGCGCGTCGAGGTCTTCGTGCGCCAGAAGTCGGACGGGACCATCATCGAGCTGGCGCTGCGCAACGCGTCGGGCTACCGGGCATTCGACGACGCGGCCCTCGAAGCGGTCGAGAAGGCGCTCGGCGGCCGCGTGCCGGGCGCCACCCGCGGCGGCGGTGACGAAGTGCGCACGCTGTGGCAGCTCGACGCCACCGCCTACGTCGTCCTCTCGCCGCAGCCGCAGCTCGTCTTCGACGAATCATCCGGAAAATCGAATTGGATCTATCCGTTGCAGAAACGTGTCGATCACCACGTTCGCCTGGTGGCGGTCTACTGAGTCCTCCCGATAGCGTTGGTACCACTCCTGCTTACTCAGAGGCGGGAGGCAATCATGCGAATTGCGTGCGTCTTGGCCGAGGGATTCGAAGACAGCGAGTTCAAGGTTCCGTACGACGAGCTCAAGAAGGCCGGTCACGAGGTGATCGTCATCGGCGCCAAGAAGGGCGACAAGATCGAAGGCAAGAAGGGCAAGGAGAAGGTCAAGGCCGACCTCGGCATCGCTGACGCCCGCCCCGACGAGTTCGAGGCGCTCTTCATCCCCGGCGGCCATTCACCCGACCAGCTGCGCGCCGACGATCGATTCGTCGCGTTCACGCGCGCGTTCGCCAATAAGCCCATCTTGGCCATCTGCCACGGGCCGCAGCTGTTGCTCACCGCCGACATGGTCAAGGGCCGCCGCATGACCGCGTGGAAGACGATCCAGGCCGACCTGAAATGCGCGGGCGCCGACGTGGTCGACGAGGAGGTCGTCGTCGACGGCGAGCTGGTGACGAGCCGGAAGCCCGACGACATCCCCGCCTTCGTGAGGGCGTCGCTCGAGCTGTTGGGCAGCGGCGCCGACGCGCACGCCAGCGCCTAGCGCGCGGGCGCTACGGCTCGCGGGCGCTACGGTTCGCGGGCGCTACGCTTTGAGAAGCGATTCGAGCTGAAAGGGATCGATCGGCTTGACCACGTGTCGATCGAAACCGGCGTCGCGCGCCTTTCGCTGCTCGTCCTCGCCATCGTAGCCGGTGAGCGCTACCAGTCGCGCGGTGGCGGTGGCCGGATCTGCACGGAGCGCGCGCGCCACCTCGTATCCGTCCATATCCGGCAGCCCGACATCGCACAAGACGACCTCGGCGACGAGGCGCCGCGCAGCGTCGACGCCATCCTTGCCGGTGTTGGCGACCACGACCTCATGCCCCGACTGGCGGAGGATCTCCTGCATCAGATCGGCGGTGTCCGTATGATCCTCGATGACGACGACGCGGGTCACGGGCGCTATTTTGCGCTATCGCAGCCATCGCTGCCAGCGGATTGTCCGACGCACGCGGTTGCGCGCCGGCCGCCGCTCGTCGAAGATGCGGGGACGCATGGCAAAAAAGCGAGAGGCCGGCCATACGGCCGACGCCCTATACGCAGCGCCTCCCAAGGAGTTCACGGCGACGCGCGCACGGCTCGTCAAGGAGCTGAAGGCCGCCGATCGCGGCGACGAGGCGCGCGAGATCGCGAAGATGAAGCGACTGCCGGCGAGCGTCTGGGCGGTAAATCAGCTGGCGAGGCGAGCGCCCGACGAGGTCGCCGAGCTCCTGGAGCTCGGGGCGGGGCTGCGCAGCGCCGAGAAGCGGCTGCTGAAGGGCGGTCCCGCCACCGACTTCATGGCCGACGCGCGCACCGCGCGGCAGAAGGTGGCGGCGCTGGCGAGACGTGCCGAGGCGCTCCTGGAAGAGGCGGGGCACAAGCCGACCGCGCCGATGACGCGCACCATCTCGCAGACGCTGCAAGCGGCGTCGGTCGCCGACGACGAGACGCGCGCGGCGCTGGGGGCGGGACGGTTGACGCGCGATCTGGCGCCGGCGTCGAGCTTTGGCGGCGGCGATCTGTCGTCGGCGCTGACCGCGTCGGTGGCGACGGCGTCGCAGCACAAGGTCGATCGCCCGCACGCTGCCAGACGCGAGGGTAGACACGGCCGGCGCGAGGCGAAGCATCCCGAGCTGCACGAGGCGAAGCGCCCCGACAAGCACGCGGCCAGACCGGAGAAACGGCGCGACGCCAAGCGCGACGAGAAGCGACAGAAGCTCGCCGAGCTGCGCGAGCGCCGTCGCGAGCAGGCGGCGGCGCGCAAACAGGCCGCCGCGCTACGCCGTACCGCCGACGCCGCCGACCGCCTCGTCGCCGACCGCAGCCGCGAAGTCGAAAAGGCACGCGCCCTCGTCGAGCGCGCCGAGACCGAGCTGCGCGCCGCCAAGGACGCGCTTGCCGACGCCGAGACCGCCGCCAGGGCCGCGCGCCGCGCCGCCGACGCCGCCAAGACCGACTGAGCGCGAAGGAGTGTACGAGGTCTTGCGCGTGACTTCGACGGGCGAGCCGTCCGCCGCTTCGGCGTAGGGCTACAGGAAGTAGTCACCCAGCCCACGCCGTCGTGACGTCGGCCGCGCCGGCGACGCGAGATCCAACCGCGCGACCGCGACCGCCCGCTTCATGACGAGGACCCAGCGTTCGAATGCTCGTTCGATGCCGCGGCCGGCGCGACCGCTGCATTCTGCGCAGGCGGCTTGGCCCCGCGCACCAAAAGCACGCAGCGCTCGGCGCCGGGCACGTCGTCGAGCGGCAGCCCCAGCTCGTCGGCGAGCGCCATGCCGATGACGACGAGATCGCCGTGGGTCTGGTAGGCGAGGGCCGCCGGATTGCGTTGCGTCAGCACGTCGGAGTGCAGCCAGCGGCCGCTATTCTTCTTGCCGGTTTCGCGCAAGAGCTCCTCGAGCCCCGGCGAGGGATCGGTCGCGTCCTTGTCCGGGACGAGGACGGCATGGAGCGTGGCGCGCTTCTTGGCGACGATGCGCGCGGCCAGCTCGAGGCCCGCCCTGCCGTCGGCCGTATCGTCGACGACGGCGATGACGCGATCGATCGGGCGGTCGTGTCCATGGATGACGACGCCGACGTTGACCGAGCGCGCGCTCATGCCGTCGAGCACTTCCTTGACGACGCCGCCGAGGAGATCGCCGCCGAACACCGGCCGGTGATATCCGAGCAGCAGCCAACCGATGGACGGCTGGGCCGCGAGATCGAGGATGTCGGCGGCCGCGTCGTCGGTCCATAGGGCGTTGGCGTCGATGGGCGCGCCCGTCGCGCGCGCGATGTCGATGGCCTGCACCAGGACGGGCGAGCGCGGCGACTCCTTGCGATCGATCTCGCGCAGACCGGAGCGAATTCCGCCTGCCGGACGGCGCACCAGGGCGAGCACGCGCGGCGGTGGATCTTCGACGCGCGTCGCTGCCGCCGCCAAATCGAGCAGCGCGGCGAGACCGTCGGGATTCGAAATCGGCACCAGGATCCCGCCGCCGGCCGGCGGACGCTCTTCGTCGCGCGGCCGCTGTTCGTCGTTGAACCCTTTGGTGTTGCGCGTGATGAAGTGCAGGATCGGTGTGGTCGCGAACGTCGTCACCAGCGCCATCAGCACCAGCATGGCGAACAGCGTCGGCGAAAGCACGCGCAGCTCGAGGCCGATGTTGAGCACGATCAGCTCCATCAGGCCGCGCGTGTTCATGAGCACGCCGAGCGCCGAAGCGTCGCGCCACCCCATGCCGGTCAGCCGCGCGGCGACGAGCGAGCCGCCGAACTTTCCCGCCGACGCCACCAGGATGATGATGCCGCACAGGATCCACTGATCGCCCGTCGTGACGAGACCGATCTGCGTGTGCATGCCGGTGAAGGCGAAGAACGCCGGCAGCAGCAGCACGACGACGAGATCCTCGAGCCGATCGGTGAGCTCGCGCGCCAGGCCCGAGTCGTGCGGAATGATCGCGCCGAGCGCGAAGGCGCCGAAGACCGCGTGGATCCCGATCATGTCGGTGGCCAGCGCCGAGAGCAGCAGCGCCACGAAGACGATCGCCATCACGCCCTGGGTGAGCCGCCCCTTCAAGCCGTACAGGCGCGACAGGCGCACCATGGCTGGGCGCGCGACGAACGCGATGACGGCGATGTAGCCGACCGCGCTGGCGAACGTGATGAAGGCGCCCGAGGTGCGTGCCTGCGCCACCGACACGACGAACGCCAGGAGGCACCACGCCGTCACGTCGTCGATGGCGGCGCAGGTGAGCGCGATGACACCCATCGGCGACTTGTGCATCTTGCGATCGGTGAGGATGCGCGCCAGCACCGGGAAGGCGGTGACCGACATCGACACGCCGATGAAGAGCGAGAAGACGGTGAAGGGAACGTCGCGCGTGCCGAGCGTCGGGTACAAGAACAGCGCCAGCGCCGCGCCGAGGAGGAACGGCGTGACGATGCTGGCGTGCGAGATGGCGAGCGTGGCGTGGCCGCGTTTGCGCAGCAGCGTCGGATCGAGCTCCACGCCGACGAGGAACATATAGAGGATGACGCCCACCTGCGACAGCACGCCGAGGAACGGCGCTACCTCCGCGGGCAGCAGATAGTGCTGCGCGGTCGGCGCGAAGCGGCCCAGCACCGAAGGGCCGAGCAAGATGCCGGCCAGGATCTCGCCGACCACCGGCGGCTGCGCGAAGTAAGCGAACAGCGATCCGATCGCGCGTGCGACCACGATGACGACGACCAGCGCGAGCAGCACGTGCATGAGCGCGTCGACATGCGCGGCGCCGCCCGCCGGACCGAAGAGCGGCTGGCCCGGCGCAGCGGTGGGAGCGATCAGGAGCAGCCCGCGCCCGCGGAGGTACCAATACACCACTCCCGCGGCGCCGAGCATGATGGCGTACGCGAGCATGGTCCGTCTGGGCGACGAGCGTGGAGACGAAGCGACCATCGGTGGGGATCGTACTACGGTTCGCGCGGAATCAGACCAGCTTGATCGACAACGTGATGGTCGGCACGGCCGCGAGCGCGCGCGAGATCGGGCAGCCGGCTTTGGCCTTGTCGCCGATCTCCTGCAGCTGCGCCTGATCGAGACCAGGCGCCTTCACTTCACACACCAGATCGATCTTGGTGATCATCGGTCCTGTTGCATCGCGGCCGAAGTCGACCTTGGCCGTGGTGTGAACGCGCTCCGGCGTGTGGCCGGCCTGCGCCAGGTTGTTCGACAGCGCCATCGAGAAGCAGCCGGCGTGCGCCGCGGCCACCAGCTCCTCGGGGTTCGTGCCGGGGCCGTTCTCGAAACGCGACTGAAACGAATAGGCGCCTTCGTACGCGCCCGAGCCGAGCTTCATCGAGCCTTTGCCTTCCTTGAGGTTGCCCTTCCACTCCGCTTCGGCGGTACGCAGCATATCGGCCTCCTGTACAGTGATGGCGTGCGCTGGCTGTACCACGTCTACGTTGTCGCGGTCAGCATCGATGAACCATACGTTCCCGTCTCGCTCGCGCAAGAGGGATTCGTGCATTGCTCCTTTCGCGACGCGGTGCTGGCCAGCGCGCGGCTCTATTTCCCGCGCGACGCGGAGTTGCGCGTGATGCAGATCGATCCGCGGCGGCTCGGCTGCGAGGTGCGCGTCGTGGACACGCCGCGCGGGCCGATGCCGCACGTGCATGGCGCGATTCCGCTCGGCGCGGTCGTGCGCATCTGGACCGTGACGGAGCTCGAGACGGCGCTGGCCCATCAAATCGACGCGGCGCCCGACGCGCTCTGCGACGGGCCGCCCGACGCGCTCGGCTGACAGCGGGGGCACCAATAGGTCGGGCGCAGACCGGGGCCTTGCCGTCGCTGACGGATGCTCTCGCCGCAGCGGTGGCAGGCACGGCGCCAGCGGCCGTAGACCCAGAAGCGGCCGCGGCCGCGCGCCGGAAGCTCGCCGCGCGAGAGGTCGGCGGTGGTGGTGCGCGAGCGACCGACGTTGGCACGCATCCAGCGCACGCCGTCGCGGTAGATGGCGCGGAGCTTGTCGTCGTCAACGGCGTCGACCCGCGTCCATGGATCGAGCCCGTGCAGAAACAGGAGCTCGCACTTGTAGACGTTGCCGAGGCCGGCCGCGACCGATTGATTCAGGAGCAGCTCGCCGATCGGCCGGGCCGCGTGCTCCGGCTGGCGCGCGCGCGTCACGATGGCGTCGAGGTCCGGCGTGTCACCGAGGAGATCGGGGCCGAGCCGCGCGATGGCGCGCGACCGGTTGGCGAACCGTGCGCGGGTCCACTCGATTTCGCGCGCCTTGCACAAGAATGTCGTGGTCTCGGTCACGAGCGCCAGCTGCGCCTGGCCGAGCTGCGCCGGAGTCGCGCGCGCCACCGAGCGCCAGTGTCCGTTGATGCCGAGGTGGACGCGCACCGCGGTGCCTTCGTCGAACGCCAACACCAGGTTCTTGCCGATCGCCTGCGTCGAGGTCACGTGCCGGCCGCGCAGCCCACGCATGTCGACGCCGCGCGACCAGACCGCGGTCAGCGCCGTGCCGATCAGTCGCTCGCCCAGCTCGGCGGCGTGCGCATGAACGTTGTCGCCCTCGGGCATTACTCGGCCGTGAGGACGAGCGCGCCCGGCTCGACACGGAAACCGGCGCGCTCGAGCAGCGAGGCGTGCGGCGAATGTAGCGCCGGCACGCCGTCGACCTCCTCGATCCGCAGCTGTCGATGACGTCGCGCCGCGGCGATGCGGCGCAGCGCCGCCAGCGCCGGTTCGAGCAGGGTCTCGTCGATGGCCGCGAGCACGCGCAGCTTCTTGCCGCCGCGCTCGACGAAGAACAGCGGCTCGCCGCGCGCCAGCACCACCTTGGCCCCGGCGGCGCGCCGCGCCCCTTCGGCGGGCCACGCCAACAGCGCCCCGTACGGATTGGCGGGATCGATGGCCGACAAGGTGATCACGTCGTTGTCGCCGTCGATGTCGCGCGCCGCGCGCAGCCGGTCGACCGCGGCGGCGTGGGCGAACTGTGCGCCCTGCAGGCCGTCGACGAAGTGGCCGCGCCGGATCTTGCCCGACTCCTCCATTGCACGCAGCACGCCGGACACCGACTGAAATCCGCCCGCCAGCGACTCCGCGTGCGCCGCCTCGCGACTGACCACGCCGTAGCGCTCGAGCAGCATGAGCGCGCGGGTGTGGGCGCGCACCGTCTCGGCCGGCAGCGCGCCGATGACCGACTGCAGCGTCGACCAGCGACCGCCGGCCGGCAGCGTGAAGCGATGGCGCGGCCCGCGCGAGACTCGTCCGAGCGTGCGAAGCGGCGCGAACGTATCGTTGGTGACGAGCCCGAGCCACGCCAGATCCCACAGCGCACGCACCGCCTCGTCGGGGCGGTCGCCGGCGCCCGGAAGCTGCGCCACGAACGAAGCGCCGCGCTGCTGCAGATGCTCGAGGAGCTTCTGGTGTAATTCGGAAGGTAGCTCGCTGACGACGGCGAGGTCGTGCAGCGCCGCGAGGTGCTCGCGACGATAGATCGCGACCCGACCGTCGTCGCTGCCGATGGCGCCCCGACCGACCCACACGATCTCGCCCGAGGCGCCGAGCTCATCGAGCATGCGGGGCTGGAAGTCGGGCACGCGCGCCGGCAGGATGGCGCGTTCCAGCTCGGAGAAGGGCAGCGCCAGCCCCTCGAGTTGATCGATCGCTTCGCGCAGCCGGCCGACGCCGCCGCGCCCCGAGCCGATGCCGTGCCAGCGGGGCAAGAAGCGCGCGAGGACCGCCGCGTCCACGGGCGCGACCTCGTTGCGCAGCCGCGCCAGCGTGTCGCGGCGAACCAGACGCAGCACCTCGGGATCGCACAGCTCGGCGCCCGACCCGCCGGGGCGGAACTCGCCTTCGTACAGCTTGCTGGCGGCGACAAGCGCGCGCAGCACCGGCTGCAATTGCGCGGGCAGGAGGCCGAAGCGCTTGGCCGGATCGCGTCCGTCGGCGGCGAAGGGCCCGTGCGTGCGCGCCCACCGCGCGACCAGCGCCTCGAGCGGCGCGTCGATCGGATCGAGAAAGGCGGCGGCGACGCCTGCCGGCAAGGTGGCGCCGAGCGCATCGCGATACTTGGCGACGTCCTCGACCGCGATCCAGCGCTGCTGCCGCGCGACGCGCAGCCGCACCGCGCGTCCGGAGTCGACGAGCGCCGCCAGCATGGGCGCCGGATCCCCTTCGGTGCGCAGCGCGATCTCGTCGTCGGTCAGATCGCCGACGCGACGCAATAGATCGTGCAGCGCATCGGGGTGGCGCGCGTGTCGGTCGGGCGAGAGCCCCTGCAGATCGTCTTCGACGTCGGCGATCGCCTGCGGCTCGAGCAGATCGCGCAGCTCTTCCTGGCCCAAAAGCTCGCGCAGGAGGTTGCGGTCGAGCGTGAGCGCCTGCGCCTTGCGCTCCGCCAACGGCGCGTCGCCTTCATACAAATAGGCGGCGACATAGGCGAACGCGAGCGAGCGGGCGAACGGCGAGGCGCTCGTCGTTTCGACCTCGACGACGCGCAGCTCGCGCCGCCGGATGCGCGCCAGGAGCTCGGTCAGCGCCGGCACGTCGAAGATGTCGTGCAGGCACTCGCGATAGGTCTCGAGGACGATCGGAAAGGCTGGATGCTGCAGCGCGACCGCCAGGAGGTTCTGCGACCGCAGGCGCTGCGACCACAGCGGCGTGCGGCGGCCGGGACGATTGCGCGGCAGCAGCAGCGCGCGGGCCGCGTTTTCGCGGAAGTGGGTGGCGAACAGGGCCGAGCGCGCCAGCTCGCGCAGAACCAGCTCCTCGATCTCGTCGGGCTCCGGCACCAGCTGCGCCCGCTCGGGTGGGGTCTCGGCGTCGCTCTCGTAGGTCGACGCGAAGCGAAGGACGATACCGTCGTCGCTCCACAGACTCTGCACCTCGAAGCCGGCGGTCTGCGACAGGCGCGCCTCGAGCGCCAGCGCCCACGGCGCATGCACGCGCGCGCCGAACGGCGACAGGATGCAGATGCGCCAGTCGCCCAGCTCGTCGCGAAAGCGCTCGATGACGATGGTGTCGTCGGTGGGCAGCTCGCCCGTGGCCTCCTGCTGCTCGCGCACGTAGGCGAGGAGGTTGCGCGCGGCTCGCTCGTCGAGGTGGTAGCGCTCGACCAGCCAGCGGAGCGCCTCCTTGTCGCGCTTGCCGCCGAGCTCTCGCAAGAACGCGCCCATCGCGCGGCCGAGCTCCAGCGGGCGGCCGGGCCCTTCGCCGCGCCAGAACGGCATCTTGCCGGGCTCGCCTGGCGCCGGCTTGACCACGACGCGGTCGCGCGTGATCTCGATGGCCCGCCACGACGATGCTCCGAGGAGGAACGTCTCGCCGACGCGCAGCTCGTGCACCATCTCCTCGTCGAGCTCTCCGATGCGCGGTCCCTCGGCGCCGAGGTGGACGGCGAAGAGCCCGCGGTCCGGGATGGTACCGGCGTTGACGATGGCGAGCAGGCGGGCGTCCTTGCGCGCCGAGATCTCGTCGCGTGCGCGGTCCCAGACGAGGCGCGGCCGCAGGTCGGCGAACGCGTCGGAGGGATAACGCCCCGAGAGCATGTCGAGGACCCCGTGGAACAGCTCGCGCGAGAGCCCCTCGAAGCTGTAGGCGCGCGTGACCACGCGATAGAGCGCGTCGACCTGCCACGGACGCTCGGCTGCCATGGCGACGATCTGCTGCGACAAGACGTCGAGCGGCCGCTGCGGAATACGAATGACCTCGACCTCGCCGTCGAGCATGCCGCGCGCGACGACCGCGGTCTCGAGGAGGTCGCCGCGAAACTTGGGCAGGATGCGTGCGTTCGAGCGGCGGCCGACGCCATGGCCGGCGCGACCGACCCTCTGCAGGCCGCGCGCGACGCCCCCCGGCGACTCGACCTGCACGACCAGATCGACCGCACCCATGTCGACGCCCAGCTCCATCGAGCTGGTAGCGACGATGCCGCGCAGCGCGCCCGACTTGAGCAGCTCCTCGATCTCCTGCCGCTGATCGCGCGCGATCGAGCCATGGTGGGCGCGCACCAGGGTCTCGCCCGCCAGCTCGTTGAGCCGGTTCGCGAGTCGCTCGGTGAGGCGGCGACTGTTGGCGAAGACGATCGTCGACTGATGCGCGCGGATCAGCTCGAGCAGACGACCATGGATGGCGGGCCAGACGCCCTGGCGCTCGTCGTTGGGCCGCTCGTCGGCACGTCCCGCCGGCAGCGACGCCGGCGCCAGCGGCGGATTCTCCATGTCCTCGACCGGCACCTCGATGGTGATGTCGAGACGCGGCTTCTCGCCGGCGTCGACGATGGCGACGGGCCGCGGCTTGCCATGGCTGGAGCCGCCGAGGAAGCGCGCGATCGCTTCGAGCGGCCGCTGTGTCGCCGAGAGTCCGATGCGCTGCGGATCGCGGCCGGTCAGCTCGACCAGGCGCTCGAGTGACAGCATGAGGTGCGCGCCGCGCTTGCCGGGAGCCAGCGCGTGGATCTCGTCGATGATGACGGTGTCGATGGTCGTGAGGATGGTGCGCGCCTGCGACGCCAGGAGCAGATAGAGCGACTCGGGCGTGGTGATGAGGATGTCGCCGGGCGACCGCGCCAGCTGGCGGCGCTGCTTCTCGGGCGTGTCACCGGTGCGAATGCTGACCGTCGGCGTGCGCAGCCGCGCGCCCAGGCCTTCGGCGGCGCGCGCGATCCCGGCCAGCGGCGCGCGCAGGTTGCGCTCGATGTCGTAGGCGAGCGCCTTCAGCGGCGAGACATACAGCACGCGCACGCCCGCCTCGGCCGACGGCGCGAGCTGCGTCACGCGGTCGAGGCACGCGAGAAACGCGGCGAGGGTCTTGCCGCTCCCCGTCGGTGCCAGCATGAGGGTGTGCTCGCCGCGCGCGATGTGCGGCCAGCCGCGCTCCTGCACGGGCGTCGGAGCCTCGAAGGCGTCGGCGAACCAACTACGGGTCGCGGGACCAAAAGCGTCGAGCGGCTTGGGGGACGACTTGGACACGTCCTATTAATGATGGATCCGACGCAGGCCCGTGGGAAGGGGAGGCGAGCGCTTGCTTGCGGGTTAGTGGGCGCCGCCCTGGCCGGGCTGCACGTCTGTGCCGACGGGCAAGAAGAAGGGGAGCGGCTCGCGCACGAATCGCTTGACGATGGCGACGACCAGGTGGCGGCCGGCGTGGTTGATGGCGCGTGCGCGCAGGGCGACGAACAGCGCGCAGGTGAAGCTGACGCCGAAGTTGAGCGCCAGCATGATCACGACCCCCAGGCCCGCGGCCAGGAATCCCCCGGCGTGGGGCCCGATGGAGCAGGCGGCCAGCGTCAGGCTGCCCGTCGACAGCGTCACGTGGCGCACCTCGAGCGGGAGACCGAAAAACTTGCCGACGACCGGGGTCATGCCGAGCAGCAGGCCGATGGCGATGTTGCCGCCGAAGCCGGCCACGTTGCGTTGCACGGCCCGGCCGAGCCAGCGCATGGTGCCGCGCCCGACGAAGCGTCCGAGGCGGTGTTTGGCGATCGCCTCGGGCAGGCGGCGATAGGTCGACCAGTTCTCGAGCCAACCGGCGCCGAGGCTCGACATCCAGAGGAGGACGCCGGTCAGTGACGCGAAGAAGATCGTGCCCGAGTGCAGCGGATGGAACGAGTGGATGGTGTGCTCGGCGGCCTCCGCGTCGAGGAACGGCGCGCCTTTGACCTTCATGTAGGCCAGGTTGAAGGCGAACGCCACCGGGATGACCATGCCGACGTTGCCGATGGCCGCGGCCAGCTGCGACCGGCAGATGCGCTGGATGAGCGTCACGAGGTCGTCCAGCTCGTGGTGCTCCTTGGTCTGGCCCGAGCCATGGAGCGAGCCGGCTAGCGCGGCCGCGATCATCGACGGCTGTTTGGTGGCGAGCGTGAACCCGCACAGCTGCATGAAGAGGAAGCTGGCGGCGTAGTTGGCCGACGCGAAGGCGCCCTCGACGAAGAGGGCGAAGTGGCCCCACAAGACGAGGTACTTGATGATGACCGTCGCGCCGGTGACCGCGCCGCCGCCGGCGCCCGAGGCCAGCATCTTCCACCACTGGCCGCGTGTTGCCGTGATGTAGTGCTCGCCGGTCTGGCCGGCGTGCTCGATCACCTTGCGCGCGAGCAGGTGCAGGTTGGTCGAGAGCATGTCGCGGACGCTCTTGTGGCGCACGCGCTCGGCGGCGATCTGCGCGACCAGCGCCACGACGGCGACCGCGCGCGCATCGGCGCTCGCGGCGTCGCTGATCGCGAGAAGATCGCGCAGACGGTCGAGGTTCTTCTCGATCACCTCGATGCGGTAGACGACGTCGACCGAAACGCCGAATTCCTCGAGGTGCGCGCGCACGGCTTCCAGCGCATCACGACAAGCGAGGATCTGCTCGCGGCAGGACGCGGCCGACCCGATGCCGCCGAACAGCGCGTCGCACAGCCGCGGCAGCAGAAAGAACGGCGACGCGGCGAGCGAGATCTCGGGGCTGCGGGCGCGGATTTCACGCGAGAGGCCGAGCGCCGAGGTTCGCGTCGCCACCAGGGCGATGACGTCGAGCATCCCCTGGTGCAGCGGCCCGAACGGGGCGCTCGCGCCCGATGCCCGCGCCCCATCGTCGATGACGCCTGCCAATCGCGCCGCCAGCTCTTGCGGAACCAGCGCCAGCCAGACGGCGTCCGCCATGGTGGGAAACAGCCGCGACACGAGCGCGCCCAGATCACGCTGCGAATCGGCGGACGGCAACAGCCGGCGTGCCAGGCGGTCTGCCGACTCGGGCCACAGGCCGCGGTCATTGGGCAGCCCCGACTCCAGCGCCGGAATGGCATCGCCGTCCGCGACGGCACGCGCCACCGCGGCGCCGAACGCCATGCGCCACGACGGTACCTCTTCCAGGATCTCGACGAGGAGACGCAGCCGCACGATCGGAGGCGGCTCGACTCCGACGAGGGCGGTGCCGGTGCGAACCCAGCGCGCGCCCGCCTCGAGGGCGGCGCCCGCGACATCTAGTGTCGGTGGTGCCGGCGGCAGCGTCGAGAGCCAGCGATGCAGCGCGCGCACATCACGCGGCTTGACCTGGCCCGCGTGACGCGCCGCCAACGATTCGAGGTCGGGCGGCGGCGTCGCGTCGTGCAGCGCGGCTGCCGTCGGGGGAGACATCGCCGCATCATAGCCGATGGCGGATGGTACGTGGGGGATCGTCTGGCGGCGCGGCGCCGGCCGCCGGGGGTTACCGTCGTCTCTAGGACAGAGCGCGAGCGCGGTGGAACTTTTCCAGCTCGTTGTTGGCGTGCAGGATGACCCGCAGCCGCTCCTCGACGGCCGCCAGCGCCGGGCCCGGGATCGCGAAGTAGGCGTCGTTATCGGACAGCGCCGTGTACACGCGGTTGCCGATGCAGCCGAAGCTGGCGGCGGTGCGGGCGCGATTGATGGCATCGGGGAGGATGGCGCAGGTCGGCCGTCCCATCGTCGGGGTCTCGTCGGAGACGCCGGCCGACTGTGCAGCTTCGGCGAGGAGCATGAGCTGCCGCGCATTGCCGCGCACCAGCACCACGTCGGCGGCGAGCGGCGCCTGGTCGAGCGGCGCGTACACGGCGACGCCGAACGGCTCTTTGCGCGTCGGAATCGACGGCACTTCCGACATGTCGATGTATTCGAGGCCGACCATCGTGCCGACGAGACCCTCGAGCTGCTTCGACTCCTCGGGCGAAAGTGTCACGCCGTGCGTATGTGCGCCGATCGGGCAATTCTTGTGGTCGTCGGCGTTCGTGTAGAAAACCTCGCCCGCGGCGGCACGCTTCCAATAGCCGCAGCCAGCCGGCTCGCGGCGATCGACATGTGCCACCCCAGCCGGGGCCGTCGCACGGAACGTGATTGCGATCGGCGCGGCCTGCAGGTTCAGCAACTTCTGTAGCTCACTCATCGTCGTCCTCCGTCGACGGGTTGTAGCACGTCGCGGTCGCGCCGGTAGCCATCCCACGCGGCTGCCAGTCGCCGCGCACCCTCCTCGAGGTCGGCGGCTCGGACATAGGAGAAGCAGAGCCGCAGGGCCAGCGGCGCGCTGTCGTCCTGTGGGCGGAACATACACCCCGGATCGAAGCTGACGCCGTGCCGCGTTGCGACCTCGAGCAGCTGGCGATCGTCGCCCGGCTCGCTGGCCTCGAGGAACAGGGCGAAGCCGCCTTCGGGCTCGTCGCAACGCCATCCCGGCAGCGCTCGGCGGACGGCGCGCAAGAGGCGGCCGGCACGCGCCCGGTAGAAGCGGCGAGCGCGCACGAGCCGCGTGTCGAAGTCATCACGTTCCAGGAACTTTTCGAGCACCGCCTGTCCCAGGCTCGACGACTGCAGGTCGGTGGCGTGCTTGAGCTCCAGCGCCCGCTCGCGCTCCGCCGGCGGCGGCACCAGCCAGCCGACGCGCAGCCCGGGGCACAGCGTCTTGGAGACGGTTCCCACGTGCCATACCAGCGCGCGGCTTTCGGAGAGCAGCGGCCGGGGGAGCGTCCCGTCAAAGCGCAGCTCGGCGTACGCGTCGTCCTCGATGATCGGGATCTTTTTGGACAGGAGCTCGGCGCGCGCCGCCGCCGTCATGGCACGACTGCGCGGATTCCCGATGGCGGGCATGGCGTAGAAGCAGCGCACGCCGTCCCAGCCGCTGCGCAGCTCGGCGCCGCGTGTGCGAAAGACGTCGAGCGCCGCTGGATAGGTCTCGGCATCGACGCCGACCTGGTCGCCGCGCGCCAACGCGAGCTGGGCGGCGATGGCCAGCGCCTGCTGTGCGCCCGAGGTCACGATGACGTCGTCCGGCTTCACCGAGGCGCCGCGATCGTTGAGCCGCGCTGCGATCCAGCCGCGCAGCGCCTCGCGACCCTCGGGCCAGGCGTATTGCAAGGCGCCGGCGTTGGGATCGCGCATCGCCCGCAAGAAGGCCCGCGCCAGGCCAGCCCGCGGAAATAGCTCGTCCGACGGCAGACCGCCTCCGAGGCCGATCACGCTCGACTGTGTGGCGGCCAGTCGTTGCAGCTCGTCGATGCGCTTGTCCACGTCCATAATAAGGTAGGCGCGCCCCGGCGCGCGTCATCTAACTTGAACCAGCCGGCCGTCAACGCCAGAATTGCGGTCTTGGTCGCCTCACGGTCGTTCAGCCCGCGCGCGGCAGTGGAGCGGCGTCTCGTGGCGACGCTGCTCGTACCCGTGCTTGCGGCAGCGCTGTTGGCCGCCACCCTCGGATCGGTCTTCACGGCGACGCTGACTGACCGACGCTGGCCGGGGGTGGTCGCGGCGACGCTGCTTGGCGCGATCCCGGTCGGCGTGGCCGTGGTCCTGTTCATGCGTCGGCGCGTCGGTGCATTGGCAGCGGATTACGAAGCCAGCCTCGCCTTGTCGCGTGAGCAGGCGCTGTCGCTCTCCGAGGAGGACAAGTTCCGCCGGCTCGTCGAGGCCGTCAGCGACTACGCCATCTTCCTCCTCGACGCTGAGGGCAACGTCGTGTCGTGGAACGCGGGCGCCGAGCGCGGCACCGGCTGGCGCACCGACGAGATCCTGGGCCGGCACGTCTCGACTTTTTTCACGGCCGAGGATCGAGCGGCCGACCGCTCGCGGACCGATCTAGCGGCTGCGGCTCGCGACGGAAGTTGCCGCGTCGAGACCGAGCTGATCCGGAAGGACGGCTCGCGGTTCCTGGCCGAGGTCACGCTCTCTGCCGTACGCGACGCTTCCAACCGCGTCATCGGCTACGCCGAGATCGCCCGCGACATCACCAGCCGGCGCCGCGGCGAGGCGGCCATCGCCAACTTGAATGGCCAGCTCGAGCTACGCGTCGCGGAGCTGGCCGCGGCGAATCAGGAGCTCGAGGCGTTCAGCTATTCGGTATCGCACGACCTGCGCGGGCCGCTGCGCGCCATCGACGGCTTCTCGACCATCCTCCTCGAGCAGTACCACGGCAGCCTCGACGAACAGGGGCGCCACTATCTCGACCGCGTGCGCGCCGGCAGCCAGCGCATGGGGCACCTCATCGACGACCTGCTCGGGCTGGCCCGGATCAATCGCGCCGAGATGCATCGCGCCACGGTCGATCTGGCGCAGGTCGCCCGCGAGGTGACCGACGAGCTGCATCGCGGAGAGCCGGAGCGCGCCGTCGAGCTTCATATCGCCGGCAGCGCGCCCGCTCGTGGCGACGGGCGCCTCCTGCGCGTCGCGCTCGAGAACCTGCTCGGAAATGCCTGGAAGTTCACGCGGCGGCAGAGCGCGCCGCGCATCGAGTTCGGCAGCGAGCCGCGCGACGGTGTGCCGGCCTTCTTCGTGCGTGACAATGGTGCCGGCTTCGACATGACCTACGCGCACAAGCTATTCTTGCCGTTCCAGCGCTTGCACGACGTCACCGAGTTCGAGGGCAGCGGCATCGGGCTGGCCACGGTGCAGCGCATCGTCAACCGTCACGGCGGCCGCATCTGGGGCGAATCGCAGCCTGGCCAGGGCACCACATTCTGGTTCACACTGGGAGAAGGATGAGCGACAAGGTGATCCTGCTCGTCGAGGACAATCCCGACGACGCCGAGCTCACGCTCCTGGCGCTCAAGCGAAACGCCGTCGGCAATCGCGTGCACTGGGTCAAAGACGGTGCGGAGGCGCTCGACTACCTCTTGTGTCGTGGCGCCTTCGCGGGCCGCGACGCGGTCAGCGACCCGGCGCTGGTGCTTCTGGATCTCAACCTTTCCAAGGTCGATGGGTTGGAGGTCCTACGACAGATGCGCGCGGATGCGCGCGTGCGGCTGACGCCCGTGGTCATCTTGACGTCGTCGATGGAGGAGCGCGATGTCGTCCGGTGCTACGGTCTCGGCGCAAACAGCTACGTGCGCAAGCCGGTCGACTTCAAAGAGTTCGACGAAGCGGCCCGCCAGTTGGCGATCTATTGGCTGACGCTCAATCAGCCGCCGCCGCAAGGCAGCTGACTACGGTTTCGCCACGAGCGTGTACTGCCCGAACAGGTCGCGGGTCAGGTCCATCGCTTCCGGCCCGCGATCCCAGCCGAGCGTACGGGCCATGTTGCGGGCGGCGACGGTGTCGTCGATCTCGAAGGCGACCACGCGAAAGCCGACGCGCTCGAACAGCTCGCGCGGAAACGGCGAACGGCCGTCCGCCCACGGAATGTACGGCTTACCGGGCGGGGCAGGCGCCGGCGCCAGGTTGTAGATGAGCATGAGGCCGCCCGGCTTCAGTAGCGCGTGGACGGCGCGCAGGAACGCTTCGTCGTCGACGCCGAGCCGAATCTGTCGCTTTTCCGGCACCGGCTCCGCGGGGTGGATGTAGCCGCGCTTCAACACGTTCTTGGACAGAAAGAGGTCGTAGCCGCCGCCGACGGCGTCGCGAACGGGCGTATCGGCTGGCCAGCGCCCTTCGAGCGTCCGCAACGATCCGCTGCCGAACCGTCCGTCGCGGTCGGCGTACATCGCGCGCAGCGTCGGATCGACGTCGACGCCGACCGCCTCTGCTCCGAGCGAGGCCAGCATCATGAGCTGCCCGATGCCGCCGTAGCCGAAGTCGACGAGTCGCTTGCCTGCGACGTCGGTAAGGCCAGCGCCCGCGACGATCTCGAGCGGCCGCGCGTAGGCCAGCGGCGTGCCGTAGCGCGTCGTGTAGTAGTACTCCTCGTCGACGACCTTGGTCTCGCTGCCGACCTGCACGCTGCGCTTCTCGACGATTGGCAACGTCGTGGCCGCGTCGGCGAAGCGCTGCGCCAGGGACGTCGTCAAGAGCGGGCGTAGCGCCACGGCTTCGCCGCGAATTGCGGCCGCACCCATGGCGGCCCGCTCCGGCCTCGCACTCGGCGGCTTCGTCGTCGCCGTGGGGCCCTGCGCGGTCGTTCCACATCCGATCAAAACCGTCAGCGCTGCATACCGGTGCAGCTGGACCGCTCGGGCACGAAATCGGAACATGGCGCGATGCTACTCCTTGTGACGCTGGCGATGCTCGCCGAGGCTGTGGCATGATGCCGCGATGCAAATCCCATCGGGGCGAATCCTCGTTGTCGTTGGTCTTCTTTGCGCCGGCGCGAGCGCACAGGCACAGCAACCCGAGCAAAAGCTCGAGACGCAAAAGCTGACGGACGACCTCTATCTCATTACCGGACCGGGCGGAAACATCGCGCTGCGCGTGGGCAAGACGGCAGCGTTTCTCGTCGACGACCAGATCGCTCCGATGACGCCTCAGCTCAAGAAGGCGATCGCCGCGGTGACCGCGAAGCCGGTTCGGTTCGTGTTCAACACGCACTGGCACTTCGATCACACCGGCGGCAACGCGGTCTTCGGTGGCGAGGGTGCGGTCATCGTCGCCCACGAGAACGTCCGTAAGCGGCTCTCGACCGAGCAGTTCTCGAAAATGCTCAACAAGAAGATGCCGCCGTCGCCAGAGCCGGCTTTGCCGGTCATCACCTTCGCCGACTCGCTGTCCTTTCATCTCGACGGAGAGGACATCGACGTGTGGCACGTTCAACCCGCGCACACGGACGGTGATTCGATCGTCTATTTTCGCAAGGACAATGTCCTGCACATGGGCGACACCTACTTCTCATCGGGCTATCCGTTCATCGATCTGAGCTCGGGCGGCACCGTCGAAGGCTATATACGGGCCGCGGATCGCGCGCTGGCCATGGCGCAGCCGACGACGCGTATCATTCCCGGTCACGGCGCGGTCACCGACCGCAACAAGCTCAAGCAGTTCCGCGACATGATCGTGGCGATCCGCGACCGCGTGAAGAAGCTCGTCGCCGAGGGCAAGACCCTCGAGCAGGTACAAGCCGCCAAGCCGACCGCCGAATTCGATGCCGCCTGGGGGGCGTTTTTCATCAAGCCGGCACAGATGGTCGAAACCGTGTTCGAGGATTTGAGCAAGAAGCGCTGAATTGACAGCGCCTGGTACCGGTCCTACTGTTTAAAGCTGCCGAAAGAGGGAGGGTCGTATGCGTACATGGCTTGGCGTTGCTGCACTCGGTCTGATGGTTGGAACGCCCGCGGCATGGGCGAAAGAAGCTGCCGCGACGGTCGGCGGCGGACACATGCAGCATTGCCCATCATCGGTCGCCGGGGCAAAGACGGAGATCAAAGACTCCAAGGATGGCATCGAGATCACCGTCACGAGCACCGACGCGGCGAAGACCGAAGACATCCGGAAGCGCGCCAAGCACATGGTCGATTCGGCGAAGAGCGATCCGACGGCCGTCGTGCACAACGGCGAGGGTCACGGTGGCGGTGGGCTGGGCTTGTGCGAAGTCGTGCTCAAGGACACCACGGTCACGTCAGAGGATGTCGATGGCGGCTCCAAGATCACGGTCAAGCCGACCAAGGCGGTCGACCTCGAGTGGCTGAAGAAAGAGACGCGCTCGCGCCACGCCGCCAACAGCGGGGCGGGCAAGAAGAAGGCTCCGGCAGCCAAGGCCGCGACGCCGTAGTCACCGTACCGCTCGCGCTGCCAACGAGGCAGCGCTCGTAGCAGCCGAATAGGCGATCGCGGTGTTGCGCCGCGACAGCTTTCCCCACCCGAGCGGCACCCCGTCGAGCAGCCTGAAGATCGAACGCAGCGTCACCAACAACAGCAGCGGCCGATAGACGAGGCCCGAGGTCAGCATCGCGAGCACGTGCCGCGCGCGGCCGCCGGAGCGTCGCGCCAGCCATGCGGCCGCGCCGAGTTGCAGCGCCTCGACACCGAAGAGCACGCCCGACGCGATCAACGCCGGTGTCAGATTGCCCGCCGCGCCACAGACCGTGAGCGACAGGAGCGCCACCGGCGTCGCGAGCGGCAAGAGGATTTGGCAGACGATCATTGTCGGCCACACGCAGCGACCAAACACCCCCGGCTCGAGCGCAGCGCGGCGATGTTTCCACAACGCCTGCAGCGTGCCGAAGCTCCAGCGCACACGTTGCCGAAGCAGCGATCGGATGCCCGTCGGAACTTCGGTACGCGCGCGCGCCGAGGGCGCGTGGACGACGCGCCATCCGCGGCGGCATAGCGCCATCGCCAGATCCGCGTCCTCGGCCAGCGTGTCCGACGAGAAGCCGCCGGCTTCGAGCACCGCACGCCGCCTCCAGGCACCGACGGCGCCCGGTACGATCGGCAGCGCGGCGAAGAGGTCCCATGCTCGCCGCTCGATCTCCTGCTGGGTCAGGTATTCGACCGCCTGCCAGCGCGCGAGCGCGTTCTCGGGATTGCCGACCTCCGCCGTGCCGGCCACGGCGCCGACGCGCGGATCGCACATCGGCTCGATGAGGCGCCTCACCGTCGTTGGCGCAAACAGTGTGTCACCATCTAGCGCCACGACAATCTCGGTGCGACACACTGCCATCCCGGCCACGAGCGCCGCCGACTTGCCGGCGTTGGCCTTCCGCAGGAGTCGCACGCGCGGATCGCGGTGGAAGCGCGCAGCGACCAGGTCCGCCGTGCCGTCGGTCGAGCCGTCGTCGACGACCACGACATCGACAGGCACGTCGCTGGCAAGTAGGGCATCGATCGTGCGCTCGATGACGAGTGCCTCGTTGAACGCTGGAATGATCGCAGTCACCGGCGGAAGCGGGCCGCGTGCCCGGAATCGGCACCGTCGCCTTTCGCTCGATAACGCCGCGCCGATCAGCAGCAGTGCTCGCGCGAGGACGAGCGCAAGGGTTGCGATCAGCACGCCGCGCAACAGCGGTGCAGCCGCGAACGCCGCCCGCAGCGCGTAGCCCGAGAGTAGGTGCGTCGATGCCGCATGCGTCGCCCGGGAAGAATCGGCGACCGACGGCATGACATCGTCGCGTGACTTTCCTACGAGCGCCGGCAACGGCACGAACTGCAATCCGCGCGCACGCAGTCCGGCGATGATTGCCGGCAGCGCAGCAACCGTCGCGCTTCGATCTCCGCCGCCGTCGTGGAGGAGGATGACGCCGCCTCGTTCGGTTCGCGCGAGGACCTGGCGCGTGAGCTCATCGGCGGTAGGCTGCTGCCAGTCGCGCGGATCGACGTCGGCGTCGACCACCAGATAGCCGAGCGCACCAGCGCGCGCGAAGGCTGCCGCGCTCGCGAGCGTTCGCGGCTCGACGTCTGCCAGCGACGGCGGCCGATACATCGACGGCCGCCGTCCGAGGAGCGACTCCAGCAGTTGCGACGTCGCCTCCAACTCGGTTCGGAGCCGCCGCTCGCCCACCCGATCGACATCCGGATGTGTGAACGTATGGTTGCCAATGTCGTGACCTTCGGCAAAGGTTCGCCGCACCAGATCGGGCGTGCCGGCGGCTTGTGCGCCGACGATGAAGAAGCTGGCGGAGACGTGCTCGCGCCGCAGGATGTCGAGAATGGCGGGCGTGAACCGTGGATCGGGACCGTCGTCGAACGTGATCGCGACCTCCCCCGGCACCACACCGGCGCGGCGTACTAGGTACGACGAGGGCGACACCAACCACTCCTGACCGACGATGCGGCCGGCCCGCACGTCGAGCGCGCGTCTTCCCGATTCAGGTGCGAGCGCGAGCGTCAGAAACGGCCCGTCCCCTTCATTAATGATGCGCGGCTCGGCCGGCACCTCGCTCGCCCGTGGTGGCGGGCGCCAACGCCAGAGGGCATCCCAAACCGCCGGGTCCTCTCCGCCCAGCCGCCACAGTGCGACGGCACGCACGCGCGCAGCCGCGGCGATGCGCGTGTGATTCCATACGCTGGCCGCGTCGGTGAGCCACACCTGGTGATGACCATCTTCGTCGCTGTACTGGAAGCGCACGTTGCCGGTCGCATCCCACCGCGGCTGAACGCGCGCCTCCTTGGCCGCGGCGTGAGCGTCGGCAAAAGAGATCGGCTCTGCTGATTGCTGGTCAATCCAATCGTAGCCGTAGATCGCGAGCCCCGCGACGAGCTTGTCGGCCTCGACGGCGGCCGCCGCGCCGCGCATCGCGTCGTCTACGAACCCATCGCTGGCGATGGATCCTGGCGGCGCGTCGGCGTCGTGCTCGTCGTAGGCCATGATGACGACCCGGTCGGCATCTCTTCCAAGCTGTGCCAGTACGCGGGCGTCGACACCGGCTGCCACATCGACGGCCACTTCCAGTCGAGCGGCGTGCAGCGCGGCCGCCAGGTCCATAACCACCGTCGGTAGCAGACCCCCGTCCTCGGCCAGCTCTTCAAAATCGAGATGCACCCCACCGAGACCTTCGCGGCGGCAGATGCCAATCAATGCGTCCGCCAGCCGCATGCGTGCGCGTCGGTCGCGCGCCAGCACGCGCACACGGTCGGCGCGCCAACCATCGCGCGGGTTGACGTTCTGCAGGAGCACGGTCGATCGCACGCTCAGCCTGGCCGCCAACTGAAGCGCGGCGCGGTCGAGATGATCGATTACGCTGCCGTCGTCACCGAGCTCCAGACCGGTGAACGCGGCGGTGGAGATGTCGCGAGCGTGCGTGCGCAACGACGAGAGCGCGCCCGACACGCTCGGATCGATGAACGCGATCACTTCGACCGGCGGCGCGTCGGAGACGGCTTCGAGATCAGTGGCCAGTGGCGGTGGCTCGTGCGCCAGCCGCTGTCCGGTTGCCGGATCGCGACCGGAATACGGACGCCGGCCAGCGATCCGGCCAGGGCGGCGCGGCGACGGAAGCGTGGGCGCGGGCCGCTCGCGCGCGCGCAGCTCGAAGGCGCACAAGCCGATGGTTCCGACGGCGATCGACAGCAGCGCACCGACGGTAACGCGCATGATGCGAGCGCGTCGTAGAGTGGGATCGAGCAGGATGGTCGTCATGGTGCGCGACGCAAAGCAGGAGACGGGCCAACGGTTGGCGCGCTTCCTGCTCTGGGGTTGCGACATGCGCAAGCTGCTGTTCATTGCGATGGCGTGGGTGAACGTTGGTGGTTCGTTGGCGCACGCCGTCGAGCTGCGTAGTGAGCTCGCTGTCGGCAAGGAGTTCGTCTACGTCACGAACGGCGCCGAGACCGAGTTGCTCGACGGCCAGCTGGGGATCGGCGCGGGACTGACGATGGTCAGCGACTACGCCACCGAGCGATACGGCGCTCACGGCCTCATCGAATATCGCGGCGCGTATCTGTCGGCCGGCGTGACCGCTACATTCGGGCCGCGACAGCAGCGGCGCAGTTGGGCGTCGGTCGATCCTCACGCCGAGCTACACGTCGAGGGCCAGCGCTGGAGCGTTCGCGCCGACACCGGCGTCCTTCTGCGACGCATCGACGTCGCGGCGCCAGTCGGCTCGATCAGCGTCGACCAGCTTCAGCTTCACGTCGGCGCGCAGGCGACGATCGAAGGGCGCTGGCGGGTGGGCGCGCTGGCCCTGTACTCCTTCTACGATCCGAGCCCAGCGGGCGCGCGCTTGCGCGACCTCGATCTGGGCCTGGCCGTGACGCTAGCGGGCCGTCCTGAACGATGGGCCGCAGGCGCTCACGCCGCGCGCCGATTGTCGCGCCCCTTGTGGCTGGAGCTGGGCATCACGGGCGTCGTGTACGCGAACGGGCGTGGAAGCGCCTTGGTGCCGCGTGCCGGTCTGCTCTTGGGTCCGTGGCGAGGGATCAGCATCGGCGCGTCGGTGGATCTCGTGGCTGATCTCGATCCGCTGGTCGAAGAGCGCGTGCGCGCCATCGGCGGTCTCGAGTTGGAGTACGAACGATGAATCGTCGTCGCAGGCTCTGGATTGCGCGGCGGTACGCCCGTCGGGTCGTGCGCACTGCACACGTGCGCGCCGACGCTGCGACCCAGCTCGTTCATCGTATTCTCGACGCGACCGAACGCGGTGCGGAGCGGCTGCTCGATACGATCGACCGCGTCCTGCATACCGCGAGGAGCGCGATGAAGAGACTTGGACGCTGGCTCGCGCCTGTCCGGCGCAAGCGTGCGCGCAAGCGACGCGCAGCGCCGCCGCCGGCAGTTCCGCGACGGAGCCGCAAACGAATTGACCCTCCTCGCGCGCGCTGCGTCGTCGACGTCGGCTCGAAGGTGAAGCGGAAGGAGAAGCGGAAATCAGCGAGCGCGCATGGGGGACGGCAGCGCCTCTCGACTGGCGTCGAGCGGGTTCGACGCATCGACGTCTCGCGCGAACTCCTCTCGCGCCGAGTGGATGACGAACGGCCCGCCGCTTTCTTCTGGGACTTCCTGGTCCATCTGGTCTTCACCAACGTGTTCGCCGGACGTCGCGGACATCAAGAATTCCTGAGCCAGCTCCACCGCCAGATCGTCGCGGGAGTGCGCCGCACCGCCGTCTGGATCGCGCAGAAAGGCATCGGCATCGTCCGTGCGGGGACTGCGCTGGCGTCGGGTCTTATTGGGGACCTTCATCATCGCCTCCATTCACTCAAGCCACTGACAAAACAAGTTAAGCCGGCTCGGGCGCGTGGCAATCGCTCGCAGTCGTCAAATGGCCGGACATCGCAAAAGCAAGAGCAGCGGCGCGCGGCATCGAAGCAGGCGAAGAGAAAGCGAAGCTCTACAAAGCGGAGTCTACGCCTTCCGCCGGAGGATGCATCGTCAATTTCACAAACCGGCGATCGCGTTCCGCGCGCGCGACGAAGTCATCGATCGCGTCGCGCGGCGAATTGACGCATCGCGGACGTGCACGGCCCGCTTTACTAGCTGTCGCGCTTCGCGAGGTCGTCGAGAACCAGGTTCGCCATGTCGTGGCCGGCCGTCATGTACTGCTCGCGCAAATTACGATGCAGGAATCCGGCGAACGCGTTGCCGGGCAGCTCGCGCGCCGGACGAATCGTGATGATCTCGAGCGGACGCGCGTCGAACGCCTTCAGCACCTGCGTCACCTGCTCGTCGTCGAGCACTCCGTCCGTCGCGAGGGCATGGATGCGTGCGATCACTAGATTTACGCGCTCGGCCTCTTGCAGGTCGCGATAGAGCCGCTCGTGGATGAGGACATCGACGAGACGCGCCGCCAGCTCGACGCCTCGGGGAACCTTGTCGGCATCCAGCTCCGCCGGGTACGGCGCGAGGATGATCACCCGGTCGGCGCCGCCGTCGGCGGCCAGCTTGACCGGCACGTCGTTGACGACCCCGCCGTCATAGCAGGGCCCGAGTCCGGGGACCTCGACTGGATTGAACAGCACCGGGAATGCGGCCGAGGCCGCGGCGGCGTTGTAGATCCGCTCGCGACCACTGTCGTCGTCGAAGTCGCCGTCCTCGAACGCCAGTACGCCCTCGAACGTCGTCGCCGTCTGTCTACTGATCTGGTGCCGAACTCCTTGCAGGACGGCAACCACGATGCGCAGCCTCACGTGATGCAGCGCACTGGTCGTGATGGCCGGCAGCTCGCGACGCATCAGCTCGACGATACGCGCCGAGTCCGACAAGCCGCGACCGTCGAGCGCATCGCGCAACGTGAGGTGGAAGATGTGCATCCAGTCGGCGTCGTCGCGCCACAGGGTCAGGAGCCGCCGGGTCGCATCCCGCTCGCGGCCTGCGCGCACGGCGCCGGCGAGCATCGTCGCGTTGAGCGAGCCGGAGCTGGTACCGATGACGATCGACGGCCGGATTCCGCGCTCGATGAGCACGTCGAGCGCGCCGGCCTCGAACGCGCCTTTGGCGACTCCGCCAGAGAGGACCACCGCGGTGCGTGGAGCGTCGGTGGCCATCAGTGCAGCTCGATCTCGTCGACGGCGAAGGAGAATTTGCCCGCCTCCGGGCCGCCCGTCCACAAGAGGGCCATGAGGTCGCGGCCGTCGACGCCGTCGAAGTCGGCGAGCTGCATCGTCACCTGTTTCCATTGCGGTCCGGCAACGAAGGTCCGGGTCACCGGCAGGAAACCGAGGTGCTTGGCGAACAGCATCACGCGATATCGCTTGCCGTCACCGCGCGCGAAAAAGGTGAGCGTCTTCTTCGCCGACAGGTTGGCGGGAGTCATCGGCATTGCGCCGGGCGAAAACATCGTGCCCGCCCAGGCAAAGCCACTGTCACCTTTGGTCTCGCCAGTGACGGCGAGCGCACTCTTGGTCCCGTTGGCGCCGCCGGCGATGACCTTCAACTCGACGGTCGAGGTGCCGCCTCGGATGGAGTCGGTCGACGGCGCCAGGCCGGCGCCGAACTTGGCGGCCACCTTGCCATCCTCGAAGTCGGCGATGCGGCCGCTCTCGGCGCCGGGCGGCGCCGGTGTAGCGCGCTCTTGCGCGACGGCGGCGCGCTGCTTCTCCACATCGTTCCGATACGCGACGCGATCGACGGCTACGCCGCGCTTCCACACGCCGGTGATTGCCCGCGTCCGACGAATGTCCGCGGTCGGGTCGCCCTCGACAAGGACGAGATCGGCGCGCAGGCCGGCAGCGATGCGGCCGCGGTCGCTCAGTCCGAAGCGCGCCGCCGGCGTCGACGTCGCCGCAGCGAGCGCGTCGGTCGGCGTCAGGCCGGCCTGAACCAGCAGCTCCATTTCGCGGTGCAGGCTGACTCCGTGCACGACGCCGGGGTTCAGCGCGTCGGTGCCGGCCAGGATCGGCACATGGGCCGCGGCCAGCTGCTTCACGGTGTCGAGGGCGTTGGTGCAGTTCGCCGCCGGAAGCTTGCGTGGAAACGATCGAGCGAGCTGGGACAGATCGCGATCGTCGAGGAACGGAGCAATCCCCGGATCGCGAGTGAGCGAGGCGCGGTCGGCGCCTTCGCACAGGTTGCTTTCGACCGTCAGCGTCGGCGCGACAAAGGCGTGGTGCGCGGCGACGAACGACGCGAAGTCGGCGGCTGGCGCGCTGTCGACGAAAATGTGAACGAGACCGTCCGCACCTGCCTCGACCGCCGCACGAGCTTCGGCCTGGGACCCGATGTGGACGACGGCAAGCTTGTGCTGCTCGTGCGCCGCTTTGACCAGCGCGGCGACGGTCGCCGCGTCGAGCGTCGGAATCGGGCGCCCAAACCATTTGCCGTCGTCGAGGACGATCTTGATGTAGTCGGAGCCGTCCTTGACGCGATCGGCTACGAACGCGGCCGCCTCGTCGGGTTTCGAGAGGGTAGGGATGGCGATGCCGTATTCCGTGCCGTGGCCCTTGGGCGCGGTCGCGAGAATGCCGGCCGAGCGCAGGTCGGCCTGGCCGGTGGCCTCGTTTCGCGTCTCTTTGTCACGCAGCGTGCGGTTGCGCGCCGGATCTCCAAACATGTCCAACTCGGTCGTGACTCCGAACACGAGCGCCTGTACGAGCGCCTTGTCTTCGTACGCGTGCGTGTGGGAGTCGATGAAGCCGGGCAAGAGGGTCTTACCGGTGCCGTCGATGACCGTGGCGCCGCCAGCCGAGAGCCTGCGACCGACGGCGCGGATCAGCCCTTTGTCGACGAGGACGTCGCCCTGACGCACCGTCGTTCCGTCGAAGATTCGGACGTTGCGGAACAGAAGGGGCGCCGCGAGGGCGGTCGACGACGCCGTGACGCAGCCGAAGGCCAGCGCGAGCAAGAGTGTACGGGAGGACATGCGCGCATCAGAAGCGAACGGCGCGAGCCGGTCAAGTCGTCAGCGCTGCGGCTGGATCGAAGTCAGGGAGACGTGGGTTTGGACGCGCTCTTCGAATGGATACGGGCCGAGGCCGATGTACTTGCGGATACCGGTGGCGCCGGGGTTGAGATGGCCCGACTCGTCGAAGCGGAAGCCGATCGCCGTGGGAGGGGCGACGGCGACGGCGGCATCGACCTTCCACCGGGTCACGACCGTACGTTTCTCCTCGGGGGGGCCGCCCGCCCGGATCGCCTCGACGACCGCGGCTAGCGCTGTACGATCGAACGCGCGGCGGCCCGAAGGGTGCACGATGCGAGAACGGAGGATGTGCCCGTCGGCATCGAGGGTGACCTCGACCTCGACCCGGAGCGACGTGGCCGCGGCACCCCAGCGCGACTGAATCGCAGCGGCCTGTTCGCCGGGCATACTGCGGATGTTCTGCCCCTCCGGAACGCCGATCATGTTCTGAACCGAGGCGTCGACACCGCGTTCGACGCGCCCGACGGTGGGCGGTCCATCCAGCCACGAGCGTAGGATCTGATGAGCGAGCGCCTTGACGCGTTGCTCCTGGCGCACGACGTCGGCCGCGGGATGGAACTGCTGCGAGAGAGTGCGCTCGATGTCGCGCCATTGTGGAGGTAGGCTGCCGGAGGACGCACGCTCGCGGCCGACGAGGTCTCCCACCATTTCGCCAACGCGACCGGCGACCGCTTCACGCTCGGCACCGGGATTGACCGTCGATCTCGGATCGGTCCCACGGACGAGGTGACCGCCGGGATCGGCCGACCCGGGCGAAGGAGCCGGATCGTGCGACAGGGCGCTCCGCAATGCGTCGGTCGCGAACAGGTCGACCGCGCCCGTCGTACCTCGAGCGGGTGGTGCCACCAACGGCGTCGGCGTCTCGGGCGGCGCTGCGAATGGCGCCGGCGGTAGGGCCGGCCGCGTCGACCGCGTCGATGCCTGGAGCTCGGTACGCACGTGGTTTCGCGGCGCCCTCGTGCCAATCGCCGGCTCAGAAATCATCGCCGACGTGGACGGCGGGCGTGTCATCGGTGGCGCGAGCGCGATCTCGATCGGCGACCGTTGGGGGGCCGAGGGCGGTGGACGTCGAATGGCGATTCGCCACGCCAGAAGGCCGTGCAGCGCCAGCGACACGGCGACCGACCTTGCCGTGACCCCGCCGCGCACGAGGCTAGGACGCGGTCCCCCCGTCGGTGGTTGCTCAGGACCACATGGCGCGCAGCCGGGCGCCGACGTCGACGCGGGCGGCGGGCGCGGCGTCGGGAGCATCCTCGGGCGCGATGGTGCCGTGGCTCACGCGCGTGAAGCGATCGAGGAGGCTATCGGGGATGAAGCGGGTGCGCGGGGCGTAGACGTGAAGATCGCCGTAGCGTCGCTGCTGGCGTACGAAGAAGCGAAGGGGATGGATGACATGGAGTTGATCGCGCGCCCGGGTCATGGCGACGTAGAGCAGCCGTCGCTCCTCTTCGATTTGCTCGGGGTGCTCGGTGGACATGTCGGACGGAATCGAACCGTCCGCGCAGTTGAGGATGAAGACGTTGTCCCACTCCTGACCCTTGGCGGAGTGGATGGTCGAGAGGATCAGGTAGTCCTCGTCCCTCAGAGGCGGTCCCGCCTGATCGCCGGTGGCCTGCGGTGGGTCGAGCGTGAGCTCCGAGAGGAAGCGCTCGCGCGAGGGGTAGTGCGCCGCGATTTGCTCCAGCTGATCGAGGTCCTGCGCGCGCACCTGCGCATGATCGTAGATGCGCTCGAGGTGCGGCTGGTACCACCGGCGCACCAGCCCCATCTGCGCCTGCCACGTGACGTCGCTGCGCAGGCGGGTCAGAAGCTCGCACAAGGATGGCCAATCGGCGCGGGCGGCGGCGGGCGGCTTGTGCCGCGCGAACGCATCGATCGAGAAGGCCCATTCGCCGAGAGCGTCGGCGGCGCGCTGGGCGCTGCCGGGACCGACTCCGGGCAATAGCTGCAGCACGCGAAACGACGCCACGCGGTCGCGCAGGTTCTCGCCCCACCTGAGGACGCACATCGCGTCCTTCACATGCGCCGCTTCGAGGAACTTGAGCCCGCCGTACTTGACGAATGGAATGTTGCGGCGCGACAGCTCGACCTCGAGGGCATCGGAGTGGTGCGCGGCGCGGAACAGGACCGCCTGTCGTTTCAGCGGAATCCCGGATTCGCGCGCCTCGAGGATGCGCGTCACGACGTAGTCGACCTGTGCGTCCTCGTCCGCGGCGGCGACGAGCAGCGGTCGGGCCTCCGAGCGGCGGTCGCTGAACAGGTTCTTCGTGAATCGCTCGCTCGCGAACGCGATCACCGCGTTGGCGGCGTCGAGGATCGGTTGGGTGGAGCGGTAGTTCTGCTCGAGGGTGACGACGCGCGCGGGTGGATCGAACTGCTGTGGGAAATCGAGGATGTTGCGTACGGTGGCGGCGCGAAAAGCGTAGATTGATTGCGCGTCGTCGCCGACGACGGTGACGCCGGCGCCATCGGGACGCAGCCGCAACAAGATCTGGGCCTGCAGCGCGTTGGTGTCCTGATATTCGTCGACGAGCACATGGTCGAAGCGCCGGCGCACGCGCGCGGCGAGCGCCTCGTCCTGCATGAGATGCAGCCAGTACAGGAGCAGATCGTCGTAGTCGAGGACGTGCTGCTGCTGCTTGAGGTCGACATACGCCGCGAACAGCCGGCGCAGATCCTCGGCGTGCTCTCCGCACCAAGGGAACGACTCGGCCAGCGTCTTGCCGAGCGGCTCTTGTGCGTTGACGACGCGCGAATAGATGGCGAGGCAGGTCGACTTCTTGGGGAAGCGCCGGTCGGTCTTGGCCAGGCCGAGATCGTTGCGAACGACGTCGATCGAGTCGGCCGCATCGGAGCGGTCGAGGACGGTAAAGGCCGGATCGATACCGATATCGGGCGCGTGGAGGCGCAAGAGCCGGTTGGCGACGGCGTGGAACGTGCCGGACCACGTGACGTGCGGCGCCGGCGCGCCGTTGGTCGGACGCGCAAGGATTCGCTGCGTTCGTGTGGTCATCTCGGCTGCGGCGCGGCGGCTGAAGGTCAGCAGCAAGATGCGCCGTGCGTCGGCACCGCCGAGGATGAGATGCGCGACCCGATGGGCCAGCGTGTTGGTCTTGCCCGATCCGGCACCAGCGATGATGAGCAGCGGTCCGCGGTCGTGCACGACGGCGTCGCGTTGCGCGGGATTGAGCGCATCGAGGTGATCCGCCATGAAAACGACTGTACGGGTCGACTGCGCGGATGTACAGTATTTGTCACGGGCCGGTCGCGGCGGGCGCGCTACGCTGGCGTTCTACGGAGGGCCTCACCGATGGGCATTCCAATGGATGGCTTGGAAGTCGGTGTCGTTGACCGACATCATCGAGCGGCCCATGCGCGGCACGTTTGATCTCCGGCCGCCCAAAGCGCGCCAGGGCGTCGCGGGCTGATTGCGGTGAAGACCAACGCTGCGCGGATCTTGGACTCCCTCGGTATCCGGTACCGGCTGAAGGAGTACGACGTCGACCCCGCGGATCTGAGCGCCGAGACGGTGGCGGCCAAGATCGGGCTGCCCCTCGAGCAGGTGTGGAAGACGCTCGTCGCGCGCGGCGAGCGCAATGGCGTCTGCCTCGCGGTCGTGCCGGCGGGGGCGCAGCTCGATCTGAAGGCGCTGGCGCGATTGACCGGCGACCGCAAGGTCGACACGGTGCCGCTCAAGGAAGTGCAGCCGCTCACCGGCTACGTGCGCGGCGGGGTGACCGCGCTTGCGTGCAAGAAAAACTATCCGGTCTTCGCGGACGAAACGATCGAGCTATTCGACGAGATCTCGGTATCGGCGGGGGCGCGCGGGACGCAAATCCTGATTGCGCCTGGCGACTATTTGCGCGCAACAGGGGCGACCGTCGGTCCCATCGCTGCAAGCCGTTCGACCAACGTGCGCAGCGTGCATTGATTGCGCGCCGGCGTGCCAGGACGGGGCATCGGGCCGGTCGTTTTGTTTTCATACTTCCCATTTCGAAACTGCTCTGAGACGCTTGATCTCGCGCGATGATTGACGAAACGGGCCGCGGCAGCGCCGCAATCTTGATCGTCGATGACGTGCCGGCAAATCTGCTGGCGTTGGAGGCGGTGTTGCAGCCGCTCGGCCATCGGACTGTCGCGGCGCGCTCCGGCAACGAGGCGTTGAAGGCTCTTCTGGACGAGGAGTTCGCCGTCATCCTCCTCGACGTCACCATGCCGGGGATGGATGGCTTCGAGACCGCGCAGCTGATTCGCGATCGCAACAAGACCCGCAGCGTGCCGATCATCTTCCTGACCGCGGTCCAGTCGGACGCTCTCTTCGTCTCGCGCGCGTACGAGCGGGGCGCGGTCGACTACCTGACCAAGCCCTTCGATCCCGACGTCTTGCGCGCCAAGGTCAGCTTCTTCGTCGAGCTCTACCTCATGCGCGAACGCGTGACGCAGCTGGCTGCGCTCGAGGCGCGCCAGCAGGAGGCGGAGAGCGCGCGAGCGCGCTTGCGGGAAGTGCTGATGCAGCTCCCGGTCGCGATGGCAGTGACGGACGGTCGCGAACACCGGGTCGAGCTGACCAATCCGTCGTTCATTCAGCTCGGCGCCGCGAGCGAAAGTGTGGGCCGCCGGCTTCGCGAGGTGTTCCCTGCGCTCGCGGGTGACGACGAGGAGCTCGACGCCGTCTATCGCTCCGGCCAGCCCTTGGCACGCCACGAGCGTGAGCTGACGAGTGCCGGCGCCGACGGCATACCGGCGCGACGCTTCGTGACCTATTCGCTCCAGCCGTTCCGAGGCCAAGACGGCACCGTCGTCGGCGTCATCGTGTGCGGCGCCGACGTGACCCGCGAGGTGCTGGCGCGCGAAAACGAACGGCGGGCGCAGTCGGAGCGCGAGCGACTCCTCGGCGAGCTGCAGCTGGCGCTGCGATCGCGAGACGACTTTCTGATGGTCGCGTCGCACGAGCTGCGCACGCCGCTGACTTCGCTGCAGCTGACGGCGTCGAGCCTGGTGAGACAGTTGGAGAGGGCAGGAGGCGAGTCACTGCCAGCGCCGCTGCTCGACGACCGCCTGCGCACCGTCAAACGGCAGCTCGATCGACTGGAGCAGCTGATCAATGCGCTGCTCGACGTCTCGCGGATCGGCGTCGGCCGCCTGGAGTTGGAGCTGGAACGGGTTGACGCCGTCGAGGTGGTCGGTGAAGTGCTGGCGCGGCTGCGCGACGAGGCGGCGCGACAGAACGTCAGCCTCCGTCTGGAAGCGCCGGCAGAGCTGACCGGCTCGTGGGATCGCTCGCGCCTCGATCAGGTCGTCACGAACCTCGTTACCAACGCCATCAAGTATGGCCATTCGAAGCCGGTCGACGTGAGCATCTCGGGCGATGAGAGCGACATCACGCTGCGCGTGCGCGATCAGGGGATCGGCGTGGCAGTCGAGCAACAGCATCGCATCTTCGACAAGTTCGAGCGTGCCGCGTCGCAGCGCAACTACGGCGGCCTCGGCCTGGGGCTGTGGATTACGCGCGAGCTGCTCGTCCTCATGGGGGGCGTCGTGACCGTGGAGAGCTCGCCCGGCAACGGCGCCACCTTCACGGTGACGCTGCCGCGGAACTACGCGGGGGTGGCAACGGCGAGTCGGGCGCCTTCCGAAACAAGCACGCACTGACGCGGACGGGGCGATGAACAGCGCCCGTCCGCGCCCGCGCGAGCTGGACAAGCTGCTTGACTAACGAGGATTGAAGTCGCGGTCGGTGGACGGCGTGGTCGTGTCCGCCGAGCGCTTCGCCGATTTGCGCGTCTTACGCGTCGTCTTCGTCGTGGTCGACGCCGACGAGTGGTCCGTATTCAGGGTGTCGTTGTCGGTCGTCGAGCCGCTGCCCGTCCCGTTGGCGCCGGTCGCCGTGGACCCGCTGCTGCCGGTGCCGGTCGCGCCGGTGCCGGTCGCGCCGGTGCCGGTCGTGTCGCTACCGGTGGACGAGCCGCTGCCCGCCGATCCGCCGAGCGAGCCGCTGCCCGCCGAGCTACCACTCCCTGTCGTTCCGCTCGAGCCGGTGCCCTTGGCGTCGGCCCCGGTGCCGAGCGTGTCGGTACCGGTGGCGCCTATCCCGGACGGCGAGCCCGTGTTGCCGGTGTCGCCGCTGTTGCCGAGCGTGCTGTTGCCGCCGGGGGTGCCCGGCGTGCCCGGCGCCGCGGTCGTGCTGTTGACGCCGCTGGCGCTGTCGCTCGCGTTGCCGCTGGTGGTGCCGGCGGATCCGCCCGAGGCGCTCGATCCGGCGCCGGTCGATTGCGCCAGCGCCATGCTCGGCAGCACGAGCGGCAGCGCAAAAAGTGACGCCCTGATCAGGTGTCCCAGCTTCCGATTCATCCTTACCTCCTGCCGTGTCGACGGCGTTTGTGTGCAGTCGAGAGGTGCAGGCGGCGTTCCAGATCGAGACCACTCGGGGAGTCACCCGACTTGCAGGCGCTCGCGCCGCGCGCACAACGAATCCTCGTCAAAGGGAGGAAAACATGGCATCGCAGCTCAAGTGGATCCTGTGTGGAGCATTGATGACGCCTTTCTACGCGCAGGCGCAGAAGCCGGAGAAGAGCACCCTGAGTGACACGGGCGACAAGAAGTTCGTCGAGAAGGCGGCGTCGGGCGGCATGGCCGAAGTGAAGCTCGGCAAGCTGGCGATGGAGAAGGGAACGACGCCCGAGGTGAAGGCGTTCGGCAAGCGCATGGTCGACGATCACTCGAAGGCCAATGACGAGCTCAAGGCGCTGGCGACGAGGAAGAATCTCATGCTGCCGACCGACCTCGGGCCGGAGCACAAGATGACCTACGAGAAGCTGACCAAGCTGAACGGCAAAGACTTCGATAAGGCGTACATCGAAGCGATGGTCAAAGACCATGACGAGGATGTGCAGGACTTCAAGAAGCAGTCACAGGCCGGCATGGATCCCGACCTGAAGGCGTGGGCCGCCAAGACGCTGCCGGTGCTCGAGCAGCACGATCACATGGCGCATCAGGACAAGGGCGCGCTCAAGTAGCGGCGCGTAGCGTCAGCACCGCCAGCTCCGCCGGCGCGCCGAGGCGTGCCGGCGGGCCGGTGGTGCCGGCGCCGCGATTCACGTACAGCCACGAACGACCGCGCCGATACAGCCCCGCGGTGAATTCGGTGACGAAGCGCGCGAGCGACAGACGGCGCACGCCGGGGAACGCGAGCTGTCCGCCGTGCGTGTGACCCGATAGCGTCAGCTCCACGTTACGCGCGACGGCCTCGGGAAACAGGTTGGGATCGTGCGCCAAAAGGACCGCCGGCACGCCGGCAGGCCGCGCCGCCAGCGCGCGCGGGACGTCGTTGCGCGCCGTCCAGGTGTCGTCGACGCCGGCCACGTAGAGCTTGGCGCCGTCGACGTCGATGACGACGCCCCGGTTGCGCAACACGGCAAGGCCGTGACGCTCCAGCTCGCGAACGAAGCGCTCGCCGTCGGTGAAATAGTCGTGGTTGCCCATGCAGGCGAAGACGCCGTCGCGCGCGCGCAGCGCGCCGAGCGCCTGCGCTACGTCGCGCACGTGCGAGGAGCCCGAGGTGATGAGATCACCGGTGACCGTCATGAGGTCGAGGTCGAGCGCGTTCAGCTGCGAGACCCAGCGACGTACACGCGAGGCTGGTGTGTACGGCCCGCAGTGAACGTCCGAGATCTGGCCGATGCGATAGCCGTCGAGCTCCGGCGGCAGACCTTCGATGCGCACGTCTTTCTTGCGCACGCGCGGCCGGCTGCCAATCGCCGAGAGGCCGCTCCACAGCGAAAGCGCCGCCGCGATCACGTACGCGAGCTGTTGCGGTGCGCCGAGCAGCACCGCCAGCCACGCGAACGGAAAGAGCAGCGCGAACACGATACAGCTGGCCCACCACGCGAGCGCCACGTACATCGGCAGCCGCCGCCCGTCGTGCGACCAGGGCGAGTGCAGCTGACGTAGATAGGGAAACGAGAGCGCCACGGCGATGGCGAGCGGCAAGACGTTGCGGGTACGCGCGCATAGCCACAATACGGCCGGCAATTGGAGGACCGTGACGACGATGGCCATCTTGGTACGGAAGCTATGGCGGCTGCGTTTCATTGCTCCTTCGAGTTTGACACAAGGTATCCTGCGCGCATGCGTTCGCTGACGTTGCTGCTGGTGGTAGGCGTGTCTCTCGTCGCCGGGGCCGAGGTCCCGCCGTCGCGCCCGATTTCGGATGCGCAGAACGGCAAGGCCAAAGAGGTCCTGTCATTCGTCGAGGACGACTACGGTCGCGCCCTCGCGGAGGCCAAGAAGCGGCACCTGCCGCTGTTCGTCGATGCGTGGGCACCCTGGTGCCACACCTGCCGGTTCATGCAGTCGTACGTCTTCAACGACCCGTCGCTGGGCAAGCAGGCCACGCGCTTCGTCTTTCTCAGCATCGACACCGAGAAGGAGAAGAACGCGCCCTTCCTGGCGAAATATCCCATCGAGGTGTGGCCGACGTTGATGGTCGTCGATCCTGCCCGCGAGCAGGCGGTGTTGCGCTGGCCTGGGAGCGTCAACGCGGCGCAATTGGTCAAGCTGCTTGACGATGGTGAGCATGCGGTCCACGCCGACGGCAAGGACGCGGTCGGCGAGCTGGCGCGCGCGGACCGATTGGCGGGTGAGGGCAGAGCGAAGGATGCGGCGGCGGCCTATCGCGCGGTCCTGCCGCGACTGCCGGCGGAGAAGCGGCCACGCGCGACCGAGTCGCTGCTCGCGGCGCTCATGCGCGAGCCCGAGTCGTGCGCGCAGACGGGCGTCGAATTGGTGCCGCCGATGGCGCGCGGTCCGTCGTTTGCGAATGCCACGGCGCTGGCGCTCGGCTGCGCGACCGAGCTCAAGGGCGACGCGCGCTCGCGGGCGCTGGCGGTGCTCGAGCCGCTCGGAGTGGAGGCGGTCGCGCTCCCCGGGCTCCTCGCCGACGATCGCTCCGGGCTCTACGAGACGCTCGTCGGGATTCGTGAAGAGGCGAAGGACGCCGCCGGCAAGAAGGTGCTGGCGGCGCGGTGGCTCGCGTTCCTCGACGGCGAAGCGGCGCGCGCGCCGACCGTCGAGCAGCGCGCGGCGTTCGATCCGCATCGGGTCAACGCGGCGCTGGCGCTCGGCGAGCCGCTGCGCGTCGTGCCGGCGCTGCAGGCGTCGGAGAAGGAGCTGCCGAACGATTACAATCCAGCGGCGCGGCTGGCGCTGCTCTATCGCGCCGCGGGCAAGTACGACGACGCGCTGCACGCGATCGACCGCGCGCTGCCCAAGGCGTACGGGCCGCGCGCGGTGCGCCTGTACGACCTCAAGGTGGACCTGCAGCTGAAAAAAAATGACAGCGCCGGCGCGAAGAAGACATTGCAGCAGGCGCTCGTGGTAGCCAAGGCACTGCCGGCCGAGCAGCGACCGGAACAATCGGTCGCGGCGATGCAGAAGCGCCTACAGTCGATGCCGTGATGGCGCGCGCACGCGACAGATCCGCGGGTGGCCCGAAGTCGACGCAGCGACGCAAGGCCGCGGCGGGCACGAAAAAGGCCGCGCGTGCTCCCAAAGCCGCGGCGGCCAGGAAGCGTGCGGGCACCGGCATCTTCCAGCGCGTCCACGCCTGGGTCGCCAAGATTCCGCGCGGACGTGTCGCGACCTACGGACAGCTGTCGGAGCTGCTCGACGGGCGCTTGACGCCGGTCGGCATCGGGTGGGCGCTGCGCGCGGCAGACGCGGGACTGCCGTGGCATCGCGTCGTCAATGCGCGCGGCGGCATCAGCACCGACGGCGAAACGCCCGGCCGCCAGCGGGCACTGCTGCTCGCCGAGGGCGTGCACTTTCTTGCGGACGGGCGGATCGATCTCGAACGACACCGCTGGTTGCCGAGGATCGTCCGCCGGCGAGGCCTGTAGCTCGCACACAGTCGAGTCGTCGCGAAGAGCGCCCGCCGAATGTAACGGTCGTTTGGCGCGGGGCTTGCTGTTTACGAAGGCATGGACGCGCTCGAGTTGCTGCGTGCGCAACACAGCGAAATCCAACAGCGGCTGTTACGAATTCGGACCCAGTCGGCCGTCGAGCGCCGCCGTGAGCTCGATGATCTGTCCGATGCCGTCGAGATGCACCTTCTGGTCGAGGAGCGACACCTCGAGCCATTGTTGCACGAGCTTTCGTTCGACGCGGTCGCGCTCAAAGTAGAGACGGCGCGCCGATTGATGGCACGAACCGTCGCGGAGCTGCGCGCGATCGACGCCGCGGACCCGCGTTTCGACGCGACGCTCTCGGTGCTGTGGGCGGAGCTGGCGCGCCACCACGACGAGAACGA
The DNA here is from genome assembly GCA_028287105.1 of Myxococcales bacterium. GTDB lineage: Bacteria > Myxococcota_A > Polyangia > Palsa-1104 > Palsa-1104 > JAQBQH01. The sequence continues at coordinate 38,109 of JAQBQH010000150.1, forward strand.
GGGACGGCTGTTCCCAGCGCTTGCCGGCTCGCTGTCACAGCCGCTCCTGCGCGCACTCGGGCAGTCGATGTTGGAGACGATCGCCGAAGCCGAGAACGACAACTGGATCGGCGCTGCGCAGCCAGATACTTCGTGGTGAACAGGGAGCGAGAGAGGCGTCGCGCGGAGGCCGCGCCAGCACCACCGACCGCCGGCCAGAACGGCGCCGACGGTCGGGTGGAGCCGATTGCTGCGATTACGCGCTGGCGACGGGTGGGAGGCGGAAGGTTGAATTGACAGGAGTGCGTTCGATGCTGAGCGGCATGGTGCCGATTACCTGGCAGGGGATGCAGCACCAGCGCGACCGCCCATCGAGAACGCTCGCCACCACGTGCGCAGGCCCAGAGCAGGCCGGGCAGGCGATGGAGAGATAAAGCAGGTCGGAGGTGTCCATGCTTCATTCGTAACCATCGCTCGAAGATGGCGCAAGGAGCGGTCACGCGATTACGCGAGCTTCCGCGGCGCGATCGCACGTCAGAGCTGCGGAATCGCGTCCAGCGGCGGTCGCAAACAGCCCGGTGCCATGGGCCCGGCTGGCGCTCGCGATGGCGCGCACGGGTCGGCCTGGCGCTTACCCGCCGGCGTCGTCGGCCCGACCGGCGTCGAATGCCGCGACGACGGCATGATGTCCGCAGGCATCGTCGACGGCGCGCAACGCTCGCAGGCCAGATCGCGATCGAGCGCGCGTTCGTTGATGCCGCCGCACTGCGCTCTCAGCGCTGGAGAGCAAATACCCTGAGCGCGTTGCGCCGTCAGCTGCGGCAGACGCAGCGCCATTTCCGCTGCCGGCGCCGGCGTCGCGGCGAGCCCGGCCGCGACCAGCGCGACCAGCGCTCCGATGTGCCACGCACGAGCTTTGCCGCTGCGTCTCATCACGCCACCTCTGCCGCGATCATGCGTCCAGCGGTCGCCCGATCAAGGTGCGGCACCGAGGGGAATCATGAACGACGGCTCCCCCGCAGCGGAATGTCGCTACACCGCCGGGGGGGCGCTCTCTTCGAGCGCGGAGGAGCGCTGCGTCGCCGTCCGAGCCGCGACGTCGCCGATCTCGAGCGCCACCGCCGCTGCCTGCACGGTCGCCGCCACGCGCACGGCATCGTGAACCTGCTCTTCGCTCAAGCCCCCGTCGAGCACCGCCTTCTCGTGCGCACGTACGCACAGCTCGCAGCCGTTGATGGCGCTGACACCGAGCGAGAAGAGCTCGAAATCGACCTTCGGACCCGCTGTCTGCGCGAGGCGGTTCATGCGCAGCCGCGCCGGCTTCTGGCCGTACGATTCCTTGCCGATGACGTGGCGGAATCGGTAATACACGTTGTTCATGGCCATGAGCGCGGCCGCGGCCTTGGCGTCCTCGATGACGGCGGGACCGACCGCGGCCGTCGCGTCGGCGAGGACGGCCTCGGCCAATCGCGGATTGCGCGCGGCGAACGCCGCCGCCAGCGCCACGCCCCAACGCTGGTCGACGGTCAGCGAGCCGCTGGTCAGCACCGACTGCAAGTTGAGCTTGATGTCGCGCGCGGCGTCGGGGATGGACGCGCGCAACGCCTCGAGCTGCGACATCACGCCGCCTCCAGCGTCTTATCGCCCTTCTTCCAATTGCACGGGCACAGCTCATCGGTCTGCAGCGCGTCGAGCGTACGCAGGACCTCGTCGACGTTGCGGCCGACGGACAGGTCGTTGACGCTCGCCCAGCGCACGAGGCCCTCGGGATCGACGATGAAGGTCGCGCGCAGCGGCACACCGTCGGTCTTGTGCAGGATGCCGAGCGCCTGCGAGAGCTCGCGCCGGGTGTCGGCGAGCATCGGGAAGGGCAGCGACTCGAGATCGGGGTGCTGCTTACGCCAGGCCAGGTGCACGAAGTGGGTGTCGGTCGAGAAGCCGAGCAGCTGGGCGTCGCGATCGGCGAAGTCGCCGTTGCGCTTGCCGAACTCCGCGATCTCGGTCGGGCAGACGAACGTGAAGTCCATCGGCCACGCGAACAGCACCAGCCACTTGCCGGCGTAGCTGCGCTCGGTGATCTTGGAAAACTCGCGCCCCTCTTCGAGGCTGACGACGGCCTGCAGGGCGAACGGGGGAATCTGGTCTCCTACGGTGATCATGTGGTCTCTCCTTGGTGGCTTTGTAATATGTCTCGAATTAGACACTGTCTAGATGCTCGGCAAAAAAATTCGTTTCAGCCGTGGCGAGCGCGCGACTTGACCGACCGCTTCTTGCCGCGCATCACGACCATGTACTCCTCGACGTCGTAGCCGGGAATTCGATCCATGTTCGACACGCGCACGGCCTTCCACGGAACGTCGTGGATGGTGCCGGTGTCGACATCGATGAAGTGGTGGTGCAGCTCGACGTTGCAGTCGAACACCACGTTGCCCTCGGCCAGGACGAGCTGACGGACCAGGCCCTTTTTGCAAAATAGATTCAGCGTGTTGTAGACGGTCGCGCGCGAGATCATCGGCAGCTGCGCCTTGGCGCGCCGCAGCACCTCCTCGGCCGACGGATGCTCGTCGGTCGACAGCACATACCCGGCGACCGCCAGGCGCTGGGCCGACGGCTGGATGCCGTGCTCGCGGAGGATGTCGGCCACGTCTCTGTTCATGACGTATTAGACATAGTCTAAATCGCGCGCGAGTCAAGGGACTGGACGCGCGGCACGGTGCGAGGCACCTTTTGCGCGCGATGACGGGGCTCGAGCCATGGTTGCCACGCCTGGTAGCGGCGTGGAGAAAAGTCCGCGGCGCGCCTGGCGGCGGGTCGGCGACCTTGACGGCGGCCGAGCGCCGCGACGTCGTCGAAGGAGCCCAGCGGCTGTCGCGCGGGCTGACGCGCGAACGGGAGCTGGCCGGCGCGCGTTACTTCGAGGATCCACAGCTTCTCGGCGCTTATCTGCTGCTGTACTGGCCGGTGTCGTACGCGCAAGCGCGCTCCGTCCTCGGCGAGGTTGGCCCCATCGCGGGCGCGGCGCTCGACATCGGCAGTGGGCCGGGGCCGCTGGCGCTCGCGGCGCTCGACGCCGGCGCGACCCGTGCGCTCGCCGTCGATCGCAGCCCGTCGGCGCTGGCGGTCGCACGGGCGCTCGCCGAGGCGCGTCCGAGCGGTGGTGCGGCGACCTCGTCGCTGGCCACCGAGGCATGGGAGCCGGCCAAGCCGCTGCCCGGCGGCAAATACGAGCTGGTGCTGGCCGGCCACCTATTGAACGAGCTCTTCGGCGACGACATCGATGCGCGCGCGCGCCTCGTCGACCAGATGCTCTCGCGTCTGACTGCGACGGGCGTCGTGGTGTTGATCGAGCCGGCGTTGCGCGAGACGTCGCGAGCGCTCCTGACGCTCCGTGATCGGCTGGTGTCGCGCGGCGTGACGGTGCGTGCGCCCTGCCTCTATCGCGGGAGCTGCCCGGCGCTGGTGCGGGAGGGCGACTGGTGTCATGCGGAGCGCACCTGGACGCCGCCGCCGCTCGTCGAGGAGCTGGCGCGCGCGGCCAAGCTCCATCGCGACGCGCTCAAGATGAGCTATCTGGTGTTGCAGCCTCCGGGGGCGACCTGGCCGGAGCTGCCGTCGGGGCGCCTCTTCCGCATCGTGTCGGAGCCGCTGCCGCAAAAAGGACAGCATCGGTTCGTCGGGTGCGGTCCCGAGGGGCGCGCGCCGCTGGTGCTGCCGCACAAGCATGTGCGTAGCGGCAACGAGAGCTTCGTGGGGCTGGTGCGCGGGGACGTCGCGCGCGTGGAGCGCTTGACGGCGCGCGGCGACGGGCTGCGGCTCGATGACCAGTCGACGGTCGAGCGGGTGGCGAAGGCGGGGGAGCACGTCGAGTAGGCGGGCGGGCGGCCGCCGGCGGCCCCGCCCGTCGGACATGCAAATAGTAGGGCGCCCCCACGCGCGCGCGTTACATTCCCGGAATGCGCAAGAGAACGCTCGGACGCGGCAAGCTCGAAGTGTCGGCGCTCGGCCTTGGGTGCATGGGCATGAGCGAGTTCTACAGCGGTCGCGATGACGCCGAATCGATCGCGACCATCCATCGCTTTCTCGATCTCGGCGGCAACTTCCTCGACACCGCCGACATGTACGGCATCGGCGAGAACGAGAAGCTGGTCGGGCGCGCCATCGCCGATCGCCGCGACCGCGCCGTCGTCGCCACCAAGTTCGGCATCGTGCGCGACGCCAAGGATCCGACGGTGCGCGGATTTTCGGGGCGGCCCGAGTACGTCAAGCAGCAGTGCGACTCGAGCTTGAAGCGGCTCGGCATCGACGTCATCGATCTCTACTATCAACACCGCGTCGATCCCGACACGCCGATCGAGGAGACCGTCGGTGCGATGGCCGACCTCGTGCGCGCGGGCAAGGTGCGCCATCTCGGCTTGAGCGAGGCGGGGCCGGAGACGCTGCGGCGGGCGTCCAAGGTCCACGCCATCACGGCGCTCCAGAGCGAGTATTCGTTGTGGACGCGCGAGCCAGAAGACGACGGTGTGCTGGCGGCGTGCCGCGAGCTGGGCATCGGCTTCGTCGCCTACAGCCCGCTCGGGCGTGGCTTTCTGACCGGGCGCTTCAAGTCGATGAACGATCTGCCGGCCGACGATTATCGACGCTTTTCGCCGCGCTTCCAGGGCGAGAACTTCGGCAAGAACCTGGCGCTCGTGGGAGAGATCGAGCGGCTCGCCGCGCAGAAGCGCTGCGCTCCGTCGCAGCTGGCGCTGGCGTGGGTGCTCTCGCGCGGCGACGACATCGTCCCCATCCCTGGAACGAAAAAGCGCGTCTACCTCGAGGAGAATCTGGGCGCCGTCGAGATCACGCTCGCGCCCGAGGAGCTGAAGCGCATCGACGAGATCGCGCCCGCTGGAGTCGCGGCGGGCGGGCGCTATCCCCAGAGCGTCAAGCTGGCGCGCTGACCGATCTCGGCTCGCCCGATCAGCGGATGGCCAACGTATATCCGGCGAAATCGACGCCGCCGCGGCTGTCGCGCAACACGATCCATAGATGCGCGCTGCCGGGCGAGAGTGGCGCGGTCCAGCGGTTTTCGCCGTCGCTGTTCTCGAACGCGAGGCTACCTGCGTCGGTGAACCAGGAGAGGGTCATCGTTTCGACGTGATCGATCAGCGCCTGGCTCTGTGGATCGAGGACCGGGAACGACTCGACCGAGTCGGCGGTGAAGCCGGCGCGTAGGGTTACGTCGCTGCCGGCGGGGAGGGTGTCGAGCGCGACCTCTCGGCCGTCGACGGTGGCGACGAGGGCGGTGAGCGTCGGATTGCGATTGGCGGCGTAGCGTGCCGCAAATTCGGTCGCTGCGTCCATCGACGCGCCGGCCAGCGCGCAGCGGATGCGCGCCAGCGCGATGGTGGCCGCGCTGTCGAGATCGGCGCGCAGCGGCTGGTAATAGCCGCCCGTGACGTCGGCCGCGCGCGGTTGCGGCGGTGGCTCGCCTGCGGTCGCGGGCGGGATCTCCGGACCGAAGAGGCGACAGCCGTCGGCGGGCAGCCGCACCGACAGCGGCATCGCGGTCGCGCCGAGCGCAGTGGTCGCGTCGGCTGCGAGGCAGGTTGGGCTGACCACGTCGTTCTCACTGACCGCTTTGGGCGCCTTGCAGATCGACCACGACAAGGGCGGGTGCACCGTACCCTCTGGCGATGCGACGAGCGCAGCGGCCATGACGACACTGCCGGGCGCTGCTTCGGGCGGCTCGAAGCGCACCGCGACGACGCGCGACGACGAGATCAGTGATGGTGGCGCGCCGAGCTCAGGACGACATCCGCCCCCGGCGAGCGCGACCGGCCAGAGCGCCAGGAGGGCGGCGGCGGATCGCGGCGCGCTCAAAACTGCACCTTTGCGCCGAGCACCGCCAGCGTCGGCAGCCCCGTCAGGTAGCCGCGCTGCGAGTAGTCGGCGCGGTAGACGATCTCCTCGGGGTTCTGTTGGTAGGTCACGTTCTGCAGGTCGAGGTAGATGCGCAGCGTGGCGCGCGTCCAGACGAAGGCGCGCTCGAGGTGCAGATCGAGCTGAACGAAGTCGGGGATGCGGATCGAGCCCACGTCGCCGAACAGCGGATCGAAGCGATTGTCGCGCGCGTCGAAGTAGGCGCCGGTCACGGGGGTCCGCGGAAATCCGGTGGCGTAGCGCAGGCGCAGGCCGAATTGCCAGCGCCGAAGCTCGTAGCCGGCGACGACGGTGAGGATGTGGGTCTGGTCGTAATCCGAGAGGCGCGTCGCCGACGTCGGATGATCCTGACGCTCCGAGCGGCCGGTGGTGTAGCTCAACCAGCCGGAGAGGCCGTGCCACGCTTGCAACCGAACGAGCAGCTGCGCGCCGTAGCTGCGGCCGCTTCCGTCCTGGACCAGCGCGGCAGCGACGGGAGGCGAAGGCAGCGCGTTGCGCGCGACCAGATCGTCGAGCTGGCGATAGTAGACGTTGGCCTCGGCGGTGAGGGGAGCGGTGAGGCGCACCTCGCCGCCGGCGGTGACGACGAGCGCACGGGCCGGTCCCAGCGTCGGGTTGCCGAAGCGCGCGCCGAGATCGGCCGGGTCGGGCGGTTGGTGATAGAGACCGGCGGCCGCGGTGAGGAGCAGGCGGCGGTGGGCCTGCGCGCGAATGGCGAGGCGCGGATCGATCGACCAACCGAGCCGCGAGAAGCCGGTCGCGGGGGCGCTGGCGGGTGCGGGGAGGCGATGATCGCCCTCGACCAGGAGCGCGTCGACGCGCAGGCCGGGAGTGATGGTGACGGGGCCGAGCCGCACGTCGAGGCTGGCGAACGGCGCGGCGTCGAGGAGGTGCAGCCGGTCGTCGGCGGCAGCTACGTCGTCGCCGGGCGGCTGACCGAAGACGAACGGATCCCCTTCGCGCGCCGGAATGGTCAGCGAGCCGAGGCGGGAGATGTGCGCGTGCGTGTCGAGGAGGTCGAGACCGACCGAGAGGATCAGCGCACGGGCGAGCCGACGGCGATAGGTGGCGCGCAGCCCGGCCAGGACCGAGGTCACGGCGAGCCGCGCGGGCGTGGGACCGAAGCGCTGGTCGGTGCGCGTGTCGTCGTAGCCGAACCAGGGCGTCAGCTCGACGGCGCTGCCGTCGCGATCGGCGCTGTAGCGAACGATGGCGCGCCAGGTCGAGCGGTCGAACGACTCGCGATGGGCCTGTGCCGGATCGGCGGCGGCGGTGGCGCGACGGAGTGAGTCGTCGGCGGCCAGGAGCGTGAGCGTCAGCTGCTCGCGCGCGCGCAGGCGCACGGTGGCGCGCAGCTGATAGTCGTCCCAGCGCGGCAGCGGCACGAAGGCGGCGGCGTCGCCGTGGACGACGGCGGTCGCCAGGCGGTCGAGCCAGCTATAGCGGCCGGCGACGGTGAGCGTGACGCGCGCGCCAAGGGTGGCGCTGAGGAGCGCGGAGGCATCGAGGAGATCGAGGGCGACCGATCCGTGCACGCCACGCTCGGGTTCGGCCGTCGTTTCAACGCGGACGAGGCCGCCGAGCGCGCGTCCCCACTCGGCGCCAAAGCCGCCCGGCGAGAGCGACACGCGGCTGACGAGGTCGCCGTGGATGGTCGAGCGCCAGCCGCCGACGTGGTAGAGCGCGGGGATCTCGACGCCGTCGACGACGACGCGGCTGTCGGCGGGGGCGGCGCCCCAGATGATGAGCGCGCCGGAGCCGACGGTGGCGCGGGCGACGCCGGGCAGATCTTCGACGACCTTGAGCGGATCGTCGGCGGCGCCGGCGACGTGACGCGCCTCTTCGCGGCCGACGCCGGTCTCGACGACGCCGGCGCGCTCGATGCGCGGGGCGCGAACGACCGACTGGTAGCGATCGCTCGGAGCGCGGGTGGTGACGAGATAGCGGACCTCGCGGTGACGGCCGCCGGCGACCTCTTCGTCGACGGCGACGTCGTCGAGCTCGGGGCCGGCGAGGGTCAGCGTGTGGCGGCCCACGGGGGCGCCGATGAAGCGGAAGCGGCCGTCGTCGTCGGTGCGCGCGACGCGGGCGACATCGGTCATGGTGACGGTGACGCCGCCGAGCGGGCGTGCCGTGCCGCGCTCGAGGACGATGCCGGAGAGCTCGCCGGTCGCCGCGCCTGGCGTGGCGATTGCGTTCGGCGTCGGGGTGGTGCCGTCAGCCGACTGGGCGTGCGTGATGGCCGCGGCCAGGACGAGCGCGAGGCCGATCGCGCGACCGGCGCGCTCACGGGACATCGAGCTCCAGCGCCGTGCGACCGGCGCCCTTGTCGTGCGGGCCGCGCGTGTCGGCGTCGGTGGCCTCGCCGGTGGCGGTGGCGACGACCGCGCCGTCGCGGAGCAGGGTCAGCTGCCAGTCGGCAAAGGCGGCGCCGCACAGCGAGAACGCGTCGACGCGCGCGACGTAGTGGCCGGATGGCGGCGTGTCGGTGAAGACGATGTTCTCCTGATCGCGCCCGTCGAACGAGCAGCCGGCGTTGGAGTCGACATCGAAGCGACCGTCGGGATGGTGCGCCGAGATCTCGTTGCCGGCCGGATCGACGAGCCGCAGATCGAGATCGGCGCTCCCCTGCCAGGCGAGATGGAGGACCAGCGCGCCGGTCGGCAGCGAGGGGCCGGCGATGTCGAGGGCCAGCGTCGACGGCGCGCCGAGATGGCCGCGCGCATCGACGGCCTGCGCCAGGAGCGTGCGCGGGCCGGTCGCGAGATCACGAGAAAAGGCGAGCCGAACGTCGAAGGTCGGCAGCGTCGGTGCCTCGGTAGCGGGCACGCCGGCGGTGACGATCCAGTAGCCGCGATCTCCGTCGAGACGCAGCAGCACTGCCGTCGCGGCGGGATCGAGCTGACCGAGGAGCGGGCGATCGTGGGCGCCGGCCGGGATGTGCGGATCGGCGAGCTGGAGGTCGCGCACCGACGGTCCGTCCAGCTCGGCCGCGGGCGGCGCGCCGGCGGTGAACTGCGCGCCGGCGACCTGCAGGTCGGCCGACAGCCCAGGATCGGCCGAGAGGCCGCAGCCGGCCGCGACGACGGCGACCGTGACGGCGATCGTGACGGCGACCGTGACCGTCAGCCACGAGCCGGGCGACCGCGCCGCCCGCATCAGAAGACCACCTGTGCGCGCAAGGTGACGACGTCGGAGCCGAGTGTTGCCGGCGCGCCGGAATCGCTCCGCGCGAGCGCGTTCGTATTGTGGTCCCACTCGAGCGTGAGCCGCGCGTACGGCGGAAAGGCGGCGGCGATGGCGACCGCCAGCGTCGAGAACGTCTTGTCGCGCGGCACCAGACGCGCGCCGACCTGTTCGCGCGCATCGGCGTCGGGGTCGTAGCGGTCGTAGCGCACGCCGACGGCGCAATAGCGGGTGAGCTGCTGCGTGGCGGCGATGTACCAGCCGAGCTCTCGCAGATCGCGTCCGACCGCCACCGGATCGGCGACGAGGAGCGCGCGGTCGAGGTTGGCGGCCCAGATGAGCTCGCCGCGAAGGGTGAGCGCACCGACGCGCGGAAGCTCGACGATGACCGAGAGATCGCCGCCGAACGCGTAACGCGAGAAGGTCTGCGACCCGGTGGCGGGCTGGCCGGGCAGCCCGACCAGCTCGGTGGGATCGACCTGGCCATCGCCGTTGCTGTCGCGCCAGACCACCGAATCCTTCGTCGACGACGTGCCGCGGTGAAAGCCGGTGCCGTAGAGGGCGGAGATGCCACCCGCGACGGAGAGCCGACCGCCGAGCGCGCTGTCGGCGCCGATGCGACCGAGGAAATCCTTGGAGGCGCTGGGATCGGCGAGCGCGAACTGCTTGTCACCCGAGGGCTGGCCGTTCATGGCGGCGACCTGCCAACGGAGCCAGCGCCAGCGACCCTGCAGGCGGGCGCCGAGGTCGAACTCGCCGGGGAAGAGGGCGCGCGCGATGTTGCTACGCTCGAGGAACAGGCGCACGTAGTCGCGCTCCTGCACCTCGAACCCGAACGGGATACGCATGAGGCCGAGCGTGCCCATGACGACGGGGCCCGTGTCGGAGGTGCAGCGTGGCCAGCAGGCCGAGGCCTCGACGTCGATGAGGCGCGCGACCGGGCCGTTCACGGTGTTGCCGTCGAACTCGATGACTCCGGCGACGGGCCCGTAGTCACCCTCGACGCGCAGTCGCGCGCGGCGGATGAGGAAGCGCGTCTCGTTGAGCGGCTGACCGGTCGACGGGTTGAGCTCGTCGACGGACGCCTGATGGTAGAGGATGCCGTCGGCTTGCAGGAAGCCGAACAGCGCTACCGAGAAGCGGCCGACGCGGAAGGCGGCGGCGTGCGCGTCGCGGGCGGTGAACGTCGCCTTCAGCGCGGCCAGCTCGGCGGCCTGACGGTCGATGCGCGCCTGGGCGTCGCCGAGCTGCCGTGCGAGGTCGTCGACACGCGCGCCGAGCGCATCGGCCGCGCTTGGAGCCGTCGGTGTTGCCGGCGTTGTCGCCGCGGCTGCGTCCGTCGATTCAGCTGGCGCCTGCGCGCGCGCCGTCGTCGCAACCAGAAGCCCGGCGAGCAGAGCGACGCGCACTACGGCAGCGCGGGCAGCGTGCCGCCTGGCGCCAGCGACGGGAAGTACGGAGCGTCCTTGGTCGCCTCGCCGCTCTGCGCGTCGGTGCACGCGTTCAAGATCTCGGTCGGCGTGACCGGGCTCATCACGCAGCCGGCCGGCGCCAGGTCGGGATTCTGCGCCGTCGCCATGTCGGCAGCGCCGCCCTTGCTACCGTTGCCGCAGCCGGCCAGCGTCGCCAACGCCACCGCCGCGATGAAGCGCATCAGGTGTCCGGTCGTCATCACTTCGCCTCGCAGTAGCCGTGACGGCACATGCCGCTGCCACACGGACTGTTGTCGGTGCATGCGGTGCAGCTCGTCGCGCCCATCGGCGCCTTGGCGTCGAAGTAGCAGCCGCACGGTTGATCGTTGGCGACCAGCGATTGCGGTCCGCCATCGGCGCTGCGCTTGACCTTCATGGCGCAGGCGGGCACCAGCCCGGCGTTGATGACGACGTCGAGCGGCTCGAACGCGGGGCTGGTCGCGACCTGGCTGCCGACGAGCATGTCGATGATGGTCTGGGCGCCTGCCTTGCGCGCCTTGCCGTCGCTGCCCATGCTGGCGACGTACTGCACGTACGACCACAGCGGGTAGTGGCCATCGCGCACGTTCTTCTTGTCGAAGGCGTTGGGCGAGGAATCGGGCCAGTACGACTTGAGCTGCTGGAAGGCGCGGAAGGCGAGCGAGTGCAGGTTGGCGCGGTTGGCCGCCTGGTCGTAGATCTCGGTGCCGAGGATGCCGAGCGTCTTCTCGGCGTTGCCATCCGAGAGGTGCGACGCGATGGCGGTGGCCACGGCGCTCGACTGATCGATCTGATGCATCGTGTCCGCGAGCAGCTTCCACTTCGACGCCGGCACGCTGATGTTGGCGCCGATGCTGATCTGGGTGCCCTTCGACGCCGGGCGTCCGAAGATGAATGTCGGATCGCCCCACGGCGGCACCATCGCGCTCATCGCGCCGAGGCCCATCACCAGATACGCCTCCTCGGCGGTGATCGTCTGCTGCGTCGAGCCCATCGCGGTGCCGACGCCGCCCGGCACGGCGAAGACGAAGGCCTGCACCGGGCCTTGCGTGACCGCGACGCCGGCGGGGCGAACCGGCGTCATCGGACAGTTGGTCGCGTCGGGAAACACGATCGAGATGCCGAGATCGACCTGTTGTCCGGCAACCGGCTGGCAGGTCGGCACCGGCGACGTCTTGGGATCGAACGCCGGATCGGCGGGGATGTAGAAGGTGCCGCCCGCCGTCGCGTTCGGCGTGAAGACGTCGCTGTAGACGTAGCTCAGATTGCTGCACGACCCGTTCGGCGAATAGATGATCGTGGTAGGCGTGGCTTGCGCGCGCAGCTTCTTGCCGAGCGCTTTCAAGATCGGCACCTGCGTGTCGGCGGCCTGAACGTAGACGCGATTGGGGCCGATGGCGACGTCGTCTTCGCACGTCTGCGCGCGCGCGGCGCCGCCGGCGAGCAGCGCGCTCATGAGCGCGAGGGTAGCGACCACCGATCTCCACATGGCTCCTCCGTTCGTGACGATATTGTTTGCGCGCAAAGTCGGACATCCGTAGCGGTACGGAACGCGTGCGATGTCGCGACTAGAGCAAGCGGCGCGCCGATGCGAGAGCGCCGAGATTCCGCGGCAGGTCGCGTCGCCGTCGAGGAGCCGAGACCCCACCCTGCGTAGTGCAGTCCTCCGTAACCATACGGATCAGCCGTTGTCGTCGACGATGCGGGAGCGTATGGTCTGAGGATGCGGATCGTTCTCGCCGCGCTCCTCCTCACACTCATCGCCGGTTGTCAGAAGGCGAGCGACGAGACCAGCGCCAAGCGCATGCCGCTGGCGCCGCCACCGCCGGCGCCGCGCGAGATGGTGCTACCCGACGGGCTGCGCATCGAAGTCCTTTTGCGCGGTAAGGCTGCGCCTGCGATCGACGCAGGCAAGCTGCGCGCGACGCCGCCCGATTTTCAGGATACGGAGCGACGAGCGTGGAAGCTGTCGACGCTGGTGGGCGCGGCGCACAGCCCGCCCGCGACCGAGTTCGTCGTCGACGGCTCGCCCAACGCGGGGCTGGTGTTGCGACAGCCGCGCGGCAACGACGAGGCGCAGCCGGTCCTGATGCTCAACCGACGCGGTGACGTGGTGGCGACGATGCTGACGCCGAATGCGCCGTTTCCCGCGTTCCACGGTGAAGGCGGGCGCTTGCGGCGGCCCGGTGACACGACGCCGCACGTCAGCGGCGTGACGCGCATCCAGGTCGGACGCGCAGCGCCCTGAGCGGCGGTTACTGCGCGCCGATGGCCGCGACGAGATCGTCGATCGACCACAGCGTGACAGCGACCGACGCGAACTGGATCGTGTCGCCGACGTCCACCGGCACCGCGCGTCCCGACTCGAGGCGCGTGCCGTTGAGGAAGGTGCCGTTCTTGCTGTCCGAGTCGGTCAGCGACGGTAACCCGCCGCCCATCGAGAACACGGCGTGCACCTTCGAAATCTTGCTGCTCGGCAGGACTACGTCCGCCCCCTCGCGGCCGATGGAGACGGCGGCGGCGCCCGCGCGCGACTTTAGCGGGAAGATGTCGACGTCGTCGAGCTGCTTCTTGCCCGACAGGATCTCCTGGCTGTCGCGGCTCGCGGTGTTCACGAAATCGGCGAAGCCTTCGAGCGCGTCGGCCGGCGTCATCACCAGGAACCATTTGCCATGCAGCTCGGCAAATCCCTTGCGCCCGAGCGAATCGAGCGCGCTGCGCACCTCTTCGACGTCCACGCTAACAGAATACCATTAGTACGCGGCGTGTAGGCGGCGGCTTCTAGGTGCGTCGGTGGGCGTCGCGCGCGGCGCGATAGAAGCGGCCGAGATGGTGGAGCATGAGCGGCGGGTCTTGCCACGGCACGTCGGTGAAGCGGCCGGGGATGGGCAGCCACGACGCCAGCGAGAGGCGGTTCTCCGACGCGGCACGCCAGACGTCCTCGGGGAACATCGGGATTACGCGATCGACGCGCGGTCGCGGCGGCTGCACGCGCGGCACGCCGCCGAGGAGCTCGCGAACGGCGCGCGCGAAGTCGACGCCGGCGAGGCCGCCCATGTGAATCGTCGGCACCGGGCGCGCGTTGAGCTCGATGATCTGCAGCCGCCCCTCGGGGTCCTCGACCCAATCGAGCGCGCAGAAGCCGTGATAGCCGGAGCGCGCGCCCACCTTGCGGATGATCGGCTCGACGTCGGCGTGGCTCATGAAACGGCGCGCGCTCGACGGGCCGAACGGGCCCGGCCAGGTGCGCACCTTGTACGCGGACATCCAGGCGATCGGCGCGCCGCGGTCGTACAGGACGACGCTGTTGCCGATGGGGCCCTCGACGTAACGCTGGGCGACGACGAGGCCGCCGCCGGCGACGGCGCGCCACGCGGCTTCGAGATCGGCGTGGTCGCGGACGAGGCGCACGCCGAGGCCGGCGAAGCCGCTCGACTGCTTGAGCATGAGCGGCAGGCCCAGCGCGTCGACGGCGGAGCGCGCGTCGGCGAGGCTGGCGCAGGTTCGCGACGGTGGGACCGGCAGCCCGGATGCGGTCGCCAGCTCGCAGAATGCCGCCTTGGATGCGAGCGTGCGCGACCACGGATGGCTGGCAGCGATGGGGAGGATGCCGTCGAGCCACGGTTCGTGGCGGCGCTCGGCGAGCGCGGAGAGCAGCGGATCGTCGACGACGAGCACCCAATCGTACCGGGTGTCGGCGAGATGGTCGCGGAGCGCGTCGACGTAGGCGTCGAGCTCCGGCGGCGCGTCGATGATCTCGTCGACGAAGCGGGTCTGCGCCAGGGGCCAGCGGCGCGGGCAGAAGGCGGCGACGTGGGTGCCGGCGGCGCGCAGCACGCGTGGCAGGCGCGCCGGCGAGAGCCACTCGCTGCCGCAGGCGACGAGGATGGTCGGCTTCACGCGGCGTCTCCGGCGCGGAGCTCGGCGTGGATCTCGGCGCGATGGCCGCCGTAGCGCTCGAGGAACGACGCCGCCTCGCCGAGCGCATCGGAGTCGCGCAGGCGCAGCGCGTAGTCGAGACAGTGCGCCTGCACGCGCGGCGAGCCGAGCAGCTGCTCGATCGCCGTCGCCAGCTGCGCGCCGGCGAGGCGCGGCGAGGGCAGGGTGGCGGCGACGCCGAGCCGCACCAGTCGCGCGGCGTTGTCGGGCTGATCGTGCGCGAACGGAACGACGACCTGCGGGATGCCGGCCGCCAACGCAGCTGCCGCCGAGCCGATCCCACCGTGATGCACCAACGCGGAGGTGCGCGGCAGGACTCGGCTCAGCGGCAGATACGAGACGTGGCGCACCGACGGCGGCAGCGACGCGGGCAGCTGCTCGGGGTGCGCGGTCAAGAAGAGGGCGCGCCGGTCGAGGCGGCGCGTGGCGTCGACGGCGGCGGCGAAGAACTCGCGCGCGTGGCGGTTGCCGGTCCCGGGCGTGAAGACGATCGGCCGCTCGTCGAGGAGCGCGTCGAGACCGTCGAGCTCACGATGATCGAGATCGAAGAGCGGAAAGCCCGGCAGCGTCATGCGGCGCGGCCAATCGCGCTGCGGCGGTGCGAACCAGCTGGGAAACATCGCCACGAACGGGTGGTCGCCGTCCCAGCCGTGCGACAAGACGCGCGCGATCGGCGGCAGCCCCTTGACCGCGCGGAAGGCGTTGAGCGGCGGGCCCACGACGCGGTCGACGATCCAGCGGTCGGCGGCCCAGCGCATCGACCGCTTCACCCAGGTGTCGGCGCTGCGCAGGATCGCCGGCGAGAGCAGCAGCGTCGCCGTGCGCACGCCCAGCTTCTCCTCGGCGACGCGCGCACCATACGCCAGCGTATGGGCGACCACGACCGAGTCCCGATGCGCGGCCGCCAGCTCGTAGACGGGCCGGATGAGCGTCGTCACCCAATCCATGACGAAGCGAAAGCCGCGCGTGCGGTCCATGAACTTCGGGCTGTCGCACAGCGCGTCGTACTCGTCCTCGTCGCCGAGCGGCTCGAAGTAGAGGCCGCTTCGGCGCACCAGCTCGGCGAAGTGCGGGTTCGCCGCGACGGTGACCTCGTGGCCGCGCGCGCGCAGCGCTCGACCCAGGCCGACGAACGGCAAGACATCGCCCGTCGACCCCAATGGCACGAGGAGCGCGTGCATGACGGCTTAGTAGTGGCGTTCGAGGATGTACCAGCCGAAGGCGCGCAACATGACCTTCGGGATGGTATCGGGGAGGAGCGGATCGGCCGCCTGCCACGCGGCTTCGACGAGGTCGCGCGCTTCGTCGGCGCACGCCTGCACGGCGCCGATGGTCTCGAGCTGCTCGACGACGGCGCTGACGATGGTCGGATCCTCGGGCTTCGACTTGAGCGTGTTCGACAGCGCGCGGCGACCCGCGGCGTCGAGCCGGCCCATCGCCTTGGCGACGGGATGCGTGATCGAGCCGTTGGTGATGTCTTCGCCGCGCGCCTTGAGATCGCCCTTGAAGCCGCGCAGGTTGAGGACGTCGTCGACGATCTGGAACGCGAGGCCGAGCGCCTCGAAGAAGCGCCCCACCGCTTCGATCTGCGCATCCGAGCCGCCGCCCGCGACCGCGCCCATGCGCGCCAGCGCCGCTGCCGGTGCCGCCGCCTTGAGGCGGTGCTTGGCCAGGACCGCGCGCTCCAACTCGCGCGAGTCGCCGGAGACCACGGCGCGCTCGAGCTGCGCGTCGAGGCCGTCGAGATCGATCGCCTGACCGGCGTGGCCGGCGCGCATCGCCTCGAAGTAGAGATCGTAGAGGCGCAGCTTGTCGTGCGCCGAGACCTCGCTGGTGCGGAGCAGGCGCTGGGTGATGAAGTATCCCGCGGTGCCCGAGTTGATGGCGATGGGCTCGCCGTGAATGAGATGGCAGGCGGGGCCGCCGCGGCGCAGCGTCGACTTGTCCTCGACGTCGTCGACGATGAGCGAGCCGACGTGCATGAGCTCCGGGATGGCGAGCCACTGAACGAACTTCCGCGAGTCGCCTTCGACGACGTCGCAGCAGGCGAGGGCGGCGTAGGAGCGCCACGACTTGCCGCCGCGATCGGCGATGTCGCGCAGGGGCTTGAAGAGCGAGCGCGCGATCTGCGCCGTGTCGACGCCGTCCATGTACTGCTCGCGCTCGTCGCCGGCGATCAGATCGCGCACCTCGGCGTGGGTCGGCTCGAGCGGCATGAGCGCGGCCACCGAACGGCGCACCTCCTCACCGACGGCGCTGAAGAACTCGTCGAGGTCGCGCACCGGCTCGAAGCCCGAGCGCTCGATGTAGCCGAGGCCGGCGACGGCGGCGCCGCGCACGCTGCCGCTGGCGTTGATGCGCCCTTCCCAGAAGGCCGGCTTCGAGATGCAGGTGATGAACTCCTGATCGGCGAAGGCGGCGTCGAGGGTCAGATCGATCTTCGCTTCGGGCACCTGCAGGCGCCAGCGCAGCGGGTAGTCATAGAAGGTGCGGGTCGAGCGCCAGGCCTTGGCGTCGGGAGTGAAGCTCATGTCGGTGTAGTCGTGGCGGTAGCCGGCCGAGTCGATGTGGATGGCCCACTGGCCGAGGATGGCGCCGTCGACGACACGCACCAGGGCGTAGGCGGTCAGCTCCTCGCCGCTGTCGAGCTGCACGGCGGCCCAGTTCCAGGCGACGTCGGGGCGCTCTTGTTCGGCGGGCTCGGCGGGCTCGGCGGCCGCGGCCAGGAGCGCGTCGGGGGCGGCCGGTCGCGGTCCGCCGAACTCGTGATCGTACCAGCCCTGACCGGTCGCCACCGGCAGCGTCGAGCCGTGGACCGTCACGCTGCCATCGACGCGGCAGCGCGGGATGAAGTAGTAGAACATGTCCTCGCCGTTCGGGCCGCGGACCACGCCGTCGTCGCCGTGACGCGTGACGGGCTTCTGCGGATGGAAGGTGAGGTCGGCGCCGACTCCGAGCTTGCGATCGGTGAGCTCGAGGCGATAGCTGCCGTCGTCGTTCTTGGAGTAGCGCTGCCCGTCGAAGTCCAGCTCGAAGCGGCGCATGCCGACGTGCACCGGACCTTCGAAGATGCGATCGGGCGCCGGGATCTTGCCGCGCTCGAGGATCTCGAGCATGGCGCGATTGAGGCGCGGGTCGCGCGAGCCGCGTCCGTTCTTGATGCGCTCGATGCCCATCTGGGGCGCGCTGGCGTCGACGCGCGAACGGGCGAGGTACGTCTTGGCAGCCGCGTCCGAGAGCGCCCAGGTGCAGGAGTGCGCGTAGGTCGGCTCGCCGGTCGCCTCGTCCTTGCCCTTGATGATGCGGAAGAAGGCGGCGAAGAGGGAGAGCTCGCGGCCGTCGACCGTCTTTACGTGCGTGTTGACATACCACCACTCGGTGGCGGACGAACGGTGGGGCAGGTCATGAACAGCGAGATCGATAGGTCCTTTGACGGGCCAGTCTGCGAACGTGCGCTCCACGCGATCACCTCAATCAGTCGGATGATGGGTGCCGCATCGCGGGCGGCGGGGACAAATCCCGGATTAAGAATTTCCTGAATCAAAGTTTGTTGATCGCGTCGCTGCCGACGCATGTTTCGAGCGCATTTCGGCTGGCGGGTACAGCGCGCCGGCGTGCTAGAGTCCGGCGCGTTTGAAGGTCGCCCTGCAGCGCTTTCTCGCCTCGCGAAAGGCGATATGGGTCGCCATCGGCCTCGGCCTCTTGCTCGTGACCCCGTCGTTGACCGTCGGGCTCGTTGCGGACGATTGGTTGCAGTTGTTGGTCGCGCGCGGCCTGCGCCCGTTCGCGGGCCTGCCCGCCAGTCGCCTCGACCTGTTCAGCTTCGCCGGCCACGACCCGGCCACCATCCAGCCGCTCGTCGACGCCGGCCTGTTCCCGTGGTGGACCGATCCGTCGGTGAAGCTGGCCTTCTGGCGCCCGCTGGCGTCGCTCACGCATCTCGCCGATTGGACGCTTTGGCCGAACGCGGCCTGGGCGATGCACCTGCACAACCTGGCCTGGTTCGGCCTGGCGCTGGCGGCGACGGCGGCGGTCTATCGGCGCTTCCTCGACGGCTGGTCGGTCGGGCTGGCCACGCTCCTCTACGCCATCGACGACGCGCACGGCCCGGCGGTCGGCTGGGTCGCCAACCGCAACGCCATGGTCGCGGTCGCCTTCGCGCTGCCGGTCCTCCTGCTGCACGATCGGTGGCGACGGCAGGCCTGGCGCGCGGGCGCGGTCGTCGCGCCAGTATGGCTCGGGGTCGCGCTCCTTGCCGGCGAGTCGTCCATCGCCGTCGTCGGCTACGTCGCCGCCTACGCGCTCTGTCTCGATCGCTCCCCATGGCGTGCGCGTCTCGCGTCGCTGGCGCCGTATCTCGTGGTGGTCGTCGTGTGGCGCGTCGTCTATCACGCGCTCGGCTACGGCACCGCGCACTCCGGCGTGTATCTCGATCCCGGCAGCGATCCGGCGGCGTTCCTGCGCGCGCTGCCGTCGCGTGCGGCATTCCTGCTGACGGGGCAGCTGGCGCTGCCGTGGTCCGATCTGGCGTCGCTCTATCCGTTCATCTCGGCGCACGCCGCGCGCGTCATGCTCCTGGCGGCGTTCGCCACCGTCGCGCTCCTCGCGGCGCTCTTCGCGCCCTTGTGCCGCCGCGATCCGGTGGCGCGCTTCTTCGCGCTCGGCGCGCTCCTCTCGGTCGTCCCGATCGCGTCGACGTTCCCCGCCGACCGCCTGCTCTGGTTCGTCGGCGTCGGCGCCATGGGCCTCCTCGCGCGCTGGCTCGCCGCCGGCCCGCGCGGCGTCGTCCCCGTCGCCGCCGCGTCGCTCATGATCCTGGTGCACCTCGTCCTACCGCTGGTGGCGCTGCCGGTGCGCTCGCGATCGATGGACGCGGTGCGCACGCCGCTCATGCGCGCCAACGCCAGCCTGCCGCCCTCATCAGCGCTCGCCGGCAAGACGCTCATCGCCATCAATCCCCCGTCCGACTTCTTCCTCGGCTACCTCGTCCTCCTTCGCGCCGCCGAAGGCGCGCCGCTCCCCCGCGCCCGCTGGCTCGCAACCGGCACCAGCGCCGTCCGCGTCACCCGCCAGGACGACCGCACGCTCCTCGTCCGCCCCGACAACGGCTACCTCGCCTACGTCAGCGAACGAATGCTCCGCGATCTCCGCCGCCCCTTCACCCGCGGCGACGAGGTCCGCCTCACCGGCGTGACCATCACCATCACCGACGTCCTCCCCGACGGCCGCCCCGCCGAAATCCGCGCGCGCTTCGACCGCCCGCTCGAGGACCCCACCCTCGTCTTCGTGAAGTGGGGCACCACCGGCTACGTCCCCTTCGTCCCCCCACCCATCAACACGCCCGTCACCCTCACCGCCATCAGCTTCTTGGAAGCCGTCTTCGGCAAGTAACGCCTACCCCCGCCGCCGAATCAGCCCCTCCTGCGCCGTCGACGCGACCAACCTTCCATCCCGCGTAAACAGCCGACCCCTGACCAACCCGCGCGCCCCGTGCGCCGCCGGGCTATCCATGACGTGCAACAACCACTCGTCGACCCGAAACGGCTGATGAAACCACATCACGTGATCCAAGCTCGCGATCTGCATCCCCGGCGTCAACCACGTCACCCCGTGCGGCAGGAGCGACGTCGTCACGAACGAGTAGTCGGACGCGTACGCGAGCAGGTAGTGATGCAGCGCGGGATCATCCGGCAGGCGCCCAATCGTTCGTAGCCACACCATCCGTCGCGCCGGCTGCGGCGGCGGCGCCAGCGGATCGTCACCCGGGTCGACCGGACGCATCTCGAACGGCCGCTCGGCCTCGGCGCGCGCGCGCACGAACGCCGGCAGGCGCGTGAGGCGCTTCGAGATCTCCTGCTCGGTCTCGAGCGACTCGGGCGCGGGCGCCTCGGGCATCTCGTCCTGATGCTCGAGCCCCGGCTCGGACTTCTGAAACGACGCCGCCAGGTTGAAGATCGCGTGCCCGCTCTGGATCGCGACCACGCGGCGCGTGGTGAACGAGCCGCCGTCGCGAATGCGATCGACGTCGTAGACGATCGGCTTGTGCACGTCGCCCGGACGCAGGAAGTAGGCGTGGAGCGAGTGCACGTGGCGCTCCGACGGCACCGTCTGCACCGCCGCCGAGAGCGCCTGGCCGAGCACCTGCCCGCCGAAGACCGTCCCCCAGCCGAGGTCCTGGCTCTGTCCGCGAAATAGATTCTCTTCGATTCGTTCCAGCGCGAGCTGCGTCACCAGCTCGTCGAGCACCTTGGGCATGGCCTCATTGTAACGTCGAGACCAGCTCCTCGGGCGTCGCATTCTCGACGACCGTGTGGGCCACCGCCTGCGCGGCCAGCTTCATGCGGAACGGCAGCGCCTTCGAGTACAGGACACGGCGCGCGTGCGGGATGCGATGGCGCACTTCGAGCAGCAGCTCGGCGCCGTTGTCACGGTCGGACAGGTTGAAGTCCGACAACACCGCGTCGAAGACCAGCTCGTCGAGGCAGTGGCGCGCATCGGCGGCGTCGACCGCGACCACGACGTGATGGCCGGCCAACTCGAGCGCGCGCTTGTTGAGGAACGCGATCGCTTCGTCGTCTTCCACCATCAAGATCAGCACCTCGAAATCGTGCGATGTCTGACAACGCTGCGCAAGCGTATTCGTTGCGCGTGCGGCGGCGCGGGTGCTCGCATTTTACGAGGGCTGCCGCGGCTGCATTCCGGCCTTACGGTAGATGGCATCGATGACGCGCATGTTGGCGATGGCGTCGCTCGGCGGCGTCGCGATCGACGCACCTCGCAAGACGGCGGCGCAAAATGCCTCGAGCTGGTACTCGTAGCTCGGCCGCTTCGAGAGCCGCTCGACGCGCCGCTTGCCGCCGGCGATGATCGTGAGCTTGTGCGTGAGCTGCGGCAGGATCGGGTTGAAGACGCGCAGCTCGCCCTTGGAACCGACGACGCGCGCGCTCATGCGCAGGAGGCTCCAGGACCACATCGAGCAGCGCACCTGGCCGGTGTGGCCGCTCGGGAAGCGCAGCTCGGCCGTCATCGCGCGATCGATGTTGGCGTCGCGGCGCTTGGGCGTCGCCGAGACGACCTCGGGCTCTTCGCGACCGAGGAGGCGCGCCATGTGCACCGCGTAGCAGCCGGCGTCCATGGTGGCGCCGCCGGCGAGCGCCCAGTTGTAGCGGATGTCGGAGAAGCGGGGCAGCGGGAAGCAGAGCGCAGTTTCGACGCGCTCGAGGGTGCCGAGCTCGCCGGAGTCGACAATCTCGCGCATCCGAATCGCGACCGGGTGGTAGCGGTAGTGGAACGCCTCCATGACGACGAGGCCGCTGTCGGTGGCGGCGCGGGCGACCTCGGTCGCTTCGTCGGCGTTGGCGGTGAACGGCTTTTCGCAGAGGACGTGCTTGCCGGCTCGGAGCGCGGCGCGCGTCCAGCGGCCATGCAGGGCGTTCGGCAGCGGGTTGTAGACGGCGTCGACCTCGGGATCGGCGAGGAGCGCCTCGTACGAGTCGTGCGCGCGCGGGATGCCGTGCGCGCGTGCGAAGGCGGTGGCGCGGGCGCCATCGCGGGCGGCGACGGCGACGACGCGCGCTTCGGCGACGTGCGTGGCGGGGCGGATGAGCGCGAGGGGCGCGATGCGGGCGGCGCCGAGGATTCCGAAACGAATGACGTTGCCGTCGGTGGGCATCGCGGCGACGATGGCGGGTGCACCGCCGCGTGTCAATGCTAAGGTCTCCGATCATGCGCGCCGCCGCGATGTTGATTCTGGTTGTCGTCGCCGGCTGCAAGGCAGACCGAGGAAGCGCGGCGGTCGAGCTCGCCCCGCCAACGCGCGCCGCCTCGCCCGCGATTTCGACCGCCCCGCGCGTCGTCGCCGACACGCCGGCGCGATCCTCGCTCAGCTGCTCGTCACTCGGAAGCTGCGTCGACGCCTGCGCGCAACCGGCGACCGAGGCCTGCGCCGCTGCCTGCGCCGCCCGTCTCGCCGCCGCGGCTCGCCCGTTCTACGAGTCGATGCAGGCGTGCGTCATCCCCGCCTGCGCCGCCGCCGGCGATGCCGACGCACCGTGCCGTCGACCGGGATCGTTCTCGTGCAAGATGTGCGTCCTCAAGAGCTGCGCCGCGCTCGCCTCGGCGTGCATGGCACACTAACGCCGCATCCACGCCAAGGAGACCTCATGTCGCTCTACGATCTCACCGTCAACACGCTCGCGGGAAAGTCGCAGCCGCTCGGCGCCTACAAGGGCAAGGTCGCGCTCGTGGTCAACGTCGCTTCCGAGTGCGGCTTCACGCCGCAATACGCCGGGCTCGAGAAGCTGTACGAGGAATATGCCGGCAAGGGGCTCGAGATCCTGGGCTTCCCGTCGAACGACTTCGGCGGGCAGGAGCCGGGCTCGGCCGAACAGATCCAGAATTTCTGCCAGAAGAACTACGGCGTGAAGTTTCCCATGTTCGAGAAGGTCGCCACCAAGGGCGCGGGCCAGTCGGCGGTCTACCGCGCGCTGAGCGCGCAGCACGGCGAGCCGAAGTGGAACTTTCACAAGTACCTCGTCGGCAAGGACGGCGCCGTGCGCCAGGCCTTTGCTTCGAACGTCGCGCCCGATGCCAAGGAGCTGCGCGCCGCGATCGACGCCGCGCTGGCGGAGTAGGGCGCCCTTCTCCCAAGAAAGCGACGGCCAGGCCTTGACAGCTCATCCGTTAAAACGGATATTAGTCTCGTACAGCAGATGAAGAGCGCGCGCTTCACGGTCGGTTGTTGTCGCGGTCCCGCGGGTGCGGGATCGCCGAGCGCGCGCCGCTAGCGCCGACTCGATGAGTCCCGAGAGCCCGCCGACGCGCGTCCGTCGGCGGGCTCTTTTGTTTTTAGGGCGCGGAGAGAAGGAGCCATGCGCATCGGAATCGTAGGTGGCGTCGAACGCAACGAGGCGGACTACCGCGACCTCGCCGCGCGCGCCGGCCATTCACTGGCGTTCCACTCGGGCCATGTCGGCGGGCGCGGCAGCGCGACCCTGGCGGAGCTCATTCGCGGCGCCGGCCTCCTGATCGTCGTGACCGATGTGAACAGCCATGGTGCGGTGCAGCAGGCGCGACGTCTGGCGCGCAAAAGCGGCAAACCGCTGCTGCTCCACCGTCGCTGCAGCCCGGCCCGCTTCGCCGCCATCCTGGCCGGTCTCGAGCCGCCCGCGCGGTCGAACGGCGCGCCGGTGGCGTTGGCCGTCTAGCCTGCCGACTTGCCGCCATCGGGTCGGTAGCCTAAACTGACGCCGATGCGCCCTTCACGCGATCCTGCGGTGAGCCGACGCATCGCCGTGCGTGCGCTCGCTTTGGCGATCGCGCTGATCGCGATGCTGGCGCAGTCGGCGGGCTACACGCGTCCCGAGTGCCTCGATCCATCGAGCTCCGGCGAGTTCTCGTTTCTCGGGATCGACGGCGTCGGTCCGCCCTCGACCGTCGACGAAATTCCCAAAGCGCGCTTCGCCTCCGACGCGGACGACGACGCCGACGATGACGACCCTGACGACGAATGCGTGCCTGCGCACGCGTTCCTCCGCACGCTCACCGCCCAGGCTACGCTTTCCTTCGCCGAGCGCGTCACGACCGAGATTGGCCCACCGCGGCCGCTCGAGCTCCTGCTCGTCGCTCCCAAGAATTCCCCGCCGATCGCCTAGCTCTCGACGTCCCGCTTTTCCAGAGGAGTGCATCGCGACCGCTCATTCGCCCATGGGGCCCGAGCGCGCGTCACACAATCGTTGCAGGAGCACAGGTATGACCGAGCGTAAGTATCCGTCCGAAGAAGCCATCCGTCAGGCTCTCGTCGACGCCAACGGCATCATCGTTCGCGCGACCGCACTGTTGGGAGTTCCGCGCAGCACGTTTCAGGGCTGGCTCGTCAGCCCGAAGTTCGCAGAGCTGGCGCAGTACGCCGCGCAGCTGCGCGCGTCGCACGCACCGCCGCACCAGGGGCGGCCATTTCTCGCCGGCGACAACCGCAGTAAGGAAGCGGTGTCGCGCGCGTGGGAGGAGTCGGGCTACGAGCTGACCCGCTGCGCGCGCGCGCTCGGGCTGCCGCGCTCGTCGCTGCGCCATCTGCTGCATCGCTACACGCTGCCGAACCTGCCGGCCTCGGGCCGCTAGCTCCAACCCCACGTCATCGATCGCGCCGATCACGGCGCCACCAATTCATACTGAACGCCGATCCGGGGAGACGAGCGGGGGGGATCTCCGTCATAATCGCGCCGTGGCAGAGAACGAAACGGTTCACACGATGGCGGTGCAGCGCGGCGGCCGCGTCGAGGGGCTGCGCCGCCGGGTCTATCGGCTCACCGTCGGCCGCGGCAAGGGTGCGCTGGTCTGCCGCTCCGTCGACGACTCGGTGACCATCGGCAGCCATCCCGGCAACGGCCTCGTCGTCGCCGATCCCACGGTGTCGCGCTTTCACGCGCGCATCGAGCTGGACGCGCGCGGCTTCCTGTTGAGCGATCTCGACTCGACCAACGGCACCTGGGTCGGCGGCATGCGCGTGCGCTCGGTCTATCTGCCGCCCAAGGCCAAGCTGCAGCTGGGCGACGTCGAGGTGCTCTTCGAGGTGCAGAAGGAGGCGCAGGATCTGCCGCTCTCGACCTCCGATCGCTTCGGCGCGCTCGTCGGACAGAGCGCGGCGATGCGCCGGCTCTATCAGGAGCTGCAGCAGGTCGCCGACAGCGACGTGACCGTGCTGCTCTCGGGGGAGACCGGCACCGGCAAGGATCTGGCGGCGTCGGAGATCCATCGCCACTCGGCGCGGCGCGAGCGTCCGTTCGTCGTCGTCGACTGCGGCGGGCTGCCCGATTCGCTGATCGACGCCGAGCTCTTCGGCCACGAGCGCGGCGCCTTCACCGGCGCCGACTCGACGCGCGCCGGCGCCTTCGAGGAGGCCGACGGCGGCACCATCTTCCTCGACGAGGTGGCGGAGCTGTCGCCGGCGGTGCAGTCCAAGCTCCTGCGCGCGATCGAGGCGCGCACGGTCAAGCGGCTCGGCGGCAACGACTGGCGCAAGGTCGACGTCCGCGTGATCGCGGCGACGCATCAGGATCTGGCGCGCATGTGCAACCAGCGGCTGTTTCGCGAAGATCTCTACTTCCGCCTGGCGGTGGTCAAGCTGCGCCTGCCGCCCTTGCGCGAGCGCCCCGACGATCTGCCGCTGCTCGTGCAGGGCGCGCTCGACGAGATCGGCGGCGCCAGCCTGGAGCTCGACGAGCGGCTGCTCGCCGCCTTGCGCGCGCGCCACTGGGCCGGCAACGTGCGCGAGCTACGCAACGTCGTACAGCGCGCGGTCGTCCTGGGGCCGGCGGCGCTCGGCGACGAAAACGTCGAGGCGCGCGCGCTCGGTGGTGAGGAGCCGTACAAGGTGGCCAAGGCGCGCGCCGTCGAGGAGTTCGAGCGCCGCTTCATCATCGGCATCGTCGAGCGCGCGTCGGGCAATGTGACCAAGGCGGCGCGCGCGGCCGACGTCGACGCCGCCTGGCTGTTCAGGCTCATCAAGCGCTATCAGATCGACGTGGCCAGCCTGCGGGGCGGCGCGCGGCCGCCGCCCGTGCCTAAGGCTCGCTGAAGACGATCGTCAGCGTCGTTTCGCGGTTGGGCGCGATCTCGACGGTGCGCGTGCGCGCTTCACCGGCCTGGTTGACCAGGCGCAGCTGGTGGCGGCCGACCTCGAGCGGCACGCGACGGCGCGGCGTGTGGCCGGCGGCGTGGCCGTCGACGTACAGATTGGCCCACGGGATGGCGTTGATCGAGAGCAGGCCGTGCTGGGTGCGGTGCACCCGCGACGGCGGCAGCTTCATGACCGGCGCATCGCGCGGCGCCGCAGCGGACGCGGGGGCTGACGTTGCCCCGGGCGCCGACGCTGCCCCGGGCGCC
>JAQBQH010000151.1 GCA_028287105.1 Myxococcales bacterium
GTCGAACCAGCCCCTCGCGACCGAATTCAGCGTCAGCGGCACCGTCATCTCGACGAGCTGGAACGCCCCCGCGCTGGCCACGGATCGGATCGCCGGCAGCGCCGACGCCAGCGCCACCGTCTTCTTCCTGCCGGTGATCGACGACGACGCGCCACCGTCGCTGCAGGCCTATCTGCAGCGGGCCGGCGGATTTACGCTGTACGGCGGCGGCGGCGGGTCGCGCACCGACTATCCGACGCAGTCGCTCGATCGCGTCTCGTCCACGTTCGGGCGGGTCGGCTTTGACCTATTTGGCTACTTCGGTCCCCATCAGACGCTGTACGGCAGCGTTGGGTTCGCTGTGCGTGCGACCAGCTACGACATCCCCAATACGCAGAGCGCGATCGAGCTGCCCATCGCGCTCAGCCTAGGCGTGCGCTGGCATACCCTGCGCATCCGCCTCTCCTGGCATATCGATCCGACGCGCAGCCTCTCCCCGGCCGGCACCAGCCCGAGCTTCGATGTGCCCTTCTGGGGCACCGTCGGTCTGCACGTCTTCGGGATCGTGGGGCGCAAGCTGGCGCTCACGGCCGAGGGCTACGTGCTCGACGGTGGCGGATCGGCCGAGGGCGGCGCCGAGCTATGGCTGGCTCGCCGCTTCGGCATCGGGCTCACCGCCGTGGGCGGCCATCAGACGCTCCAGGACGCACGGACCGAGGACTGGGTTGGCGCCATCGCCGAGCTCACAGGGTGGCTGACGGCGCGCTTCGCGGTGCAGGTCGCCTACGAGCCACAATGGTTCCGCTTCAGCGGACACGAAAGCCTCACCTTCTCGGGCTCCGACCATCGAGTCACCTTCGGCATCCTCGTCCGGCCGCTCTAGCTGTGAAGGCTCACCACGTTATTCAGCGGGCCGATTCTTAATCTCTCCCACGGACTCTTACCGTTCAAGCTGCTGTGAGGGCGATGGCGGTTGTAGAAGCTGAGCCAGCGCCGAAGCGCCTTCGTGCGTCCGTCTGATGTGTCGTACGGCAGCGCGTATGCCCATTCTCGCAGCAGCGTCTGTATGAAGCGCTCGGCTTTCCCGTTCGTCTTCAGGCGATAGGGCCTGGTGCGGATGTGGCGAGCGGCGAGCTCGGCGCAGGCTCGACGGAATTCGAGTGAGACGTAGCCGGAGCCGTTGTCGGTCATGACGCGCTCGACGGTAATTCCGTGCTTGCGATACCACGCTGCGGCTCGGTGCAGAAACGCCGCCGCGGTCACGCCACGCTCGTCGCCGAGCACTTCGACGTACGCCAGTCGAGTCGCATCGTCGATGCACACGTGCACGAATTCCCAGCCGATGCCGCGTACTCGGGTCGTTCGATCGCCGTGCACGCGATGGCCAGGCCTGCCGATACGCCCGAGCTTCTTCACGTCGAAATGGATGAGCTCGCCGGCACGACTGCGTTCGTAGCGCACGACCGGCTCCTTGGGCTCGAGCGCTTTGATCCGATTCAGTCCGGCTCTGGCCGCGATGCGCTTTACCGTGGCTGCCGGCATTCTCAGCCGGCGTGCGATGAGCGCGCTGGTCATCCGCGTTTGTCTCAGCGCGATGACGACGGCTTCGCGCGCTGATGACGTCCGCGTCGTTTGCTTCGGTCGTGACGACGCGTCCCGCAGACCATCGATGCTGGACTGCCGCCAGCGCTCCAGCGGGCGAGCCTGTCGAACAGGCGGCCGAGGCGGTCGCCGATCACGTCACGGACAAGCTACACGACCGCGAGGGTGAAGCGAACAAGGATGCCCCTAAGACCGCGGGCATTGAAACAGGAGCCCAGACCAGTACAAAGCTTCAATCTGCGGCGATTAGTCTCTCGAAAAGGGCGACAAACAGATCGATGCGCCCAAGCCGCGTTGGGCAATCCGGGAGGAGTTCAAGCGGTTCCGGACACTCTGGCCGGTTTCCCATGCGCGCAGGGCACCAAGGCGAAGACATCGGTTCAAGGCCGGCGGTGGCGTGCGCGTGCGCTGGCTCCTCCCTGACGGCAGCATTCTCGAATGGATAGCGGTCACGGTGCCGTCGACAACCGGCACGCGCGCCAGATTGAGAAGGCTGTGTAATGCTCGTGCTATACCCCCGTCCGCTAGGAGAACCTGCGTGCCGCGCCGCTGGACAGAGATAGCAGAGTTCTATCGCGACCTCATCACCGAGCACCGCTGGAGGGTCCGACCCATGTTGGAACTCGTCGAGAGCATCGCCGCCTCAAAATATGCAGATCGCCTTTTCGCGACGACATCGCACGCTGCCTTGTTGCTCAGCAAGAACCGAGAGAGCTTCGAGAGGCGAAACGATGTTCTCCGGATCGAAGCAAAGAACGAGACCCTCAGGTTCGAATTTCGGGAAACGGACTACATGCCCATTGCGTGGTCACGCACATGCACTTCTGCGGAGAGCTTCTCTGTGCTTGAGC
The DNA here is from genome assembly GCA_028287105.1 of Myxococcales bacterium. Classification (GTDB taxonomy): domain Bacteria; phylum Myxococcota_A; class Polyangia; order Palsa-1104; family Palsa-1104; genus JAQBQH01. Next base: position 2,433 of record JAQBQH010000151.1, read on the forward strand.
ATTTCCTGCGTGACCTGAAACGATGGTTCGTCGATTAAGTTAGTTAGACGGCGCACCTCGAGAGAGGCCGCAACGACCGGAAGACGCGCTGCGCCCCCAATTTCCACATCGGACCGTCGCCTTCAGATCGCGCACGGACGCGTCGAGGTCGACGGAGAGCTCGACGTCGCGGCGCCCGAGCTTGCGGCGGCCGCAGCGCGCTGATCGACGAGTACCCGCTCTGCTTCAGGCCCTACGTGCTCGGCGGCGGCAAGCCCTACTTCGCCGGCGCGCGCCGCCGCTGCGCCTCGTCGCCACGGACCGCATCGGCGAGGACGTGGTCCGGCTGACCTACGTCCCGGCGTGAGGCGCTAGTCGAGCAACGGCGCCGTGGAAGGCTTACCGCGCTGTACGTCGCCGATCGGACGGTTACGCCCTACTGCTTCCAGGTGCCGCCGCTCTCGACGCGCTTCTTGATAGCCCGCAAAAGGTCGGGGATCGAGCGGCGCTGCATGTACGACTGGATGGACTGTGGCACCTTGAGCCCGCTGTCGACGTAGGTACGGTAGACGAGCAGCGTCCGATCCGGCCCGAGCTCCCTCAGCCGGTAGTCGC
>JAQBQH010000169.1 GCA_028287105.1 Myxococcales bacterium
GAGCTGCGCGCCGCGCGCTGCGGCGTCCCCGGCCGGCGCCCGTGCGCAGCGCGCGTCGCCACCTTCGTCAACGATCACAACTACGTCATGGTCGAGGTCCTACCGTCGCTGTTTCGTGTCTGCGCCAAGCGTGTCGACGGCACCGCGATCGAGCCGTGCGTGCAATATCCGCTCAAGTGATCGTCCGACGAAGGCGTGCTCTCGCAACCGCGCGCGCCGTCTCGCTACTTCGCGCGCTTCTGCGGCCGCGGCGCGTTCTTGCCCGTGCGCAGCGCCACGAACTCCTCCTCGCTCTTGCACAACAGATACGGGTTCGCGCTCTTCTCCCAGCCGATCGTCGACGTCGGCGTCTGCCCGTAGTCGTGGCCGGGATAAACGCGCGTCTCCTCCGGCAGCGCCGCCAGCCGCTGCAGGCTCCGCCATAATGTCGGCGCATCCCCGCCGGGGAAATCGGTCCGCCCGCAGCCGCCGATGAACAGCGTATCGCCGGTGAACACGTTGCCCTCGACGATGTAGCTGGTGCCGGCCACCGTGTGCCCCGGTGTCGGCAGCGCCTCGATCGTCAGACCGCCGATCGCGATCTCCTCGCCCCCTTCGAGGCCCACGATGTCGGCCATCGGTGCCGCGCGCTTGAGCGTCTCCACCTCGCCGGCCCCGACGTAGACGCGCGCCCCGGTCGCCTTCACCATGTCCGCGACGCCGTCGATGTGATCGTGGTGCGTGTGCGTGACGAGGATCGTGGTGATCTTCCAACCGCGCGTCTTGGCCTCGCGCAACAGTCGATCGACCTCGAACGCGGGGTCGACCACCGCGCACTCTAGAAGGTTGTTATCAGCAATCAACTCATTGAAATTGCTCATCAAGCCTACTTCGGTCTGGAAAATTTCAATGGCCACTTGACTCCTCCGTGTTGCGCACCAAAACAAATCCAGTCGGAACGTAAGGCTCGCTGTACCCCCCTGCAGCGCGCATTGCACCGACCCTCTGGCTGGCGTCGATCGCGCTGTACCCCCCTGCGGCCGATCGACGCCAGCCTTTTTTTATGGTCATGATACGCGCTTCATGCGCATCGCCGATCGACTACAACAAGGACCGCCCAGCTTCTCCTTCGAGTTCTTTCCGCCGAAGAGCGAAGAGGGCGTGGCGCAGCTCTTCACCACGCTGCGCGAGCTCGCCGACCTCGCTCCCGGCTTCGTCTCCGTCACGTACGGCGCCGGCGGATCGACGCGCCAGCTCACGCTCGAGCTGACGACCACGATCAAGCGGGAGACCGGCATCGAAGCGATGGCGCACCTCACCTGCGTCGGCCACAGCCGCGCGGAGCTGGCCGAGATCCTCGACCGCTTCCGCGCCGCCGGTATGGACAACGTCCTGGCGCTGCGCGGCGATCCGCCGAAGGATCAGACGACCTTCACGCCGGCGCCCGACGGCTTCGCGCACGGCAACGAGCTCATGCAGTTCATTCGCGAGCGCGGCCACGACTTCTGCGTCGGCGGCGCCTGCTACCCCGAGGCGCACCTCGAGTCGGGCGGCCTCGACGACGACATCGCGCGTACCAAAGCCAAGGTCGAAGCGGGCGCGCAGTTCCTCATCACGCAGCTCTTCTTCGACAATGCGTTCTACTTCCACTTCGTCGAGCGCGCGCGCAAGGCGGGCATCACCGTGCCGATCGTGCCGGGCCTCATGCCCATCACCAACATCGCCCAGATCGATCGCATCACGCGGATGTGCGGCGCGACGGTTCCGATGCGCCTGCGCCTCGCGCTCGAGAAGCGCAAAGACGATCCCGAGGCGGTGCTACAGCTCGGCGTCGCCCACGCGACCTTGCAGGCGGCCGATCTGCTGGCCAACGGCGCGCCCGGCGTGCACTTCTACACGCTCAATCGCTCGCGCGCGTCACGCATGATCGTGACGGCACTGCAGGTGCAGCAGCCGTAAGCGCGGATGGTCTCGCGTCTGGCGCGGCGGCGCCCGGCTGCTGCACCAAATCGTTCGCTACTGCTGGGCCGTCGTCGGGGTCGACATCGGGAAGTCGGCCTGCCGGAGCGCGCGCGCGATCTCGTCGCAAGGTGCGCCCGAGCGGAGCGCAGCGTGCTGCTTGTCGACGGCGGCCTGCAGCCGGTCGGTGCGCAGGTAGCTGTCCTTCAGCATCGACGAGGCCTCGCCGCGGAACGACTGCGCGTCGCACTTCTCGGCGTACGCGCCGCGGAACGCCTCGAGCTTCGCCAGCCGCTCTCCGTCCTGCTTGTTGGAGTAGGTGGTGAAGCCGATGATCCCGCCGGCGAGCGCCACCAGGGCCGCTCCGATGGCGACGTTGCGTCCGACGTGCGACTCCGAACCGATCTTGACGTGTCCACCCGTCACTTCACCGAGATCACCGCTTGCTACGCTCATCGTTGTACCCCTCGTTCGCGCCGTTCTCATGGCGTGATGCGGGGAACGTGCGCCTCGTCTGCCGAGCTGTCAAGCGGCGATCGTATTGAAAATTCTAAAGAATTCCCTTATGAAGGAAAAGTGCATACAAGCTGCAACACTGCGCAGAATTTCAGAGGGCTAGCCGACGAAATTCGCCGGCATCCGTGAAGGTCTCGTTGGGCTCGTTGGGGACCGAGACCATGCGACCGAGCTCTCCGTAGCACTCGTGGAAGAAGAGATACTGGATCCGGTTGAGCGAGAGGCCGCCCGGCACCGTCGAGGTCAGGTCGACGTGGACGCGCAGGGTGTTGTCGAAGGAGAGAAAGGGCAGCACCGCCTTGCCGCGCGCGTCGACGGAGATCTTGTACGTGTCGAGCCCGGCGTACGGCATGCCGTTGAGCGTGCCGTTCACCACGTGCGCGGCCGAGATCCATGACTGCCCGACGCTGGCGGGGAAGCGGAACGAGATGACCGGTTGATCGTACACGAGCAGCGTCTGGTTGGGCGCCTCCGACGCGTACCCGAGGATGAGCAGCGCGTCGGGCGTGACGCGAAAGATGCCGAGCGTGTTCGTGGCGAGGTCGGTCGTCGTCGCATAGCTCGCGGTCGGGAACGACGCCGCGAACCATTTGCCGGCGATGGGCTCGATCGTCAGCTTGTGTACGTCGCCGGCGGTCGAGGTGAAATCCCACTCGGGTCCGGCCGCCGTGAGCGTGCCGTCGGGCGAGACCTTGACGGTGGTGCCGGCCGGGTTGCCGAGATAGTTGACGCTGACGCCGACGGGGAACGAGAGCTCGTCGTTCGAGATGACGCCGTCGTTGTTGCCAGTACAGATCGGCCCGAGGTCGGGCGCGACACCATAGGCGGCGTCATCGCCGCCGCCGTCGGGCGAGGCGTTCGAGCCAAAGCAGCCGCCTGCGCCGAGCGCAGCGAGCGTGCATAACGTGGAAAAAGTGCGAGCGCCCATCTTCACTCCTACAAACGATACGCCAGCACGACCTCGAGCGCCTGCGCCGGGTGAGGGTCGAGGTTCAGCTCGAGGTTGCGAAACCCGGCGCCCGGTACGAAGACGCCGTATTGGATGCCGACCTCGAAGGCCGGCTCGTACCTGTAACGAAGCGACAGATCGATCTCCTCGCCGAGGTGCGTCGCCTGTCCGGGGGTCGACGTGGCGAAGATGGCGCTCGATTCGATGAACGCCGCCTCCAGCCAAACGTTGTTGTTGACCGAGCCGAAGGGGCCGAAGCGCAGCGACGGGCGGATATAGACGCCGTCGGTGACGGCGCCGATGATGCGTCGCCACAGGATCAGATCGACGTGGTAGTCGGGATGGAACTTGAAGTTGTCGAGCGTCATGTCGCCGGGCGGGTGCAGCTGCGCGCCGTCGAGGTCGCCCTTGCGCGGCGAGAGGATGCCGTTGGTCGCGACGCCGAAGCCGGGCGCATCGTCGCCGGACGCGGCGCCGACCTCGACGCGGATGGCGAACGGGAGGCGGAAGCGATAGGCGAGCGAGGCGACGCCGCCGAGCTGCGTGGCGGTCACGGCGGTGCGTAACGAGACGCCGGGGGCGTTGGTGGCGTCGCCGATGCGGCCGACGACGGTCGCGAGCTCGAGCTCCGCGCGAAAGCCGCCGGCGTGAATGAGCAGCCAGGCGTCCCCGGCGAAGCTTTGCAGGTCGCGCGCAACGAAGTCGCCCGCCGCGTAGCTGCGCACGAGGCCGCCTGGCTGGGTCCATGCGGGGGCATCGAGCTGTTGTTCGCGGTAGGAAGCGAGGAGGCCGTATTGCAGGAGCGTGCGGCCGGCGCGCAGCTTGCGGCGCTGCGCTTCGGGGGAATCGACGCGCGCCACCGACAGCGCGAAGGTGTTCACCTGCGAGCGGCGCTCGACGTCGATCGGCTGCGCGGAAGGCGTGACGTAGGGTCCGCTGGCGGAGAGCTCGTACATCGCCGTGACGTAGTGGTTGAGGATCGGGACGGTGAGCGCGATGCGATCGCCCGAGTCGCCGTGGTCGCAGGAGAGGCAGTCGCCGTTGTTGACGAAGAAGCCGGTGCCCCACGAGACGAGCGCGCCCATGCGGCCGGCCGAGAGGACGCCGAAGGGCAGGACCACATCGCCCCAGGCGCGCTTGACGCGGATGACGTCGTGGAGCGCGTTGACGCCGCTCTCGGGCGAGACCGCGTTCTGCGTGGCGATGGCGTAGCTCGAGTACGACGGCAGCACGTCGGGGTTGGAGCCGTAGCCGACGTTGTCGAGGACGTCGATGCGCATGTGCACGCGCACGGCTTGACCGACCTCGAGCGTGGGCTCGAGGCGGAGGCGCATGTCGAGCCCGCTCACGGTGTGGTCGTTGCCGCCGGCCGCCGGTGTGGGAAAGATCGGCTGATTGAGCGTCGGGGTGGGGCCGCGCGAGAGGTCGAGATCGTTCCAGACATCGCCGCGCACGCGCAGATAGCCGTCGAGCAGGAGGCGAAAGTCCTTCCACGGAGAGGGCGTCATCGAGAGCGGCTTGAGCGGCTGCTCGTCGGGGGCGATCTCGGCGGCGGATGCGGCGGAGGTCAGCCCGAGGAGCCCGAGGAGCGCGAGGAGCCCGAGCGCGCCGATTCCGCGAAGCGCGCCGACTCCGCGAAATGATGCGCGCGCACAACGTGCGCTGGTGGTTGTTTGCAAACGCATCATTTCGCGCTCAGAAACTCCGTGAGCGCCGCCGCCGTTTCGCCGCTGCACTCCCACATTGGAATGTGGCCGCAGCGCGGCAGCACCACCAGCCGCGCGTGCGGCATCTCGCGCGCCAGCCGCTCGCCGAACGGCAGTCGCGCCACGTGATCTTCGCGCCCCCAGACGAGGAGCGTAGGATGGGTGATCGACCGGTAGTCGCCTTCGCTCTGGTGAAACTGCATGCCGCGCACGGCGGCCAGCGCCGCCGCGACGGCGCCCTCGAGCGCCATCTGCTTCTCGACCTCGTCGACGACCTTCTGCGTGACGAGCGAGGGATCGACGAAGTTGAGGTAGAGCCGCTCGCCGATGTTCTGCCGGTAGAAGGTGCCGTAGAGCGCCTCGCCCACGCCCGGCATGCGCGCCCAGCGCATGAAGGGGATGAGCTGCTCGTCGTAGACCCAGCCCGAGATGACGACGAGTCGATGGAGCTTGTCCGGATGGCGGCGGGCGAAGGCCAGCACCACCGACGAGCCCCACGAATGGCCGACGACGTGCGCGCGCGCGATGCCTTTTTGCGCCAGCACCTCGGCCAGGACGTCGGCGAGCGCCTCGGGCGAGTAGTCGCCCTCGCGGCGATCGGACTTGCCGAAGCCGGGAAGGTCGATGGCCAGGACGCGGAAGTGCGCGGTCAGCGCGTCGATCACGGGCGCGTACGATGCGCTCGACGATCCGTACCCGTGTACGAGGAGCACCGCCTCGGTGGCCTTGGAGGGGTTCTTGTCGATGACGCGCAGCTGCCCGCGGGCGCCGAGGAGCAGCCTCTCCTCGGCGGCGATGGGCTCGGACGGGCCCTTCTGGAAATGGACGCAGCCGGCCGCCATGAGGCAGATGCACCACGGCATGAGGCACATGCCCCATGACTTGATGCAGGCGCACAACATCGGGTTGGTCATGGATTGGCGAGCCGCCGATACTCGGCCGCCTGCGTGAAGTCGGCCGAGGTCTCGTTGTCCTTCGAGCGCACGCGCGCGACCGCGCCGTAGCACTCCGCCAGGTGCAGATAGGTGATGCGCGTGGTCGTCAGCGCGCCGTAGAGCTGGCTGTACGACATCTTGAGACGCAAGGTGTCGAAGCTGCCCGCCGGCGTCTTGGTCGTGCCGCGTTTGTCGACGGCGAAGACATACTTCTCGTGCGCGAAGAAGGCGAACCCGCCGGCCGTCCCGCTGACGTCCGATTCCGACGTCCAGGTGGTGTTGAGTGACATCGGGAACTCGAGGACCACGATCGGGGTGGCGTATTTCAGCTTGGTGGCGCTGACGCTGTTCTGCTCGGAGACGACGCCGAGGAGCTCCAGCTTGTCGGCCGAGACCTTGAACACACCGTACGCCTGCTGTCCGTCGTCGATGCGCTCGCCGTAGGTCGCGTCGGGGAAGTCGGCCGACCACCATTGACCGCTCGGCGAGACCAGCTGATCGAACTGCTTGGCCTCGCTCGAGACCGCCGCCGAGAAGTCCCACGTGTTGTTCGTCGGCACGTTGTTGACCGGGACATTGGTGCCGGAGGCGTTGACCGCGAAGAGCGCACCGAGGCCGACGACGAAGGGCTCTTCCGCCCGCTGCAAGGTACCGTCGCTGTTGAAGCTGCAGGTGGCAGTCAGCGCGTCGGGATTCCAGCCGTCGGGGATGGGCGTCGCCAGATCAGCGCCTGCGCCCAGGTCGACGGCGGAGCCGCTCAGATCGGCGCCGGCGAGCGGACGGCAGACGCCGCCGACGCAGGCTGCGCCAGGGCAATCGTCGTCGATGCGGCAACCTCCCACCGGATCTTTACCGCAGCCGTTGATCGTGACGAGGAGCGCGATGGACGCAATGATGCGAACGCACCATGACGTACGGGGACTGTTGTGCAGTTGCATCATTAATTTCACCACCATTACGTTCCGGCGACCAGACCCCCGTCCACGCCCAACACCTGCCCGTTGATGAAAGACGCCTCGTCGGAGGCGAGAAAGAGATAGGCCTTGGCCACGTCCTCGGGCGCGCCGAGGCGACCGAGCGGCGTCTTCTTCTTCATGCCGTCGAGGACCTCCTCGGGCATCTTCGCCGTCATGTCGGTGGCGATGAAGCCGGGCGCGATGGCGTTCACGCGCACGCCTTTGCGGCCGAGCTCGCGCGCCCAGACGCGGGTCATGCCGATGACGCCCGACTTGGTGGCGACATAGTTGGTCTGGCCGAAGTTGCCGTAGACGCCCACCACCGACGACGCGTTGACGATGGCGCCCGAGCCGCGCGCGGTCATGTGCGGCGCGACTTCGCGGGTCATGTAGAAGGTGCCGGAGAGGTTGACGGCGATGACCGTGTCCCACGCTTCGTCGCTCATCTTCAAGAGCGAAGCGTCGCAGGTGATGCCGGCGTTGTTGATGAGCACGTCGATGCGCTCGGTACGCGAGAGCGCCGTCGCCACCAGCTGCTTGACCGACTGCGGGTCGCCGACGTCGACGGCGAGGCCGACCGCTCCACCGCCGAGGGCGCGCGCCGTAGCCTCGGCTGCGTCAGCAGCTACGTCGGCGACGATCACACGCGCACCCTCGGCAGCGAACGCTTCCGCGGTGGCGCGTCCGATGCCGCGCGCGCCGCCCGTAATCAATGCCACTTTCCCGCTGAACCGTTGCATGGCTCCTCCTTGCCTAGGCGCCGAAGCGCTCGCGTACCCGCTGGCGCAGCACCTTGCCGGTGCTGTTTCGCGGCAGTGCATCGGTGAACACCACCGACTTGGGAATCTTGTAGCGGGCCAGCCGGGCGACGAGGTGCTGGAGCACCTGTCCCGCTTCGAGCGCGGCGCCGGGCGCGGCCACGACGATGGCGCGGCCCACTTCGCCCCAGCGCGAATCGGGCACGGCGATGACGCACGACTCGGCGACGCCGTCGACCGCTGCCAGCGCCAGCTCCACCTCGGCCGGGTAGACGTTCTCGCCGCCCGAGATGAACATGTCCTTCTTGCGATCGACGATGTAGTGGTAGCCCTCGTCGTCGCGGCGGACGAGATCGCCGGTGTGGAACCACTTGGTACCGCGGAATGCCTGCGCCGAGGCGTCGGCGTTGCGGAAGTAGCCGAGCGTGACCATGGGGCCGCCCAGCGCCAGCTCGCCGACCTCGCCCGGTGCCACCGGCTGCCCCGCGTCGTCGACGATCTTGGTGGAGACGTAGAAGTTCGGCCAGCCGACCGAGCCCGACTTGCGGAATGCGTCCTCGGGCGTGAGCGAGAAGCAGTTGGGCCCCACCTCGGTCAGGCCGTAGCCCTGACGGAAGAGGACGCCGCGCTCGCGGTAGGCGTCGATGAGCGGCAGCGGACAGGGCGCGCCGCCGCACAGGATCGTGCGCGCCGAGGAGAGGTCGACGCGCGAGAACGATTCGGCGTCGCGCCACATCTGGAAGATGGTGGGCACGCCCATGTGGAGCGTGATGCGCTCCTCGGCGGCGAGCTGCAGCGAACGCTCGGCGTCGAAGCTCGGCATGATGACGACACGGCCGCCGTTGTGCAGAAGCGGCGTGGCCAGACAGTTGAGGCCGCCGGTGTGGAACAGCGGCATGAACACGAGCGCCGAGTCGGTCGGATTGAGCTGGATGGCCAGGTGCGTCGACAGCGAGTTGAAGACGAGCTGCCGGTGCGACATCAAGACGCCCTTGGGGCGGCCGGTAGTGCCGGAGCTGTAACAGAGGACGACCGGGTCCTCGAGATCGACGTCGATGGGATCGGGCGCGGAGTCGGCGCCGGCGGCGAGCAGCTGCTCGTAGGCGCGGCCACCGGCCGACGCTTCGTCGTAGGCGACGCGATGTGGGACCGGCGCCGAGATCGCGGCCGCCAGCTCGGCGCAGGCGCGATCGTAGAGGAGCACCTGCGGCTGCGCGTCCGTGATGACGGCGTCGAGCTCCGCCGCCGCCAGGCGCCAATTGAGCGGCGCGAACATGGCGCCCAGCTTCGCGCAAGCGAAGAGCGCTTCGAAGTGCTCGCCGCGATTGTGCGCCAGGACGGCGACGCGATCGCCGCGCCCGACGCCGAGCGCGCCCGACAGCGCGCGCGCCAGACGGTTGGCGCGGCGGTCGAGGTGCCAATAGCTCCAGCGGCGGCCGCTGAGCGGCTCGTGCAGCGCCGTCGCCTCCGGCGTGCGGCGCGCCCAGTAGGCGGTCCAATCGGCCAGGTGGTTCATCGCTTCCTCTTGCGTGGATCGATCTTCTGCCGATCGGGCGGGCGCGAGACCTTGCGCGCCGCTACCGGCAGGTCCTTCGGAGCAGCAGGTCGGTGTGCCGCTGCTCTCGGTGCGGCCGCCGGCTGTTGTGCAACTGCTTCATGTACGGCAACGGGACGTTGTGCGGGCGCATCATGCGCGTGCAGCCAATCGGAGACGCTCGGCCACAGCTTGCCGTGCGCGGCGCGGCCCGTGGAGAGGCCGATGTGACCGCCCGGCATGCGCACGGTGCGATGCTCGGTCGATCCGGCCAGCTTCTCCAGCGCCAAGGACGACACGGGCGGCGTGATGTAGTCGTTCTCGGCGACGATGTTGAAGATGGGGCAGCGGACGCGCTGCAGATCGATGCGCGTGCCGCCCAACATCAGCTTGCCGGTGGCCAGGCTGTCGTCGCGATAGAGCTGGATCCAATCGGTGAAGGCGCGGCCGGGGAAGGCGACCGAGTCCTCGAGCCAGGTCTCCATCGCCAGGAAGAAGCGCAGGAAGTCGTCGTCTTCGACCTTGCCGTCGAGGTGCACGAACTTGGTGGCCAGGCCGACGGGGTCGAGCATCTTGAACGCCGGCTGGAGCACGTGCGGCGGAACGTTGCCGTAGGCCTCGGCCAGCTCGGCCGCATCGAAGTTCGGGGTGCGGCTCCAGCTCGAGAGCATGCCGTCGTCGTGCAGCGCCACGGGCATGGCCATGGCGACGAGCGAGGCGATGGGCAGCCGGTCGGCCGCGATGGCCATGAGCGACAGCGTGCCGCCCATGCAGTAGCCGAGGATGTGCAGCTTCTCGGCGTGCGACTGCGTGGTCACCACCTCGGCGGCGCGCGGCAGCTGGCGCAGCGCATAGTCGTCGAGCCCGCGGCGGGCATCGGCGTCGCCGGGCGTGCCCCAGTCGAGGAGCCACACGTCGTGGCCGCGCTCGAGCAGACGGCGGACGACGCTGCGCTCCTCGAGCAGATCGAGGACGTAGAAGCGGTTGATGAGCGAGCAGACCAGGAGGATCGGCGTGCGCGCGGTCGCCGGCGTCTCGCGGCGATAGCGGATGAGGCGCGCCGAGCCGTCGGTCCACAAGACGTCGGACGGGGTGGCGGCGACCTGCGGCCAGGCCACGGGGACGCGACCGCGCTGTTGGCGGCGCGCGTTGATGACGGCGATCAGTCCGGCCTTATACATCTCCTGGCCGGCGCGGAAGGCGAGGTCGAGCGGATCGAAGGAGCTCATCTAACCCTCGCCGTCTTTCGTCTCATATTGTGCGCGCGCATCATAGATTGCGGTGCGTTTGCACAATATGCTAGTGTGCCGGCCCCGGAGGAGCTGGTGCCGCAAAAACCGACGAAACGGCCGCCCAAGGGCGGCGCCAAGCCGACGGCGAAGCGCCGGCGCGGCCGACCGACGCGCGAAGAGACGCAGGAGCGGGCGGAGGCCTACAAGGAGTTCGACGGCGAGCGACTCATCCACCGCTACGGGAACCGCCGCCTGTACGATCTCCTGGCGCGACGCGCTGTCACCCTCGAGGAGATCGCGATCCTGGTGCGGCAGGGCGAGAACGTGCGCGTCCTCGACGTCGACGCCGGCAACGAGGACATCACGCGCCGGGTCCTGACCCAGATCATCCTCGAGCAGAAGCAGAGCACCAACCTCGAGATGCTGCCGGTCGAGTTCCTGCGCAAGCTCATCGCCACCAACGACAGCAAGGTGGGCACCTGGCTCGAGGGCTACCTCAAGACCGGCGCCGAGCTGCTCGACGCCAGCCTGCGCGAGGGCATCGCGCTTTCGTCCACCTACCAGAAGCAGGTCGGTGACCTCATGCGCGGCTTCGTGCCCGACTTTCGCGAGGCGCAGAAGTACGCGCCGCCGATGCCACGGTCGAACGTCGACCGCGATCGCGAGCTGTCCGAGCTGCGTCGCCGGCTCGACGAGCTGGCCAAGCAGAAGTAGCCGCGACGGCGGCCTCGCGGGCCGGCTCACGTCCGCAGCTCCATCCAATCGGCGATGCGCGGCCACAGCTCGGCGAGCGATCGGCGGCTGGCGGTGAGGCCGATGTGGCCGGTGTCGAACTCCATGATCTCGGCGACCTTGCTGCCGACCAGCGGCATGAGCGCGCGCGAGGCGGGCGGCGCGCAGATGTGGTCGCGCAGCGCGATCACGTTGAGCAGCGGCACCGTCAGCTTGGCGAGATCGACGGCCGTTCCGCCGATGGTCATGGTGCGCTTGCACAATTTGTCGTCCTGATAGAGGGCGCGAATGTAGTCGCGGTAGACGCCGCCGGGAAACGCGACGTTGTCGTCGAGCCAGGACTCGAGCGCCACGAAATGGCGGACGCGCTCGCCGTCGGCGGCGTCGCGCATGAGCGAGATCAGCTTGTTGAAGGCGTCGGCCGGATTGAGCATCTTGAAGCCGGACTGCATCATCGCCGGCGGCATGTTGCCGAGGACGTCCATCAGGAGATCGGCGTCGAAGCTGCGGCGGTCGGTCAGCTTGGCCAGCGCGCCCGAGAGGCCGAACTCGACGGGCGTGCCGAGGAGGCAGAGCGCGCGCAGCTTGTCCGGGTGGCGGGCGGCGAACATGACCGACAACGTGCCGCCCATGCAGTAGCCGATCACCGCGGGCAGCGCGCCGCCGTGCTTTCCGCCGACCATGCGCGCGGCGGCGGGGATGACGCCGTCGACGTAGTCGGTGAAGGCGAGCGACGGACCGGCCGCGCCCGGCGCCTTCCAGTCGAGCACATAGACATCGAAGCCGCGCCGATTGAGCAGCGCGATGACGCTCAGGTCGGAGAGCAGATCCATCACGTAGTACTTGTTGATGAGCGAGGCGACCAGCAGGATCGGCTTGGCGCTGCCGCCGGCGCGCGCGCTCGGATAGTGGAGCAGGCGCGCCAGCGGGCCTTCGTGGATCAGGTGATGCGGGGTGGCGGGGCCGCGCACGTACTCGATGGGCTCTTTGCCGTGCATCAGACGCGCGAAGGCGGCCTGAGCGTGCAAGCGTGCGCGCGCTCCGTGCGCGACCATCTCGTCGAACGCGTCGGCCAGCTTCAGCCCGATATCCCGCCACTCATTGTGCGACTGCATCACATCTGCTCCCCGATATTGTGCAATTGCATCAGACGTTGGAACCGTCTCGGTCGGCCAGGGCGTCGATAGGAGCCCAAGAGGCCTGCCAGGCATTGTTGAACGCCCGTCCCCACAAGAGCTGAGAGCGCATCATGCCCGCGCTCAGCTTCATGAGGCGCGGGTCGCGCGCAGCGGCCGTCATCATCTCGGCCGCCGCGCGCTGCCACGCCGAAAACATCGGCGTAGCGGCGATCGACAGGAAGTCGAAAGGCGCCATATTCCTCAGACCTTGGGCGTCGCGTTGGCGACGGCCTGCGCGAACGGTGTCGTCCACGCCTTCGTCGCGTCGAGCGTGCGGGCGGTGAGCTCGCCGCCCGTCGCCAGCATGGTGCTGGCGGCGTTGATCAGCTGCGAACGAACACCGCGGGCTACGCGGAACGACTCCGCAAGCTGCGTGGCGCCGTAGTCGAGCCAGCGCTCGCCCTGATGATCGAGCTCTTCCAGAGCGGTCTGTCCCAGCGCGAACATCGGCGCGAGGATGGGGTGAATCGAGTTCGGGATCTCTTTGGCCATGGTCTGTTCCTCCACGGCCAAGAACCTAAGTTTAATGTGCAGCTGCGTCAAGATCAAATGTGCATTTGCACATTAAAAATGATGCAGTGCGAAAATATGCCTGCGCCCGCCGCTACTTGACGCGGAAGGTGAGCTGCACGGCCCCCACATTGTCGGCGGCGTCGACGGCGCGGACAGCCAGCGAGTGGGCGCCGGCCGCCAATCCCGACGGTAGCTTGACGCTGAATTCCTCGTGCGGGTCGTCGAAGATGCCGTCCTTGGGCGCGATCGGCTGCCAGTCGCCGCCGTCGATCGAATAGGCCAGCTCCGAGATGGGCGAGAAGCTGTCGTGCGCCGCGCCCGACGCCATCGGGTAGGCGACCTTGACGTCGGCCAGCTCGGGCTTGCGGTTGTCGACCAGGAACGGCGTCGAGGTCAGCGACGCTTCGAGCGCCTCCTCGCGCGGATTGGAGCGCTCGTCGGAGGAGATGACCTTGATGACGTAATTGCCGTCGGGGATCGACTCGGTGTTCCATTCGAAATCGGTGCGCGTGAGCGGCTCGTTGCCACCGATCGGCTTCCAGTTCGTCTCGCTCTCCTCACGATAGTAGAGGCGATAGATGAGGTCGTCGTCGTCGGGATTGTCGGCGCGCCAGCGCACCTTGACGACGGGCGAGCGCGGCTTCGAGCTGCGTGCCACCGCCGAGACGCGGCGCGCGGCGTTCTCGTCGCCGACCACGATCTCGGTGACGCGCTGGCGCTGGTTCTGCGGCTGATAGTAGACGGTGACGTCGCGCAGGATCGACTTGGCGCCGCCGAACGTGGCGCGCAGCTGGAAGTAGCGCGCCGCCGGCGAGAGCACGCGGCCGGCGCCGCCCTCTGCCTGCTTCTCGGGCTTCTGTGGCGAGGACCACGCGCTCCAGGTCTTGTCGGGGTGCGAGGTGTTGCCGGAGCGCGTCTCGAGCGCGAGCGGGCCGCGGCCGCCCCAGCGCAGGCTGCCCCAGCGCGCCGGAAACTGCGCGTCGAACACCTTCGAGACGTAGTGCGCGTCCTTGGGCGGATCGGCCGACACGCGATAGAGCGCGCCCGCGTCGCCGGTGCCGAGGAGCCCGCTCGGTCCGCCCTTGACGTTGGGATCGAAAGCGAGCGTGAGCACCTGGCGCTCGGGCAGGTCGAAGGCGGTGATGACGGTGCGGTCGGGACGGATGAGGTAGACGCGGCCGTTCGAGCCGGCGGCGGCCCAGACGTTGCCGTCGCCGTCGGTGCTGAGCGCCGTGAAGTAACCGTCGCCGAGCGCGTGCAGCTGCTCGACGCGACCGTCGGGATCGACGCGGTAGATGGCGCCGCGCCCCTTGCGGTCGCGCGTCGAGGTGGCGGCGGGTGTGGTGGTCGTGCTGGTCGTCGGCGGCGTGACGATCTTGGTGCCGCGCGGTGCGAGCGGTCCGCCGGAGCTCGAGGGCGCCGCCGCGCCGGAGCGCTGGAACTCGTTGACGGCGACGTACAGCGTATTGCCGCGGCGGGCGATGGCGCGGAGCTCGTCGCCTTCGAAGTCGTGCAGCGCCGAGATGGTCGCGTTGCCGCTGCCGTTCGGGTTGGGCACGATCTTGTACAGGATCGCCTGATCGGCCGAGCCGGCGTAGAGCGCTCCTTCGTCGCCGCGCACCAGCGACAGGAGATGCTTCTCTCCGGTCTCGGCCAGGAGCTTGTCGCGACGGCCGACCGCGGGGCGGTCGAGGCGCGAGACGTCGATGCCGAAGAGCTTGCCGGTCGGGCCGGTGGCGGCGTAGAGGGTCTGTTTCGCTTCGTCGAAGATGAGCGACCACACATGCTCGGCGTCGAGCTTGGCGACCTCGCGCACCTTGCCGTCTTTGTCGATGGCGAAGACGCGTCCGCCCGGCATCGTGCCGGCGAAGACGGTGCCCGCAGGCCCGGCCGCGAGTGAAGAGACGAGGACGGCGTCGAGCTTGGCCAGCTTCTTCAGCTTGCCGCCGCGCCAGGTGTAGACGGTGCCCTGATCGCCGGTACCGACGTAGACCGTGCCGTCGGGGGCGACGGCGGTGGCGTAGACGACCGACTCGTTGACGTCGACGCGGGTGGCGGTGAAGCCGCTGGTCGCCTCGCCGAGCGACGAGAGCAGGACGCCGGTCGCCTCGCCCTCCTCGAAATCCTTGTAGCTGGTGAGCCGCCAGGTGCGGGTGCCGCCCGCGTCAGCAACGCCGGCGGACATGATGCAAGTGCACAATAGCGACAGGCAGCTTATTGTGCGAAGGCGGAACATCAGGCGTCGGAAAAGAGGGCGAGGCCGGCTCACATCACTGGCTCTGGTCATCCTTCACGCGCACGGTGATCTCCTGCTTGCCTTGCATGATGCCGTGCATCGGCACGACGAACCGCGAGGCGCGCTTGAAAGTGTCGGCACGTCGCGTCGAGGCGCCAGGGCGGAGCGTGTCGATCACCGAGCCCGGAAGATCGGGGATGACGCTGCCGCGTAGGGTGACGCCCTCATCGGGAGTCTCCAGACCGACGACGATGGCGCTGGCGGCGTAGCCCTTGCGCAGGTTGTCGATGAGGCCGCCCAGGCTCTCGGGCGGCGCCGTATCGGGGCGGGCCAGGTTGCCGGCGGTGACGACGACCTTGACGGTCTGCCCCGCGAGCGAACGCGGCACGTCCAGCGGGATCGACTTGACGTACTCCTGGCCGGCGTAGGGGCGCAGCGTCACGTAGAGGCTCGGCCGCGAGCCGGGCACCAGCTCGTCGGAGGTGAGCGAGACGCCGACGATCTCGGCGACGTCGGCCTTATAGTCGACGTCGACGTCGATGTCGATGCGGTCGAGGTTGGCGGGGGCGAAGGGGTTGAACAGGATGTCTCCGATCGCCTTGAGGCCCGCGGCCGACGCGAGCGTGCGGGGAGAGACGCCGTCGGGCGAGTAGATGTGGTCGGTGAGCTCGAGCGCCTTGTAGCCGCGCACGGCGAGGTTGGAGCGCACGGTGATCATCGCATCGGCCACGTCGCTGGCTGCGTTCTGGGCGGCGTTGGCGACGACGGTCGAGGCGAGCATCGGCGTCAGGAAGCGGTGGCGGACGACCTCGAAGTGGAAGTCTTGATCGGCGCGGTTGGGGCCGCCGACCCGGACGTGCACCGGAATCATGTCGGCGCGCTGCGAGGTGTCGCCGATGATGCCGGACTGGCGATCCTGAATCAGTGAACCGATCTCCTTGAGCGGAGACGCCATCTTGAAGGAAGACGAGAGCGCCGACATGAACGTGTGGATCTCGGCGGTCGCGATCGGCAGATAGATTTCGCCGACGTTGAACATCGGGTGGCCGAAGGCGAGGACCTTGTCGCCGTCGACGCGCGTGACCGTGCCGGTGCCCGCGGCGCTGACGTCACCGCGGATCATCTGGACCGCGATCGAGCCGCCCTCTTCGAACTTCGACGGCCCGCTGCCGTCGCCACGGCCGGCGCCGCCCGCTTGCAGCGGCATCATGTGGAACGGCTCGAACGCCTTCGACAGCTCGGAGAACGCGGCGGCGCCGAAACCGGCCAGCGACAGCGGCACCGACGCGCGCACGAGGCGCGGCTCGCCGCCTTCGGGTAGGGACGGCAGGGGCAAGCGGGCGAGCAGCGGCGAGCGGTCGTTGATCTCGCGCTGGCGCTGGTGCGAATCGACGATGTCGTCGAGGCTGCGGCGGCCGGCCTCATCGCCGAGGGCGCGGCCGTTGCGCGACTGGTTGGCGGCTTCGGAGACCGGCGTCGAGAGGCGGCCGCGCAGCGGACGCTTGAGCTCGGCGGTCATCGCCTCGATTGGCGTGACGCCGGCGATCGGGTCCTTGGCAAAGTGCCACCCGTAGCTGAGCGCGCCGGCGAGGCGGCCTTCTATATAGATCGGTGAGCCCGACATGCCGGCGACGATGCCGGAGTGGATCAGGCGCGGATCGTCGGACTGCACGAGGATGATGTCCTGCTTGGGCAGGAAGTTGTGCAGCACGCTGATGACCCGGATGTCGAAGCGCTCCGGTTTGAGGCCCTGGAACACGGTCAATCCGTAGCCCTTCATGCCGGCGCGGATCTCCGAGACCGGGATGAACGGGGTACGGCGCGCGCTCGATGGAGCGCCGGTCACCGAAGAGACGGAGCTCGAGGCCGGGTTGATGGGCGTCGCCGAGGCGCTGGCGGCCGCCGATGCCGGTGACCCATGCGCGCTGGGGACCGCCGTCAGGGTCGCGGCCGTTACCGATAGGAGGGGGAGCAGGCGAGCGGTAAGACGGAGTAACATCGAGTCAAGTGTACGGGGCGTTTCCCGAAGGGTCAAACGGTCCCTTTTCAAAATGATGGCGAGCGCTTGGCTACTCGCCGACCTGCCTACATGGTGGCCGCGCGGCGCGCGTGGGAGGCCGCGCGGCGCGGGTGGTCAGACCGCGACGACGCGGTCGCCGCCGGCGCGCGAGGCCTGGCGCTGGGCGCGGGTCGCCTGCGCCAGGAGGGTGGCGAAGGTGAGCCGCTGCCCGCCGTCGGCCGCGACGATGCCGACCGACGCGGTCGCGCCGCCGCCGCCCTTGCCGGCGCCCTGCGCGCGCACGCGTTTGCGAATGCGCTCGGCGACGAGCTTGGCGCCGTCGAGGTCGGTGTGCGGCATGACCACCAGGACGTCCGATTCGGCGAAGGCGACCGGGATGTCGATGTCGCGGATGGCCGAGCGCGCCGCCGCCGCCAGCAGATCGCGGTCGCTGTTGACCAGCTCCTTGTCGAGCGATGCCAGCAGGATGGAGAGCGGGAAGCCGTAGCGCTGCGATCGCTTGAGCTCGATCCCGAGCAGACGCTTGAAGAGCTCGAACTGCACGAAGCGGGAGCCGGCGGGCTCGACCGACGCCTTGGCCTCCTCGCGCGCCTGATTGCGCTCCTCGACGGTGCGCGCCTGCCTGAGCTGCGTCGAGCGCAGCGACATGAGGTCGCGGACGACGTAGAGGAGCTCGAGGCGCTTGAGCGGGCGGACCAGCCAGTTGTCGGCGCCGGCGCGGCGCGCTTCGTTTTCGCCCTGCTCGTCCTCGGCGGAGAACATGATGACCACCGGCAGTGTCGGGTCCTTCTCCTTGGCCAGGCGGCACAGCGCGTACCCGGACAGGCCGGGGAGGGCGGCGTGGACGAGCATGCCGTCGAGCTGGCCGGTGAGCTTGAGGCGCGCCGCTTGTCCGTCGGTGGCCGGGATCATGACGTGGCCGGCCTCGCCAAGGATCTCCGCGGTCTTCTCGAGAAAGCGCGGGTTTCGGTCGGCGACGAGGACGGTGGCGCGACGCATCGGGCAGGCAGCTTAGCATGGCGGGACGGGCGCCCGGCACGGCTGCGGCGGGTGCCGTTGACGCCGTCGAGCGGGCGGAATACGCTGCGCCCATGAAGTCGACGTGCGCCATGTTGCTCGTGGGTTATTGTGCGATCGCATCATCGGGCTGCGGATCGAGCGCGGGCGGCAAGGATCTGCTCGGCAGCTACACCGTACAGATCTCGACGATGGGCAAGAGCGATCCCGACGTGATGACCGTGTCGCCGGCCGTCGACGGCAAGTTCCTCCTCACGTTCGCCGCCGGTATCACCACCGACGTCGGCACCGCCAACGCCAACGGGCTCCGCATGAACCTCGACTCGTCGAAGGTGTCGCTCGACAAGCAGCCGGCGAACATCGACCACTCGACCGGCTATCAAACCGGCAGCGTCACCGGCGACGGCGTCCTCATGGGCGACGGCACCTGCGACATCTTCTTGCACTTCACTCCGACCGGGGGCGCGGCGCAGGATTACGAGATCGTCGGCGCCAAGATGTAGCTACGGCACGAGGACGGTGCCGACCGAGCCCGGCTCGCGCACCGCGCGAGCGACCTCTCCCGAGACGATGTAGATGGCGCGCGCTCCCAGCGAGAGCGCCGCGAACGACTCCTCGAGCTTCGGGATCATGCCGCCCGAGACCGTGCCGTCGGCGATGGCGCGCTTGCCTTCCTCGACGGTGAGACGCGGGATGCGCGACGACGGATCCTTGATGTCGCGGAGGACGCCGGGCGCGCCGGTGACCAGCACCAGCGCGTCGGCTTCGAGCGCGCCGGCCAGCTGATTGGCGACGATGTCGGCGTTGATGTTGTAGGTGGCGCCGTCGGGGCCGTGGCCGAGGCAGGCGACGACCGGCAGCCAGCCGCCGTCGAGCAGCCGCCCCAAGAGCGGGAGGTCGAAGTCATCGACGTCGCCGACGTGGCCGAAGTCGACGGGGTCCGGTCCGCCGCCCGACACGATCCGCGGCGGTCTCTTGTGCGCTCGCACAATATCGTGCAGACCGACGGGCTTGAGGCCGGCCGCGCGCAGCTGCGCGCACAGGTCGACGTTGACCTGACCGGCCACGACCATCTTCATGACGTCGAGCGTGGCGGCGTCGGTGACGCGACGGCCGCCGACGAGGTTGGGCTCGATGCCGAGCTTCTTCGACAGCGCGGTCGCCTGCGGACCGCCGCCGTGCGTGACGACGACGCGACTGCCCGCCGCGACGAGCGCGCCGACGTCGGCCGCGAGCGGCGCCATCTGCGCCCCGCCGACCACTTCGCCGCCGAGCTTGACGACGATCGTCTGCGCGGCGCCGCCTACGGCCACGAGCCGGGATCCTCGAGCGTCAGCTTCTCGTCGAGGCCGAGCATGATGTTCATGCTCTGGATGGCCTGGCCCGCGCCGCCCTTGATGAGGTTGTCGCTGACCGAGAAGCAGGTGACGAGGCGCTTGCCGGTGCCGGGATCGAGCTCCGCACCGACGGCGAAGCCGACCTCGACGTAGTTCGAGCCGCTGACCGCCGCCACTTCGGGGAGCCGCTTCTGCGGCACGCGCACGAACGGCTCGCCGCGGTAGGTCTCGGCGAACGCGGCCGCGACCGCCTCCTTGGTCGTCTTGCCGTCGACGTGCGCGAAGCAGGTGGCGAAGATGCCGCGCGGCAGCGGCGCCGAGACCGGCACGAAGCGCAACAGCAGCGAGCGCGCGCCCGCCGAGTGCAGCGTCTCGGTCACCTCGGGGATGTGCTGATGCTCGAGGGGCTTGTAGGTGCGGAGGTTGACCGCGCGCGTCGGGTGATGCGTCGTCGCCGTCGGGACCACGCCGGCGCCCGAGGAGCCGGTGATGCCGACGATCTCGATGTTGCCCTCGAGAAGGCCGGCCTTCGCCAGCGGCAGGAGCGCCAGCTCGATCGTCGTCGCGAAGCAGCCCGGTGACGCGACGTACCTCGCCGTCTTGATGCGCTCGCGGTTGAGCTCGGGCAGCCCGTACACGAACGTCCCGTCGAGGAGCTGCGCCGACGGGTGGTCCGCCCCGTAGTACTTCTTGTAGGTGGCGGCGTCGCGCAGGCGGAAGTCGCCCGACAGGTCGACGATGCGCGCGCCCGTCTTCATGATCTCGGGCACCTTGTGCGCGCTCACCTTGTGCGGCAGGCCGAGCAGCACGATGTCCATGCCTTCGGCGGCCTTCTCGGCGGCCATCTCCTCGAACTTGAGCGAGGTGAGCCCCTCGAGGTTGGGATGCGCCGCGGAGATCGGCTCGCCGATGTAGTCGACGGAGGCGACGCGCTCGAGGCTGACGTGGGGATGGAGGATGAGGCGGCGGATCAGCTCGGCGCCGCCGTAGCCGGAACCGCCGATGACCGCGGCCTTGAATCGCTTGCTCATGCCGGCAGATCTAACGGGTACGCGGCGGCTTGTCGAGCCCCCCGAGCCAGGCGGCCACCAGGTTGGCGACGACGCGGCGGCGATATTCGGCGGTCGAGCGCACGTCGTCGATGGGGCGCGCGTCCTCGAGCGCCAGCCGCTGCGCCTCGGCGACGTCGCGGCCGCCCGCCTCGACGTAAGCCTCGAGCGCGCGGGCGCGAACCACCGTCGGGGCCACGCTGCCAAAGGCGAGCCGATGTCCGACCGCCGCCATCACCACCTTCGAGATCGCCTGGGCGGCGCGCGTGCCGACCTTGTCGAAGCGCTGGGTACCGTCCGGTACCTCGACCTCGACCGCGACGATCAGCTCGTCGGCGCGGCGCTCGGTCTTGCGATAGCCGTGATAGTAGGCGGCCAGCGGCACGCGGCGCTCGCCGTCGATGCTGCGCAGCACCACCGTCGCGTCGGCGGCCATGAGCACCGGCACGCCGTCGGCGGCGGGCGAGCCGTTCTCGATGTTGCCGGCCAGCGTGCCGCGATTCTGGATCTGCACGCCGCCCACCTGGCGCGCGGCGTCGACGAGGATCGGCAGCCGCTTGTGAACCGCCTTCGACTCGATGCAATCGGTGTAGGTGGCGAGCGCGCCGAAGACGAGCCCGCGCTTGCCGGTTGCCTCGACGCCGCGCAGCTTCTCGATGGCCCACAGATCGAGATAGCGCGCCGACGGACGCTGCCCCATGTTGAGCGTGACGAATAGATCGGTGCCGCCCGCCATCGGCGTGAGCGGCTGATTCTCGGCCGACGCGTCGCGTAGGAGCTGCAGCGCCTGCTTGAGGGTGCGCGGCCGCTGCACCGTGAGATCGGCGGCGGCGATCAACGCTTCTCTCCGGCGAGAAATTGTGCGACCGCATCATAGATTTTCATGTATCCGGTGCACCTGCACAAATTCCCGGCCAACCCGGCGCGGATCTGCTCGAGCGAGCTCTTCTTGGGCAGCGCCAGCGCGGCCATCATCATGCCGGGCGTGCAGATGCCGCACTGGGCGGCGCCGTTGTCGAGAAAGGCGCGCTGCAGGCGATGCAGCCGCCCGTCAGAGGCCAGCCCCTCGACGGTGCGCACCTCGGCGCCCTCGACCTGGCAGGTCGGCACCAGACAGGCGTTCACCGCCGCGCCGTCGATGAGCACGGTGCAGGCGCCGCACTCGCCTTCGCCGCAGCCTTCCTTGGTTCCGGTGAGGGCGAGATCTTCGCGCAGCGTGTCGAGCAGCCGCTTCATGGGCGCGACCTCGACGGTGTGCTTGGCACCGTTGACGTGGAGCTTGAGCTTCATACGAGGGCCTTCATGATGCGCTCGGGCGTGGCAGGCACGGCGTCGAGCCGCTTGCCGGTGGCGGCGCGGATGGCGTTGACGATGGCGGCGGCCGGTCCGTCGATGGGGCATTCGCCGACGCCCTTGGCGCCGAAGGGGCCGTTCTTGTAGGGATGCTCGACGATCTCGACGGTGATGGGCGGCGTGTCGAGCGTGGTCGGGATGATGTAGTTGGTGAGCGAGGCGTTGTGCATCTTGCCGTCGCGCATCACTACGTCTTCGTAGAGCGCCCAGCCGATCCCCTGCAGCGTGCCGCCTTCGATCTGCCCCTCGGCGAGGATGGGGTGGATCGCCTTGCCGATGTCGATGACCGCCGTGAAGTGGGTGCAGCGCGCCTGATAGCTGATGGGATCGATCTCGATGTCGGCGATATTGGCGCCCCAGGCGTAGGCGCCGTAGGCGTCGCCTTCGTAGGTCGTGTCGTTCCAGACGATGTCGCCGGGGCGCTCGTACTCTTCGATGACCTCGACGGTGCCGCGCGCCTCGAGCAATTTGCGGGCGCGCTTTTTGAAGCTCTTGCCGTCGTCGTAGTCGCCGAGCTGGGCGCGCAGCTTCTCGGCGGCGCGCTGCAAAATCCTGCCGACGACCATGCAGGTGCGCGACGCCACCGTCGGGCCCGAGTCGGGGACGCGCGCGGTGTCGGGGTCGGCGGTGTCGATCATGTCGTAGGGGATGCCGAGCGATTCGGCGACGATCTGCGCGTGCATGGTGCGCGTGCCCTGGCCGATCTCGGTGGAGCCGACGAGGAGCTGCACGCCGTCTTTCGTGAGCGCGATGCCGGCCTTCGACGCCAACTTCACTTCGCCGCCGCCGGTGAAGCCGCTGCCGTGGAAGAAGAGCGCGAGGCCAGTCCCGCGCAGCGGTGCGCCGTTGGCGGCGGCCCCGTTTTTCGTCGCGCCTTTGACGGCCCCTTTGACGGCGCCTTTGGCGGCCGTCTTGCCGCGTGCCTTTGCCGCCGCCTTGGTCGCGATCGCGTGCCGCGCCAGCGCGCGGTCGAGCACCTCGTGCGCGGCGACCGAATCGTGCAGCTTCTGTCCGGTCGCGGTGACGTCGCCCGTGTTGAACAGGTTCTTCCGGCGCAGCGCGATGGGCTCGATCCCCAGCTCGGCCGCGATGCGGTCCATGTGCACCTCGGCCGCGAACTGCGACTGCGGGGCGCCGAAGCCGCGGAAGGCGCCGTTCGGCGGCGTGTGCGTCATCATGACGCGCCCGCGAATGCGCACGGCGTCGGCGCGATAGGGCCCGGTGGCGTGGATGGCGGCGCGCGACAGCACGACCGGGCTCAAGGTGACGTAGGCGCCACCGTCGAGACGAAGGTCGATGTCGATGCCGAGGATGGTGCCGTCCTTCTTCATCGCCGTGCGATGCGTGATGATCGACGGGTGCCGCTTGGTCGTCGCGATGAGATCTTCGTGGCGCTCGTAGACCATCTTGACCGGCTTGCCCGCCTTGCGCGCCAGGAGCGCGGCGTGGCCGGCCAGCACCGACGGGTACTCTTCCTTGCCGCCGAAGCCGCCGCCGGTGGTGGTCTGCACGACGCGCACCTTCGCCTCGGGCAGTCCGAGCAGCACGCGCAACGCACGCACGACGTAGTACGGGCATTGCATCGAGCCGTGCACGGTGATCCCGTCGGCGTGGTCGCCGGCGCCCGGCTGCGCGATGACGCCGTTGGTCTCGATGTAGAGCTGCTCCTGCGCGCCGGTGCGATAGGTGCCCTCGACGACAACGTCGGCGCGCGCGAAGGCGGCGTCGAGGTCGCCGCGCTTGATCGCGATCTCCTTGAGCACCTCGGTCGCGGTCTCGAAGTCGAGCTGCGCCTTTTCCTTCTCGTAGCGCACCGTGATGCGCGCCAGCCCGGCGGCGAGGCGTGCGCGATCGGCGTGGGCGACCAGCCAGATCGGCTCCGCCTGATGACGCACCCGATCGACGGCGAGAAACGGCTGGTCTTCGGTGATCATCGCGACCGCGTTGCGCCCCGGCGCGGTGATGTCGCGGTGGTCGACGAAGACGAAGCCGGTCCAGTCGAACTGCGGATCTTTTTCGACGGCGACGATGCGGCCGGCCGGCACCGTCGAGCGCAGCGTCGCGCCGTACAGCATGTCGTCGAAGACGAGGTCGTCGATGTAGCGCGCCGCGCCGGTGACCTTCTCGACGCCTTCGGCGCGGGCGACGTTGTGGCCGACGGTACGCAGCTCGCCGCTGCGCGATTTGGCGCGCCGGGCGCCACCGTCGCGCCCGCTCTTTTTGGGCATGGCCAGCCATTCAACACCACGGCGCTGGTCGTGTACAGTGCCGCCATGCGCATCTGTGTCTTCTGCGGATCGTCACAGGGCCGTTCGCCCGCCTACGCCGCGGCGGCGCGCGACCTCGGCTCGCTCCTGGCGCGACGCGGCATCGGGCTCGTCTACGGCGGCGGCAACGTCGGGCTCATGGGCATCCTCGCCGACGCGGTGCTGGCCGAGGGCGGCGAAGCGATCGGCGTCATCCCCGGCGCGCTCGTCGACCGCGAGCTGGCTCACGCCAACCTGACGCAGCTCGTGATCGTCGACTCGATGCACGTTCGCAAGCAGCGCATGCACGATCTGTCGGACGGCTTCATCGCGCTGCCGGGCGGCTTCGGGACGCTCGACGAGCTCTTCGAGGCGCTGACCTGGGCGCAGCTCGGCATGCACGGCAAGCCCCTCGGCCTCCTCGACGTGGACGGCTTCTGGCAGCCGCTGCGCGCGCTCGTGGAGCGGCAGGTGGCGGAGGAATTTGTGCGCCCGCATCATGCCGGCATGCTGTTTTGTGCAGCTGCACCACAAACGCTGCTCGACCTCTTCGCGAGCTACAAAGCGCCCGACGTGCCGAAGTGGATCAGTCGGCGCGAGGCTTGAGACTCGGGTAAGCTGCGGCGCATGGCGGAGTTGCGCCCGATTCCGTTCGAACAGCTGCTGGCGCGAATCCTCGTCGAGCCGGCGCGGCAGCAGTCGCTCTTCGATCTGCCGCTGCGCAAGATCTGGCGGCCGCGCCCGGACCTCGATCTGTCGGTCGACGTGCACGGCCACACCGCGCAGTCACCGATCGGTCCCGCGGCAGGGCCGCACGCGCAGCTGGCGCAGAACATCGTGCTGGCCTGGGCGGCCGGCTCGCGCGTCATCGAGCTCAAGACGGTGCAGGTGCTCGACGAGCTGAAGATCCCGCGCCCGTGCATCGACGCCGCGACCGTCGGTTACAACGTCGAGTGGTCGCAAGAGCTGAAGCTGGCCGACTCGCTGCGCGAGTACGTGGCCGGCTGGATGCTGGTGCGCATTCTGCGCGAGCTGGATCCGATCGGCCTGGGTGCCGCGGCGGCCGCCGCCGAGCCGGTCTTCGAGCTCTCGGTCGGCTACGATCTCGAGGGCCTGCAGAGCGCGCAGATGCGCAATTACCTGATGCAGGCGCAGAACGTCGCGTCGATCATCGACGAGCTGCGCCCGGCCATCGCCGACCGGCGGCTGCGCGACCTCGACTTCCGGCCCGAGCTGGTCAAGTGCGTGACGCTCTCGACGTTCCATGGCTGTCCGCCCGAGGAGATCGAGGCGATCGCGCGCTACCTCATCGACGAGATCGGCGTCGACGTGATCGTCAAGCTCAACCCGACGCTGCTCGGCTATGACGAGGTGCTCTATCTCCTGCACGATCGCATGGGCTATCACGAGCTCTCGCCGCGGCGCTCGGCCTTCGACGGAGACTTGAAGTGGACCGAGGCGATTGCGCTCGGCCATCGGCTCACCGAGGCGGCCGCTGCGCGTGGGCGCAGCTTCGGCGTCAAGATGACCAACACGCTCGTCGTCGAAAACCACAAGAAGTGGCTGCCGTCGGAAGAGATGTACCTGTCGGGGCCGCCCTTGCACGTCCTGGCCATGCACTGCGTCGAGCGCTGGCGCGCCGCGTTCGGCGCGGTGGTGCCGCTCTCGTTCTCGGGTGGGATCGATCAGCACAACGTCGTCGACGCGGTGGCGTGCGACTTCGTGCCGGTGACCACCTGCACCGATCTGTTGCGGCCGGGCGGCTATGGCCGACTCGGCAAGTACCTCGACAACCTCGAGGAGGCGATGGTCGCCTGCGGCGCGCGCACGCGTGACGAGCTGATCTTGAATCGCTTCGGCAAGGCGGCCGAGGCGCGGCGGCTCGTCGCAGGAGAGGTCGAAGAGCAGGGCGTCACCGTCGATGAGGGCGAGCTGCAAGCGCGCGTCGTGCGCATGGCCGGCGTGCTCAACAGCCACGAGGTCACCGCGCGCGTCACCGGCGATCCGCGCTACGCTGCCGGCAAGAACGGCAAACCGCCGCGCAAGGTCGGCTCGATGCTGGTGCTGCTCGACTGCCTGTCGTGCGACAAGTGCGTGCCGGTCTGCCCCAACGACGCCATGTTCGCCATCGAGACGCCGCTCGAGGAGCTGCACTACGAGGACGTCGTCGTCGACGAGGCGGGCGTCCTCGCGCGGGTACCGGGCGGCTCGTGGACCGTGAAGAAGGCGCAGCAGTGGGCCAACTTCGCCGACGCGTGCAACGAATGCGGCAACTGCGACGTCTTCTGCCCCGAGGACGGCGGACCCTACGTCATGAAGGCGCGCTACTTCGGATCGCGCGCCAGCTTCGACGCCTCGCCGGGGCTGGACGGCGCCTGGCTGGAGGGCGACGCCGACGGGCTGCGGGTCGTGGCACGCGTCGGCGGGCGGCCGTGTCGGCTCGAGCTGCGCGGCGGCAGGGCCGTCGTCGAGGACGATATTGTGCGTGTGCACCATGATGTCACGAGCGGCGCCATCGTCTCGGCCGAGCTGCGCGCGGGGGCGCGGGGGCCGCACAAGCTCTCGGGCGCGCTCTTCTTGACGTTACGCATGCTGGTGCGCGGCGCGCTCGATCCGAGCCGCGTCAACCCGGTGTCGGCCGCGCTGCCGGGCCGCGCCTGGCCCTCCGTCGGGGCCTGACGAACCGCAGCCTGTTCCTGCTTTAGCGCGAGCGATTGAGGAAGAGGTCGACATTGCCGTGCGCGACCGCGAGATCGCGGCGGCCGTCGCCGTCGTAGTCGCCGCTCGT
>JAQBQH010000178.1 GCA_028287105.1 Myxococcales bacterium
TGCATGCCGGCCGCCACGTCGTCCGCCTCGCCGTCGAGCCGAGCGAGCGCGCCCACGGCCTCTGCATCTACGGCGACGAGCGCGCCCCGATGCGCATCGTCACCGCCGCGCCTACGTCGCGCTGATCGTCACGTCGGGCGGTCTGCTTACCGTGGCCGCGACGTACCGCCGTCGAAGGGTCGCGGCGTCGGTTCGCCTGACTCCCTACATCCCGGCGATGAAGAGCCAGCGCTTGCCGTCGTTCTCCAGCTCCAGGCGCTTGTCGTTCTGTTTGCGCTCCCAGCGGTCGCCCATCTCGGTGGCGAGCTGGAAGGTGGCGTCGTAGCGGATGTCGATCTGCGCGTGGTGGCCGTTGATGTCGACGCGGCGGTACTCGATATTGTAGCGGAGCGTCTTGAGCGCGGAGAGGCGCTTGGTCAGCACGTCCTTGAGGCCGTCGTAGCCGTAGTCGTCGCCACCGAGCGGCGTGCCTGAGTCTTCGTAATAGTTCGGGTGCGCCAGCGCCAGGAGCGTCGTCGCGTCACGCTCCTCCATGGCGTGCCGGTAGCGTTCGCAGATGTCGAGGATCTCGCGATTCGCTTTGGTGTCCGACACCTTGGTTCCGGGAATCACGTTCAGGGTGGCGCAGCCGACCATCCCCAACACCAGGACGATGAGCCCGAGGCCAAGCCGATTCATGCGTACTCCTTCCGAGTCTTCAACGCCAAGCACTCATACTTATTCCATGTGAAGTCGCAAAGGGCAAAAGTTTCATGGTATAAGCTCGCTCGTCAGGGGAGGAGCAGATGACGACCGAGGAGGAACGGCGAGCGCGCGAGTTTCCTCGTTACGAGGTGAGCGCGTACGTCGACTACACCGGCACCGAGGTCCTGCTCTACCACCGCATTCAGAACATCTCGCTCGGCGGGGTCTGCATCCAGACCCCGAGCATCGAGGAAGTGGGCAGCATCGTCGATCTGGTGATCAATTTCCCGGAGCTGTCGACCTCGCTGTCGGTGCGCGGCGAGGTGATGTGGGCCAATCGCGAGCCGCCGATGGACATGGGCATCCGCTACATCGAGATGGACGAGACGCGGCGCGAGACGCTCAAGCAGTACATCGCGCGCGTCAAGAAGTAGCCCGGTCGGGGACGCCGGCCGTGGAGAAGCGCGCCATGCCGCGCTGTAGTCGCACGGCGTGGCGGACCAGCTCGGCGGCGAGGACCGCGCCGGTCCCTTCGCCGAGGCGCAGACCGAGGTCGAAGAGCGGCGTCGCGCCGCCGAGCGCGCGGACGAGCGCGGCGGCGCCCCGCTCCGCCGAACGGTGCGACAGGAGCAGGTAGTCGCGCGTGGCCGGCTCGAGCGCGCAGGCGACGAGCGCAGCGGCGCCGGAAATGAAGCCGTCGACGACGACCGGCACTCGCGCGCCGGCGCCGCCGAGCATGAGGCCGGCCATGGCGGCGATCTCGAGGCCGCCGAACGCGGCGAGGGCGCCGAGAGGATCGTCGCGACGGGCGGAGTGGCGGGCGAGCGCGGCCGCGACGAGGCGCGCCTTGTGCGTCACGATGTCGCTGCCGACGCCGGTGCCGCTGCCGACGGCCTCGACGGGCGCGACGCCGGCCAGCGCGCACAGGAGCGCCGCGGCCGCGGTGCTGTTGCCGATGCCCATCTCGCCGGCGCACAGGAGATCGCAGCCAGCGGCGGCCGCGCGCCGTGCCAGCGTGTGGCCGAGGTGGAGGGCGGCCGACGCGTCGTCGCGTGACATCGCCGGCTCGTGCGAGAGACGAGCGGTGCCGGCGCGCACCTTGGCGGCGAGGTAGCGCGCGCGCCGCTCGGCGGGCGGCGGCAGCGACGAGAGATCGCCGGCGACCCCGACGTCGACGACGGTGAGCGCGACGCCCGCGGCGGCGGCGAGCTGGTTGACGGCGGCGCCTCCGGCGAGGAAGTTGCCGACCATGGCCGCCGTCACCGCCGACGAATAGGCGCTGACGCCCTCCTCCACCACGCCGTGATCGCCGGCAAAGACGTAGAGCTCGATGTGAGCGGGCGGCTCGACGGGGAAGCGGCCGCGCGCGCCGGCGTACCAGGCGGCCAGCGCTTCGAGCCGTCCGAGCGCGCCCTGCGGCTTCGAGAGGCGGGCTTGATGCTCCATGGCGGCCGTGGCGCTGGCGCGATCGAACGGCGGCACGGCGCAATCGACCGGCGGCGGCGACGGGCGGATGACGGCGAACGGCGGCGCGCTGCGGAACTGCTCGGCGTGGATCGCTTCCTCGACGGGGCGGCGCGCGCGCCAGCCGGTCTCCTCGAGCAGCGGCCGATCGCGGAACTCGACGGGCTCCCCCAGGCACAGGTAGGCGACCGGCTCGATCCCGGGTGGCAGCCCGAGCTCCCGTCGCAGGACGGCCGGCTCGACGATGCTGACCCAGCCGACGCCGATTCCTTCGGCGCGCGCGGCGAGCCACAGGTTTTGCACGGCGCAGCAGGCGCTCCAGCGCAGCGACTCGGGCTGCGCCGTCGTGCCCAGCACCGCTTCGTCGGCGGGCCGCAGATCGACGGTGACGCAGAGGTTGAGCGCGGACTCGACGATGCCCTCGAGCTTGTAGGCGAGATACTTTTCGCGTCGCTCGCCGGCGGGGAAGCGCGCCGCTTCGGCCGCTCGCACGCGCAGGAAGCTGTCGCGAATGCGCGCGCGACGGGCAGCGTCGCGCACGACCACGAAGTCCCACGGCTGCGAGTAGCCCACCGACGGCGCCTGGTGGGCGGCGCCGAGGATGCGACGCAAGGTGTCGTCGTCGAGCGGGGCGCCGGCGCGGAAGTGGCGGATGTCGCGACGGCGGGCGATCACGTCGTAGATGGCGCGGCGCGCCTCTTCGCCGAAGTCGCCGATCACGAGGCCACCGTCATAGACCCGCCAGCTTTTCGAGGTGGGCCATGTCGAGCGCGGCCTCGAAGTGGTCGGCGAGCGCCTCGTAGAGGTCGCGCGTGCCGGGCTGACCACCGACGCCTGTCTGAATCAGCGGATCCTGGAAGAGCCCGTGGACGAGCGTGCCGGCGACGGCGCCGGCGATCGCTCCTTCGGGCTCTTCACTGATGGCGTCGCCGCGGCGCACCACGACGCCGAACGGGCGCGCGCCGCGACGCTCGACGCGGCCGCAGTGGATCTCGTAGCCGGCGACCTCGCGGCCACCGACGGCGTCGCAGAGCGGCACGCCGTCGCCGAGGCGCAGGCGCACCGCATCGGTCACCTTGGCGCGTTCGAAGCGCGTCACCACCGGCAAGAGGCCGAGGCCTGCGACGTCGGGCTCGCGCGACTCGACACCGTCGGGATCGAGGATGCGCTGGCCGAGCATCTGATAGCCGCCGCAGATCCCGAGGATGGGGCCGCCGCCGGTCGCGCGCTCGACGAGGGCGCCGGCCAGCCCGGCGCGGCGCAGCCAGGCCAGATCATCGGCGGTGCACTTGGTGCCGGGCAGGATGACGAGCGCGGCGTCGCCGATCTGCGACGGACGATCGATCCAGCGCGCGCCCGGCAAGGCGTCGAACTCGTCGAAGTTGGAGAGGCGCGGCAGCTTGACGATGGCGATGTCGCGCGCGCCGGCGAGCTGGCGCGTCGTATCGAGGTCGAGCGAGTCCTCGGGCGCGATGCCGTGGTCGGCGAGGTGCGGCACGACGCCGGCGACGCGCACGCCGCAGCGCGCTTCGAGGAAGCTGACCCCGTCGGCGAAGAGCGTCGGGTCGCCGCGGAACTTGTTGACCACCAGCGCGCCGACGCGGCGGCGCTCGTCGGGATCGAGCAGCTCGAGGGTGCCGACGAGCGCGGCCAGCGCGCCGCCCCGCTCGATGTCGGTGACGAGGACGACGGGCGCGTCGCCACGCGCGGCCACCCACATGTTGACGAGGTCGCGATCTTTCAAGTTCACCTCGGCGGGAGAGCCGGCGCCCTCGATGACGACGAGGTCGTAAGCGGCGCGCAAACGATCGAGCGCGGCGCCGACCACCTCGCGCAGCTCCGGCTTTCTGCGATGATATTCGCGAAAGTGCATCGAGCCGATCGAGCGGCCGAGCACCACCACCTGCGACGCCGACGTCGTCTCGGGCTTGAGGAGGATCGGGTTCATGTCGACGTGCGGGCGCACGCGCGCGGCTTCGGCCTGGGCCCATTGGGCGCGGCCAATCTCGCCGCCGTCGGGCGTGGCGGCCGAGTTGAGCGCCATGTTCTGCGCCTTGAAGGGAGCAACGCGGAGGCCACGGCGCGCCCAGATGCGGCACAGCGCCGTGGCGACGAGGCTCTTGCCGACGGAGGAGGCGGTGCCCTGGATCATGATCGTGCGTCCGCTCATCGTGGCGACCTCGACGGCCAGGCCGCGACCAGGCGCTCCTGATCTTCGTCGCCGCGGACGCCGAGTCGCACCAGCGACGGCAACCCGAAGCTGGTGCAGTCGCGGACGCGGATGCCGGCGGCCA
Organism: Myxococcales bacterium; assembly: GCA_028287105.1. Lineage (GTDB taxonomy): Bacteria > Myxococcota_A > Polyangia > Palsa-1104 > Palsa-1104 > JAQBQH01. Next base: position 4,443 of record JAQBQH010000178.1, read on the forward strand.
GCATCGACGCGGTGAAGCTGCGCGCGTCGCCCACGTCGACGACGACGAAGCTGGCGAAGGCGGCCCGCGGCGTCACGCCGATCACCGCCAGCCGGGCGACCAAGCGCGCACGCAGGCGATCGACCGCGGCGCGCACCGGCTCCACCGGCTCTGCGAGGGCGGCCAGGCCGGCGGCGATGGCCGGCTGCGAGACGTTCCACGGTGGCAAGGAGGCGCGCACCGCCGCCGCCACCGTCGGCGACGCGAGCAGATAGCCGAGCCGCAGGCCCGGCAAGGCGAACACCTTGGTGAGCGAGCGCAGGACGGCCCGGCTCTCCGACGGCGCGACCGGCGCCAGCGGCGAGAGCGGCTGATAGGCTTCGTCGACGACGACGAGCGACGCGCGCGCGCGGTCGAGCACCGGCACGTCGCCGAGCGGGTTGCCCGGGCGCGCGGCGAACAGGAGGTCGCACTCGACGGTGACGTCGCCGGCCATGACCTCGGCGCCGCTGGCCCGCGCGGCCTGCGCGTACTCGCCAAAGGCGGGGGCGACGAAGGCGACGCGGCGGCCGGGGCCGCCGAACGCGCGCGCGAGCGCCCAGATGAGCTCGACGGAGCCGGCGCCGGCGACGACGCAGTCGGGGTCGAGGCGCTGCTGCGCGGCGATGGCCTCGCACAGCGGGCGCGCGGTCGGGTGCGGATAGCGGGTCACGTCGGCGGTGCGAACGGCGTCGAGGATCGCGCGCGGCGGCGGCAGCGGCGAGACGCCGGTGGAGAAGTCGAGGACGCCAGGCGGCGCATCGCCGCCGTGGATGGCGCGCGGCAGATCGCGCAGCTCGGACCGCGGCTCAGGTCGCATGTCGCACCCTCAGCAGGGCCGCGGCGGCGACGGCGGCCAGCGCACAGGTGACGTAGAGGAGCGTCACCGCGCGATCGATCGACGTCGCGTCGAGCGCGGCATCGCCGTCGCCGAGGCGGTAGTGGCCGACCTTCTCCAGCTGCACGCCGAGCGCGCCGGCCATCGCGGCCATGGGGCGGCCGGCGTTCGGGCTCTCGGTGCAGGCGCCGTCGCGGAGCCAGGTGCGCAGCGCGCCCGCGGGCGACGCGCCGCCGAGCGCGCTGGCGGCGACGAGGAGCGCCGCGGTCAGTCGTGCCGGGAGCAGATTGGCGGCATCGTCGAGACGCGCCGCCGCCTTGCCGAGCCACTCGGTCGGGCCGTGATAGCCGATGAGCGCATCGAGCGTGTTGCAGGCGCGATAGGCCAGCGCCGCCGGCACGCCACCGACGAGAAAATAGAACAGCGGTGCCACCCACGAGTCGGACGCGTTCTCGGCCACCGACTCGACCGCGGCCGCCGCTACCAGCGACGGCGACAGTGACGATGCGTCGCGCGAAACGAGGCTGCGCAGCGCCGTGCGCGCGCCGGCGACGTCGCCACGGGCGAGCGCTCGGGCCACCGCGGTCGCGGCGCCGCCGAGCGCGCGGATGGCAAAGGCGGACTTGAGGAGATAGATCTCGAGGGCGAGCTGCAAGGGCGGCCACGGCGCCAGCGCTCGGATGCCGCCGTATGCCAAAGCGGCAAAGCTGATGGGACCGGCCAGCGCCATGAGGAGGCCCCACGCGAACGCCGGCAGCGGACGCACGGGCGCCCGGCGCCGGAGCGCGCGATAGAATCGGCCCATCCAGACCACCGGATGCAACGCCCTGGGCGGCTCGCCGATGAAGAGATCGAAGGCGAGCGCCCCGCCGAGCAGCACCAGCGCATGCGACGCGCCGCTCATGCCATCCTCGCCTGCACGCCGCGCGCGACCTCGTCGGCGATCCAGCGACGCACGCCGCGGCGCACCGCTTCGCGCACGCAGGAGCCGGCCAGCGCGCCAGCGACGGTGTGCTTGCCGACCCAGCGCAGCGGCTCGCCGGCCTCGGGCGCGGCGACGACGACGCAGTCGGTGCCGGTGCCGGTGGCCCAGGCGTTCGAGCGGCGGCTCGGTACGCGCGCCTCGAGCACCGCCGCGGTGCGCGCCTCGACGGCGAGCGCCATCGCCTCGGCGAGGCCGCCTTCGTCGAGCCCATGCGAGAGCTGCAGCAGCACGTTGATGGTGCCAACGCGTAACGGGCCGGGCGGATCGCCGGCCGCGAGCGCGTTGCCGAGACCGACGGTGGCGACGGCGCGGGCGGCCAGCGCGCCCTCGCGGCGCGTGACGCAATCGAAGGTGGCGAGATCGCGCGCGGTCAGGAGGCCCACCGCGCCCTCGAGGCCCGGCCGCTCGAGCGACGCGAGGAGCAGCGCCGCCGGATCGACCGACGGGCCCAGCTCGGCGTCGGAGACGTGGCGCCAGACCACGGCACGCGCGAGGCCGAGCCCGCCGCCGACGAGCGCCCACGACAGCGTGCGATGCACGGCCGAGAAGCGCACCACCAGGAGGCGCGCGTTCTCCTCGAGCGACGGCGGCGCACCGAGGACCACCGGCGTGATCGACGAGGTCATCGGCGCTGCTCGCGGAAGCGGACGCACGCGCCGACGAGGCCTTCGGCGACGAGCGGATTGGAGGCCCAGTGCACGTGCACGTACGAGCCGAGCACCGCGCCGCTCCCGTAACCCTCGAGCGAGGTGCCGCCACCGCGACGTTTGCGCACGCTGTAGGCGTCGGCGGTGGCGCCGTCGAGCGTCGAATAGCGAAACTGGTGGCCGCGCATGCGCAGGCCGGCGCCGCCGAGGATGGTGCGGCGCTGGGTCTCGACTTCGACGTAGCCGAGCGCCTGGAGCTTGTCGTGCATGATGGCGACGCCGGGGACGAGGCCGACCATCGCGTGGGTCGTGCCGTCGAGCGTGCGCACGGCGTCGGCGAGATACATGAGCCCGCCGCACTCGGCGTAGATGGGGCCGCCGCGCTCGGCGAAGCTGCGCAGCGAGGCGCGCATCGAGGCGTTGGCCGCCAGCCGCGCCGCGTGCACCTCGGGGTAGCCGCCGCCGAGATAGACGCCGTCGATGTCGGGGAGGGCGGCGTCAGCGACGGGCGAGAACGGGACCAGCTCGGCGCCGAGCGCACGCAGGCGGGCCAGGTTGTCGTCGTAGTAGAAGTGGAATGCGGCGTCGCGCGCGAGGCCAATGCGACAGCGCGGCGATGGGGATGGTACCGCGGACGCGGCATCGGACTGTGCGTCTTCGGGCAGCTCGATTGGCGGCGCGCCACGGGCAAGCGCCAAGAAGGCGTCGACGTCGTTCCACTCGGCGAAGGTCGCGCCCCACGTGTGGACGAGCGCGTCGGGGACGAGGTCGGCGTCGGCGCTGTAGAGGCCCAGATGGCGCTCGGCGAAGGCGTGCGGCTCGTCGCGCGGCAGCCCGCCGACGACGGGGACGTGCGGCAGGCAGGCGCGCTTCAAGAGGTCGAGATGGCCGCGCGAGCCGACGCGATTGGCGAACAGCCCCGCCAGCTCGACGGCCGGATCGAAGGCGCGCAAGCCGACACCGACGGCGGCGAGCGTGCGCGCGATCCCACTGGCGTCGACGACCGCGACCACCGGTGCCGCGAGCCACTTGGCGATCTCGGCGGCCGAGCCCTCTTCGCCGTCGGGCGAGGCGCCGTCGTAGAGACCCATCACCCCCTCGATGAGCGCGATGTCGGCGCCGCGGGTGGCGCGCGCGAAGGTCGCCGTGACGGCGGCGCGGCCCATCATCCAGCCGTCGAGGTTGTGGCTGACCGCGCCGGTCGCGCGCGCGTGGTAGGTCGGATCGAGATAGTCGGGGCCGCACTTGAACGCCGCGACGACCAGGCCGCGCGCGCGCAAGGCCGCCGCGAGCGCCACGAACGTCGTGGTCTTGCCGACGCCCGAGGCCGTGCCGGCGATGACGAGCCGCGGGATCTTCAATAGTCGATCCCCGGCACGGCCTTCTTGCCCTTTTCGAAGGGGTGCCTGACCGAGCGCATCTCGGTGATGACGTCGGCGACGGCGAGGAGCTCGTCGGGCGCGTTGCGACCGGTGATGGCGACGGTGACGTGGCGCGGGCGCGCGCGCAGCGTCTCGATCACGACGTCGCTCGGCACGAAGCCGTAGTTGAGCACGTAGGTGAGCTCGTCGAGGACCACCACCGCGTGCTGGCCGGCGAGGATGAGCGCGCGCGCCTCGGTCCAGGCGGCCTCGGCGGCGCGGCGATCGCGCGACAAGTCGTCCGAGTCCCAGGTGAAGCCGCGCCCCATGACGAGGAAGGTGAGCGCGGGGAGGCGCTCCGCGAAGATACGCTCGCCGGTCTTCCATTTGCCTTTGATGAACTGCACGACGGCGACGCCGAGGTCGCGGCCCATCGCGCGCCAGGCGAGCCCCAGCGCGGCGGTGGTCTTGCCCTTGCCGTTACCGGTGTAGACGATGATCTGCCCTTCGAGGTCGCTCGTCATCGCAGAAGCTCTCCCGCCCTGGCGACGACAGCGTCGACGTCGTCGTGTTCGGCGCGAACGATGTTGGTGACACCGACCTTCTGGGCCGCCGCTTCCGAGACCGGGCCCATGACGAGCCAAGGGCGCGGGCGGAGCGCGGCGCCGTGCGGACCGTCGCCGAGGTGGAGCGCCGCCGACGAGCTGGGGGCGATCACCAGGTCGACGTGGCCGCCGCGTACCGGCAGCCAGCGCAGGGTGTGGCGGTAGGCGGCGGCGAATTCGACGACCGCGCCGAGCGAGCGCAGCTCGGCGGCGAGCTGAGGGCGTCCACCGTCGTCGCCGACGACGAGCAGGCGGCCGCGGCAGAGCGCGTCGTGCGCGCGGAGGGCGTCGGCGCAGGCGCCGGCGGTCTCGACGGCGGGGACGAGGCCGCGCGCGCGCAGCGCTTCGCCGGCCGGCGTACCGACGGCGACGAGCGGAATTGGCGGCAGCGAGCGGACGTCGAGACGGAGCGCGGCGAGGCGAGCCACGGCATGGGTGACCGCCTCGGCGCTGGCGAAGACGACCGCCGTGAATGCGGAGAGCTCGACGAGCGCGCGGTCCAGCGGCTGCCAGCTCGACGGGGGCGCCACGCCGACGTCGGGCATCTCGACGACGTCGGCGCCGAGCGCGCTCAGCCGCGCGGCGATCTGGGAGCGGCCCGGCCGGGCGCGGCCGACGACGATGCGGCGACCGAAGAGCGGGCGCGACTCGATCCACGAGATCCGCTCGCGCAGCGCCACCACTTCGCCGACGAAGACCAGCGCCGGGGCGTCGTCGTCGCCCCGGCCGCCGTGACCTGCGGCGTCGTTACGCGCGACGTCGTTGCGTGCGGCATCGTTGCGAGCGGCATCCTTGCGAGCGGCATCGACGCGCGCCGCCAGGTCGGCGACCGTGCCGACGATGACGCGCTGCCGCCCGGTCGTCGCGGCCGCGATCCACGCCGCCGGCGTCGCCGCGTCCCGCCCACCGTCGACGAGCCGCTGCAGATTCTCGGCCAGCTTCTTTCCGGCCATGAACAGCACGAGGGTGCCGTCGGGAATCGCACCGGCCAGCCCGGCGTGGCCGGTCGTCAGCGTCACCGACGACGCGACCGCGCGATGCGTCAGCGGGATCCCCGCGTACGCCGCCGCCCCCAGCGCCGACGAGACGCCGGGAACAATCTCGTAGTCGAGGCCGGCCGCGCGCAGCTCCTCGGCCTCCTCGCCGCCGCGCCCGAACACCAGCGGGTCGCCGGCCTTGAGCCGCACCACCCTCTTGCCCGCGCGCGCTCGATCCAGCAGCGCCGGATGCAGCCGGT
>JAQBQH010000199.1 GCA_028287105.1 Myxococcales bacterium
GCGCTTCGTCGACGCGATGCGCACGCTCGAGGCCGAAGGCGTGACCACCTTCGTCGAGCTGGGCCCGCAGGGCGTGCTCTCGGCGATGGGGCCCGCCTGCCTCACCAGCGAGCGCGCGCGCTTCCTGTCGGCGCTGCGAAAAGAGCGTGCCGAGCTGGCGGCGCTCATGGCCACCGTCGGCGGCGTGCACGCCCGCGGCCATCGCGTCGACTGGGCCGCGTTCTTCGCACCGTGGGGCGGGCGCCTGGTGACGCTGCCGACCTACGCCTTTCAGCGCCAGCGTTTCTGGCTCGACGCGCCTGCGATCGGTCGCGCGGACGTTCCCGGCCTCCTCTCGGTCGATCACCCGCTGCTCGGCACGTGCGTCGCCGTCGCCGACGGCGAGACGGCGCTGTTCACCGGCCGCCTGTCGGCGACGACGCAGAGCTGGTTGGCCGACCACGTCGTCTTCGACACGGCGATTGCTCCGGCGACGGCGCTGGTCGAGCTGGCGCTGGCGGCGGCGCATCGCCTCGGCCTCGGCTGCGTCGAGGAGCTGACGCTGGAAGCGCCGCTGGCGCTGCCGGCGGAGTTTCAGCTCTCGGTCGGGAGCGCCGACGACGGCGGCGCCCGCGCGCTCAGCCTCTTCGCGCGTCCCGAAGGCGGCGAGTGGACACGCCACGCCAGCGGCCGGCTCGGGCCGGCGCAGCCGGTCGCGATGGTCGACCTCGCCGTGTGGCCGCCCGCCGGCGCGACGGCGCTCGATGTCGACGGTCTGTACGAGCGGCTGGCCGAGAGCGGTCTTGGGTACGGTCCGTCGTTCCAGGGCCTGACCGCCGCCTGGCGCGCCGGCGACGCGCTCTACGCCGAGGTCGAGCTCCCCGAGGCAGACGAGGCCGGCGGGTTCCGACTGCATCCGGCGCTGTTCGACGCGGCGCTGCACGTCTCGTTGGTCGAGGCGGGCCGCGACGTCGGTCTGCCGTTCTCGTGGACCGGCGTGACGCTGCACGGGGCCGGCGGGTCGCGGCTGCGCGTGCGCATCGCGCCCGCCGACGAGCGGGGGACGCTGTCGGTGGCGATCGCCGACGCCGCGGGAGCACCCGTCGCCTCGGTGAAAGGTCTGCGGACCCGCCCGCCGTCGCGCCAGCACCTTCCGCTCTTCGCGATGACCTGGAGCCCGCTCGCCGCCGGCGAGGCGACGACCATGGGCGACGACGATGCGATCGTGTCGCTGATCGACGGCGCGGGCGGGGAGCTGATCGCCGCGGCGCACGACACGGCACATCTCGCGCTCGCCACGCTGCAGGACTGGCTGGCCGAGGAGCGGACGGGCCGGCTGGTCGTCGTCACGCGGCGGGCGGTCGCGACCACGGCCGACGAAGACGTGATCGATCTGGCGCGCGCGGTGGTGTGGGGTCTCGTCCGCGCGGCGCAAGCGGAGCATCCCGAGCGCCGGCTGGTGCTGCTCGACGTCGACGCCGACGGGTGGCAGACCATGCTGCCGGGGGCGTTGGCGACCGGCGAGGCGCAGCTGGCGCTGCGCGGCGGTTGCCTGTTGGCCCCGAAGCTGACGCGCGCCGAGAGCGCCGCGCCGCTGCGGCTCGGAAGACCGGGAACCGTCCTCATTACCGGCGGCACGGGCGGGCTCGGCGCCCTGGTCGCGCGCCACCTCGTCGCCGAGCATGGCGTGACCGAGCTTTTGCTCACGTCGCGCCGCGGCGAAGGCGCGCCAGGTACTGCCGAGCTGAAGCGCGATCTGGAAGCGGCCGGTGCGGTCGTCACGATCGCCGCGTGTGATGTCGCCGATCGCACGGCGCTGGCCGCGCTCGTCGCGCAACATTCGCTGACCGCGGTGATCCACGCCGCCGGTGTGCTCGACGACAGCATCGTCACGGCGCTCACGCCCGATCAGATCGATCGCGTGTTCGCACCGAAGCTCGACGCAGCCGTGCACCTGGACGAGCTGACGCGCGGGCACGACCTCTCGGCGTTCGTGCTCTTTTCGTCGGTGGCCGGTGTCATGGGCAGCCCGGGTCAGGCCAATTACGCCGCCGCCAACAGCTTCCTCGACGCGCTCGCACACCGCCGCCGCGCCGCGGGTCTGCCGGCGACCTCGATCGCCTGGGGTTACTGGAGCGCGGCGACGACCATGACCGCGCATTTGAGTGACGCCGATCGTGCGCGCCTCGCCCGCGCCGGTATCGACGGGATGTCGACCGCGGAGGGCCTGGCGCTGTTCGATGCCGCCCTCGGCGGCGCGGCGCTCGTCGTCGCCGCGCGCTTCCGGCGCAAGGTCACGCGCCGCGCGGCCGCCCGCGGCGCGCAGCTCTCCGAGGTTGAAGTCCTGGCGCTGGTGCGGGCGGAAGCGGCGAGCGTGCTCGGCGCCGAAGCGATCGACGCCGAGCGCCCGCTGCGCGAGCTGGGCCTCGATTCGCTCATGGCCGTCGAGCTGCGCAACCGCCTCGAGACGGCGACCGGCCTGCGCCTGCCGGCGACGCTGCTCTTCGATCATCCGACGGCGGCAGCGCTGGCGCGTCACCTGGTCGGCCACAGGACGGCGACCGCGACGACAGCGGCGCTGCCGGCAGCGCGCGCCGCCAGCGACGAGCCGATCGCGATCGTGGCGATGAGCTGCCGCTACCCGAGCGGCGTCGATACGCCCGAGGCGCTGTGGCAGCTCGTGGCCGCGGGACGCGACGCCATCGGAGAATTCCCGACCGACCGCGGCTGGAACGTCGACGAGCTGTACGACGAAGATCGAGACGCGCGCGGCAAGAGCTATGTGCGTCATGGCGGCTTCTTGCACGGCGCGGCCCAGTTCGATCCCGCGTTCTTCGGCATCAGCCCGCGCGAGGCGCTGGCGATCGATCCGCAGCAGCGGCTGCTCCTCGAGACCTCCTGGGAGAGCTTCGAGCGGGCGGGGATCGCGCCGGCTTCCATGCACGGCAGCGACACCGGCGTCTTCGTCGGCGTCATGTACAACGATTACGGCGCGCGGCTCGCGGGCGCGGCGGAGCACGAGGGCTACCTCACCCTCGGCAGCGCCGGCAGCGTGGCGTCGGGGCGGATCGCCTACACGCTCGGGCTGCAGGGGCCCGCCGTCACCGTCGACACCGCCTGCAGCTCGTCGCTGGTGGCGCTGCACCTGGCCAGTCAGGCGCTTCGCCGCGGCGAGTGCACCATGGCGCTGGCCGGCGGCGTGACGGTGATGGCGACGCCGGCGACCTTCATCGAGTTCAGCCGCCAGCGTGGGCTGTCGCCCGACGGTCGCTGCCGCGCCTTCTCCGCCGGCGCGAACGGGACCGGCTGGAGCGAGGGCGCCGGCATGCTGCTGCTCGAGCGGCTCTCGGACGCGCAGCGCAACGGCCATCCGATCGTCGCCGTGATCCGCGGCTCGGCGGTGAATCAGGACGGCCGCAGCCAGGGGTTGACCGCGCCCCACGGCCCTTCACAGGAGCGCGTCATTCACCAGGCGCTGGCGAGCGCCGGCCTCGGCGCCGCCGAGGTTGACGCGGTCGAGGCCCACGGCACCGGGACCACGCTCGGCGATCCGATCGAGGCGCAGGCACTGCTCGCGACCTACGGCGCGGCGCATTCGGCGGAGCGGCCGCTCTGGCTCGGGTCGGTGAAGTCGAACCTCGGGCACACGCAGGCCGCGGCGGGCGTGGCGGGCGTCATCAAGATGGTGATGGCGATGCAGCACGGCGCGCTGCCGCGCACGCTCCACGCCGAGTCGCCGTCGCCGCATGTCGATTGGTCAGCCGGCACGGTGCGGCTGCTCCACGAACAGACTCCGTGGGCGGCGGTCGATCGTCCGCGACGCGCGGGGGTGTCGTCGTTCGGCATCAGCGGCACCAACGCCCACGTCCTCGTCGAGGAAGCGCCGGCGGCCGAGGTCGTCGAGCGCACAACGGCTCCAGCCGCGCTGCCGCTGGTGCTGTCGGGCAAGAGCGATGGCGCGGCGCGGGCGCAGGCGGAGGCGCTGCGCGCGTACCTGGCGCAGCGTCCCGAGCTATCGCTCGTCGACGTGGCCTACACGCTCGCGACGGCGCGCACGCATTTCGAGCATCGCACCGTCCTCGGCAGCGGCGACGTGCACGCGGTCGGCGACGGCAAGCTGGCGATGCTGTTCACCGGGCAGGGCAGCCAGCGCGCCGGCATGGGCCGCGAGCTCTACGACCAGCTGCCCGCGTTCCGCATCGCCCTCGACGCCGTGTTGACGGAGCTCGACGTCGCGCTGCCATTCGACGACGGTGCGCTGCTCGATCAGACGGCGAACACGCAGCCGGCATTGTTCGCGCTCGAAGTTGCCCTCTATCGGGTGCTCGAGGCGTGGGGCATTCGGCCCGACTATCTGGTCGGCCATTCGGTCGGCGAGATCGCCGCGGCGCACGTGGCGGGGATCTTGTCGCTCGCCGATGCCTGCACGCTGGTCAAAGCGCGCGGTCGCCTGATGCAGGGGCTGCCCGCCGGCGGTGCCATGGTGTCGCTGCAAGCGTCCGAAGCCGAGGTGCGGCCTCTCCTCACGAGCGGCGTCGACATCGCGTCGCTGAACGGGCCGATGGCGACGGTGATCGGCGGCGACGAAGCCGCGGTGCTCGCGATCGTGCGGCACTTCGAAGTAGAGGGGCGCAAGGCGACGCGGCTGCGCGTGAGCCACGCGTTTCACTCGCCGCACATGGACGGCATGCTCGACGAGTTTGCTGCGGTCGTGGCCGGCCTGTCCTTTTCGGCGCCGGCGATCCCGATCATCTCGACGGTCGCGGCGGGTGCGGATCTGGCGACGCCGGGCTACTGGGTGCGCCACGCGCGGCAGGCGGTGCGCTTCGTCGACGCCATGCGCACGCTCGAGAGCCGCGGCGTAACCACGTTCGTCGAGCTGGGTCCCACGGGCGTGCTCTCGGCGATGGGCCCCGCATGCCTCTGTGTCGACGGTGCGAGCTTCCTGCCGGCGCTGCGCAAAGGGCGCTCGGAGCTGGCGACGCTCCTGGCCGTCGCCGGCGAGGTGCATGCGCGCGGCGGCGCGGTCGATTGGAACGCCTTCTTCGCGCCGTGGGGCGCGCAACTCGTGGCGCTGCCCACCTACGCCTTTCAGCGCCAGCGCTTCTGGCTCGACGCACCCACGTGCGGCCGAGCCGACGTACCGGGCAGGCTGTCGGTCGATCACCCACTCTACGGCGCCTGCGTCGCCGTCGCCGATGGCGAGACGGTGCTGTTCACCGGCCGCTTGTCGGCGACCACGCAAGGTTGGCTGGCCGATCATGTCGTCTTCGACGCTGCGCTCTTGCCGGCCACGGCGGTCGTCGAGCTGGCGCGGGCCGCCGGGCATGGGCTCGGCCTCGCCTGCATCGAGGAGCTGACGCTGGAAGCGCCGCTCGCGCTGCCGGCCGAGTTTCAGCTCGTAATTGGCGTCGCCGATGACGACGGCTCGCGAACGCTGGCGCTCTTCGCGCGCGGGCAGGCAAGCGACGATTGGACGCGGCACGCCAGCGGACGGCTGGGGCCGGCGCAGCCGCCGGGCGCCGTCGACCTGCGCGTCTGGCCGCCGGCCGGTGCCACGCCGCTCGACGTGGACGGATTGTACGAGCGGCTCGCCGACGGTGGCCTGGTCTACGGCCCGACCTTTCAGGGGCTGACGGCCGCGTGGCGCCTGGGCGACGAGATCTACGCCGAGGTCGAGCTGCCCGAGGGCGCCGACGCGCGCGGATTCGGCCTGCATCCGGCGCTCTTCGACGCGGCGCTGCACGCGTGGTTGCTCGATCCGACGAGGGAGCTGGCGCTGCCGTTCTCGTGGACCGGCGTCACGCTGCACGCGACCGGCGCGACGCGGTTGCGCGTGCGCCTCGCCGCCGCCGATGACCAGGGAACGATCTCGGTCACGATCGCCGACGCGGCGGGCGCCCCGGTCGCATCGGTGCAGGGGCTGCGGACGCGCAAGCAGCTGGGCCAGCAGGATCCGCTCTTCGCGATGACCTGGAGCCCGATTGCGCCCGGCGACGGGGCGAAGCAGGACGGCGACGTCGTGGTGCCGCTGTTCGGCGACTGTGCCGGCGACCTCATCGACGCGGCGCACGAGACGGCGCATCGCGCGCTCGCCGTCGTGCAGCGCTGGCTGGCGGACGAGCAGACTGGCCGGCTGGTCGTGGTGACGCGGCGGGCGATCGCGACCGCGGCCGACGAGGACGTGGCCGACCTGGCGCGCGCGGCGGTGTGGGGCCTCGTGCGCGCGGCGCAGGCGGAGCATCCCGAGCGCCGGCTGGTGCTGCTCGACGTCGATGCCGACGCGTGGGAGACCATGCTGCCGGGGGCGCTGGCGACCGGCGAGGCACAGCTCGCGCTGCGGGGCGGCCGTCTCTTGGCCCCCAAGCTGACGCGTGCCGAGGCTACGGCGCCGCTGCGGCTCGGCGGCCGCGGAACCGTTCTCATCACCGGCGGCACCGGCGGGCTCGGCGCGCTGGTCGCGCGCCATCTCGTCGCCGAGCATGGCGTGACCGAGCTTCTGCTGACGTCGCGCCGCGGCGAAGCGGCGCCGGGCGCGGTCGATCTCAAACGGGATCTGGAAGCGGCGGGTGCGCGTGTCTCGATCGCCGCGTGCGATGTCGCCGATCGCGCGGCGCTGGGCGCGCTCCTCGCGCAGCATCCGCTGACCGCGGTGATCCACGCCGCCGGTGTGCTCGACGACAGCGTCGTCACGGCACTGACGGCCGAGCAGATCGATCGCGTGTTCGCACCCAAGCTCGACGCGGCCGTGCATCTGCACGAGCTGACGCGCGGGCTCGACCTGTCGGCGTTCGTGATGTTCTCTTCGGTGGCTGGCGTGCTCGGCGGGCCCGGGCAGGCCAACTACGCCGCCGCCAATAGCTTCCTCGACGCCCTCGCGCATCGTCGCCGCGCCGAGGGGCTGCCGGCGACCTCGCTGGCCTGGGGCTACTGGACCGAGCCGACGAACATGACCGCGCATCTCGGCGACGCCGACCGCGCTCGCATCGCGCGCGCCGGCATCGACGGGCTGTCCAGCGAGCAGGGCCTGGCGCTGTTCGATGCCGCGCTCGGCGGCGCGCCGCTCGTCGTGGCCGCGCGCTTCACGCGCAAGGTCACGCGCTCGGCGGCGCGGCGTCGGACCGAGCTGTCCGAGGCCGACATCGTGGCGCTGGTTCGCAGCGAAGCGGCCGCTGTTCTCGGCGCCGAGACGATCGATCCCGATCGCCCGCTGCGCGAGCTGGGCCTCGATTCGCTCATGGCCGTCGAGCTGCGCAACCGGCTCGGCACGGCGACCGGCCTGCGCCTGCCGGCGACGCTGCTCTTCGATCATCCGACGGCGGCGGCGCTGGCGCGGCACCTGATCGGCCACAGGACGGCGGCGACGGCGGCGACCGCCACGACGGCGGCGCTGCCGGCAACACGCGCCGCGAGCGACGAGCCGATCGCGATCGTGGCGATGAGCTGCCGTTACCCTGGCGGCGTCCGCACGCCCGAGGCGCTGTGGCAGCTCGTGGCCGAGGGGCGCGACGCCATCGGCGAATTCCCGACCGACCGCGGCTGGAATACCGACGAGCTCTTCGACGAAGATCGAGACGCGCGCGGCAAGAGCTACGTGCGTCACGGCGGTTTCTTGCACGACGCCGCCGAGTTCGATCCCGCGTTCTTCGGCATCAGCCCGCGCGAGGCGCTGACGATCGACCCGCAGCAGCGCCTGCTCCTCGAGACCACCTGGGAGACCTGCGAGCGCGCGGGGATCGCGCCCGCGTCGCTGCAGGGGAGCGACACCGGCGTGTTCGTCGGCGTCATGTACAACGACTATGGCACGCGGCTCGCCGGTGCCGCGGAGCACGAGGGTTACGTTGGGCTCGGCAGCGCGGCGAGTGTCGCGTCGGGGCGGATTTCCTACACGCTCGGGCTGCAAGGGCCAGCCGTCACGATCGACACGGCGTGCAGCTCGTCGCTGGTCGCGCTGCACCTGGCCAGCCAGGCGCTTCGCCGCGGCGAGTGCGCGTTGGCGCTGGCCGGCGGCGTGACCCTGATGGCGACGCCGGCGACCTTCATCGAGTTCAGCCGCCAGCGCGGCCTTTCCCCCGACGGCCGCTGCCGCGCCTTTTCCGCCGACGCCGACGGCACCGGCTGGAGCGAGGGCGCCGGCATGCTGCTGCTCGAGCGGCTGTCGGATGCGCAGCGCAACGGCCATCCGATCGTCGCCGTGATCCGCGGCTCGGCGGTGAATCAGGACGGTCGCAGCCAGGGCCTGACGGCGCCGAACGGTCCGTCGCAGGAGCGCGTCATCCGCCAGGCGCTCGCGAGCGCGGGCCTCGGCGCGGCCGAGGTCGACGCGGTCGAAGCGCACGGCACGGGCACCAAGCTGGGCGATCCGATCGAGGCGCAGGCGCTGCTCTCGACCTACGGCGCTGCGCATTCGCCGGAACAGCCTCTCTGGCTCGGGTCGGTGAAGTCGAATCTCGGCCACACGCAGGCGGCGGCGGGCGTGGCCGGGGTCATCAAGATGGTGATGGCGATGCAGCATGGCCAGCTGCCGCGGACGCTGCACGCCGCGACACCCTCGCCGCACGTCGACTGGTCGCCCGGCTCGGTGCGCCTCCTGAGCGAGCCGCTGGCGTGGCCGGCCAACGGTCATCCGCGACGCGCGGGCGTGTCGTCGTTCGGCATCAGCGGCACCAACGC